>NZ_CP040812.1:3731728-4042705 GCF_006159205.1 Antarcticibacterium flavum | reverse complement strand
ATTCGAATTATCAATTGGAACGCCATCTACAACAAAAAGGGGGCTATTAGATTTATTAATAGAAGTGTTTCCACGAATTCTAATGGTTGCAGAAGCTCCAACAGATCCGGATGAACTTACAACATTAACACCTGCAGCTTTTGACGATAGAGAATTTGCGAGATTAGTTTCTCCTGCATTTTCTATATCATCAGACGTGACCGTTTCAATAGCTGTCGTTATAGATCGTGGGCGAGCTTTAACACCTAGTGCAGTTACAACGACTGCATCCAATTCCGCCGCATCCATTTCGAGTACAACACTGATAATATTATCAGTTCCAACAACGACTTCCTTGGTGCGTAATCCTACGAAGGAAAAGACTAAAACTTCTCCAGTTTCAGCCTGAATGGAGTAATTCCCATCAAAATCTGTCTGTACACCCCGTGACGTTTCTTTTACAGTAATATTTACACCAGGCAAGGGAAGGCCCTGGGTGTCAGTAACTGTTCCAGTTACATTTCGTTGCTGCGCAAAGGCCATTTCGAAGAAACTCAGCGAAATGAACAAAATACAAGTAATTTTCAATTTCATTCTGTAAATTTTTGGGTTAATGATTTACAAGTTTAGCAAATAATAAATGGGTAAACAATTTATAAAAGCACTAAAAAAAAATTAAATTATTTTCGCAATCGAAATAGTACAAAAATTTACATTAAGGTAATTCGCTGAGAATGGGCCATTTGAATCAAGTTAGAAAAAAAAATTTTTTTCAAAAAAAAATATGAATTTCCTTTTTAAAAAAAATTTGTATAGATTTGAAAATCTAGTATTTAGAAATCTTACCGTTAATCGAGATTTTTCCAGTCCAAATACATAAATTCCTATATCTTTTAGCATCGAATTATGAAAAATTTATCATTTTTTATTTTGTGTTTAATTCCTCTATTTTCCCTAGCACAAAAACCGATAGACCTTAATTACTATCTCCCTCAGGACATAAATTACGATGAGAATATTAGCACCCCCCAGGAAGTTTTAGGCTATATACCCGGCGAGTGGCATGTGACCCACGACCTACTGCTTTCCTATATGCGGACTTTAGCTGAAGAATCTCCGCGAATCACTCTGGAAACCCGCGGGAATACCTATGAAGGAAGGCCGCTAATCCTTCTAACCATCACTTCGCCTGAAAATCATAGCAATCTGGAGCAAATACGCCAGGACCACCTGAAACTTACCCGGGAAAACAGCAGCAACTTAAATACTGCCAGTATGCCCATCGTGGTGAACCAGGGGTTCTCCATTCACGGAAATGAAGCCAGTGGTTCCAACGCCGCTCTTCTTGCAGCCTACTATCTTGCAGCAGGACAGGGCCCAAAAATTGATGAACTTCTTGAGAATACTATCATCCTCTTTGATCCTTCTTTTAATCCGGACGGGTTACAGCGTTTTGCCTATTGGGCCAACACCAACAGGAGCCACAACCTTAATCCGGACCCGCAGGACAGGGAATTCAGCGAAGTATGGCCGGGAGGAAGGACCAACCACTACTGGTTTGACATGAACCGCGACTGGCTGCCGGCACAATTACCTGAATCCCGTGCGCGAATAGAGACTTTTCATAAATGGCATCCAAATATCCTAACCGATCATCACGAGATGGGCTCCAACTCCTCGTTCTTTTTCCAGCCGGGGATACCTTCAAGGACTCACCCGCTAACGCCGCAAATGAACCAGGATCTTACCAAAGAGATTGGCACCTACCACGCCGCTGCACTGGATAAAATTGGCTCCCTTTATTATACTGAAGAGGATTACGACGATTTTTACTACGGAAAAGGTTCTACCTTCCCCGATATTAACGGAAGCATAGGAATTCTCTTTGAGCAGGGAAGTTCCCGCGGGCATGTGCAGGAAACCAATAACGGGCTCCTCACCTTCCCATTCACTATAAGAAATCAATTTACTACCGCACTTTCCACCCTGGAAGCTGCAGTGGGTATGAGGGAAAAGATCCTTAATTTCCAGCGCGAATTTTATGCAAATGCCCGTAAGTCGACAGGAAAAGGCGCCTATGTCTTTGGAAATTCCAAAGATCCCGCCACCGCCTGGCACCTGGCAGATATTTTAAGACGCCAGCAAATTGAAGTTCATGAGGTTGCCGGGGATTTTGAATCCAATGGCAAGAACTATAAAAAAGGGGCGGCCTATATCGTTCCTAAAAATCAGAGGCAACACCGACTTGTAGAGGCTATGTTCGAAAAAAGGACCAGCTTCCAGGACAGTCTTTTCTATGACATCTCTGCCTGGACCTTCCCCCTTGCCTTCAACCTGGATTTCCAGGAGGAGGTCAACATACGCAATGCAGGCGAAAGGATAGAAGAGCCGGCAAAACCAACGGTCACTGCCCCTGCCCGCAGCGAATACGCTTACCTTATGGAGTGGCATAACTATTATGCACCAAAAGCCCTTAATATGATCCTGGAAAAGGACCTGCGTGCTACTGTTGCCATGCAACCATTTGCAGAGGGAGATAAAGCCTATGATTATGGTACTATCCTTATCCCGGTACAGAACCAGGAATTGAACTCAGACGAGATCTTTGAGTTACTCAAAACAGTGGCTGAAGAAACCGGAGTGGAGATTAACGCGGTAACTACCGGCCTCACTAGCGGGATAACCCTGGGAAGCAATAAATTCAGGCCATTGGAACCTCAAAAGGTTGCAATGATCGTAGGAGACGGGATCACCCCTTATGATGCCGGAGAGATCTGGCACCTGTTTGATCAACGTTACGACATGAAGATCACTAAACTGGACACACGTAATTTCAATCGTGCCGACCTTAGTTCCTATACGGCTATCATCCTTCCCAACAGCTGGGGTGGTGCTCTTGGTAAAAGTGAGGCAGACAAACTTAAAACCTGGGTTCGCAATGGTGGAACCTTAATAGGATATAAAAATGCCGCCAACTGGTTCAAGAGCAACGAGTTCATGAAGATGGAGCTTAAGAAGAATGAAATTAAGGCAGAAAATGTCACTTTTGAGCAGGCGAGAGACTTTAGAGGGGCACAGGGCATTGGAGGAGCGATCTTCCAGGCAAAACAGGACAGATCACACCCTGTGAATTTTGGTTATAAGGATGATAAAATAGCCCTGTTCAGGGATACAACCATTTTCATAGAAGCCGATTCCACCAGCTACAACAACCCGTTACAGTACACCGGGAATCCATTACTAAGCGGCTACATAAGCAAACCCAACCTTGAATTGATCGCCAACACGGTCCCCTTCAAAAAGACCAATTTAGGCAGCGGCCAGGTGATCCTGTTTACAGATAATACCAACTTCCGGGCATTTTGGTTTGGAACGAATAAGCTGTTAATGAACGCGATCTTCTTTGGGGAGCATATGTAATGAAAAAAGTAAACTGATTAACCCAATAATTAACTAAAGAAAATTTTTATGAAAAACATTTACTTATTGCTATTCTTTATTTTGGCTATCGGAAAAAGTCAAATGGTAGCTCAGGAAAAGGAATCTAAAGATGAAATTATAGAGAAAATGGGAAACCAAATCTCCAATTTGAGACATAGTCTTGATCAACTTGGTAAGGGAATAGATGATATTCTCTGGTATCAAAAAGTAGGAGATGTTGCACACGTCGATAAGGTTACAATGACTGGCCCGCCTCTTTGGAAGGAAAAGAATGAAACAGCCCAAGGTTATGGTAATCCCTTAATCTTTTCTTCCTATGTATTCGTTCCTAAAGATATTGATCCCAATAAAAAATATCCCCTGATAGTTTTCCCGCATGGAGGTGTACATAGTAGTTTTGGAACTTTTTATGCCCATATTATTAGGGAATTAATGGCTCAACAGTATATAGTAGTTGCTGCGGAATATAGAGGAAGTACAGGCTATGGCAAAAGACATTATGAAAACATAGACTACGGCGGCCGAGAAGTAGGAGATGTGGATGCCAGCCGTGAATTTATGATTGAAAATTACTCATTCGTAGACAAAAATAGAATTGGAATTATTGGCTGGAGCCATGGTGGTCTTATTACTCTCTTAAATATTTTCGAAAAACCTGACAATTACAAAGTGGCCTATGCAGGAGTACCAGTAAGTGATTTAATAGCACGAATGGGATATAAAACTCAAGGATACAGAGATCTTTATTCAGCTGATTACCATATTGGAAAGACCGCATATGAAAATGTTGAAGAATATAAACGACGCTCTCCTGCATATAATGCGCACAAGCTTAAAAACACTCCACTTCTCATACATACTAATACAAATGATAATGATGTCAATGTTCTTGAAGTTGAACACTTGATTTCCTCCTTAAAAGCAAATAATAAAAAGTTTGAATATAAAATCTACGATGAAATTCCTGGGGGACATATTTTTAACCGAATTGATACACAACATGCCAGGGAAGTAAGAGTTGATATTTATAAATACCTCGATAAGCATCTTTATCCTCCTAGGAAAATAAGAAACGTTCAAGAATTAACAAAAGCTAGTTATAAAGGATTTTAAGGAAATTAATTAATTTCTGCTCCTCACTTTCACATTTTAGAAATTATAAAAATGCTCAACCTAAAGATAAATCATAGCTTAATTTTACTCTCCTTAGTTCTTGTCGTTGCGACCTCTTGTAAAACTAATAAGCAATGGGAAGGACAGGGAGAAATACAGAAGGTCAATACGGAAACTGTACCTGTACAACGTCAATACAGAGATATTTTTAACCTGGGAAATGGTATCTATGCTTCAAATGAATTTGATGGTGCCAGATTAAATGGTATTGTTATGGTAAATGACACCATTATTTCCACATTAAGTACTCCAGAAAACACTCCTATCAATACCAGTCCCTGGTATGCTTTTAAATTGTGGTCCGAAGAAGAACAAAAAGTCACTTTGTCTCTTACCTATCCAGAAAATATTAATCACCGCTACCATCCAAAGATAAGTTCGGATGGAATCAATTTTGTTGAGATAGATTCCTCGGAACTATTTATCGCAAAAAAAACTGTTGAAGAAAAAATTAAAACTCCAAGTGCAACCATACGGCTTTCAATAAGTCCTGATACCGTTTGGATTTCTGCACAAGAGCTTATTACTACTTCTGATAATAAACAATGGACTAATGAGTTAAGTTTAAAACCCTTCATAACGAAGTCAAAAGCTGGTGAAAGTAGGGAAGGGAAACCTATAGAGGTTTTAAGAATAGGTGAGAGTGACGATAAGGCTATGATCTTTGTACTCTCCCGGCAACATCCACCGGAAGTGACTGGATATTTAGCCATGAAAGCCTTTATCGAAACTATTTCATCGAATAGCGAGGATGCCATAGCCTTTAGAAAAAAATATAATACCTACGTTTTTCCTCTGGTAAATCCAGATGGAGTCGATAATGGTCATTGGCGGCATAACATGGGTGGAATTGACCTAAATAGGGATTGGGAAGATTTTAACCAGCCTGAAACGAGAGTTATTAGAGATTTTGCCAATAAAAAAGTAAAGGAGAATAATGGAAAAATTTACTTTTTTGTTGATTTTCATTCTACCTGGCAGGATATTTATTATACTATTGATCCTGAACAAAAAGGAAATATGCCCGGCCTTGTTCCTGCTCTAATTTCTGAAACAGGGAAAGAATTCGAAAATTATAATCCTAATGTGAAACCAAGTCCAGGAACTGGAAAAAGAGTAACTTCCACTAGCTACTTTTTTTACGAGCATGGGGCAGAATCACTCACCTATGAAATTGGTGATAATACTTCCAGGGAATTTGTTAAAAAGAAGGGGGAAGTGACAGCAGAAAAATTAATGAAACTTTTACTTGAATAGGATTATAAACTTGTAAAATAAAACCAATTGTTTCCCAAACTTAAAAATTTAATTTTGGAGAATAATTGGAACCACCTACATTCCGTTGTTCTGAATTGGAATTAATTTTAGTCACCACGTACAATTATAAATACTTCCAATGAATTAGAAGTTTCAAATGTCTATCTCTGCCCAAATTACAGGATGTTCGCTGGCTGCCTGTTCTTTGCTGCCAATTGTATCATACACGTTCCATTTACCAAATTTGTCCGGCCATACGGCTTTCCTGTTCAAGCCTCCCTTTATCGCTCTTTTGAACATTTCCGGTGAAAGCAGCAGGTAGTCCTTCTGCTTTATATTAACCCCTTTCCTGTATGCTCCCATTCGATAGTAATCTGCATCTATCCCTAAATCTATATCTACATTAAACTCAGGATGTTTTGTGATGTCCTTCAGGTCAGTTTTTTGAAGGAGAGGGGAAAGATAATGGGAATAGCATACCTCATTGAGGGTACCGGCGATTATAATATTCTCTTTACCATCGTCCCACATTTCCTGGTAGATTTCTGCTACCCTGGAAGATTGTAGAAACCTCATATTCGCAGCAGATTCCGTATCCCTGCCTGTATCTACAAAATGCACGGCAATCAACCAGAAGGTTTTTTTAGACGGGGTAGAAACTTTATACTGCAGCAAATTTGTATCAAACAGCAATTCTCCCACAACTGTTCTTTCATCCATAAAACTTCTAATTTCCTCCACCTTAAATCCATTTTTAGTTAAGATCGCAAGTTCTCTGCCTCTGTCATCATTTCCCTGTAACACTAATAGATCCTGGTATGGAACCCTGTCATGACCATATAACAATTTCATATTGAAATCTAACAAAGACCCTCTTTCTTCTATCTCTTGCAGTAATAATATATCTGCATTCACCTCTGCAATTACTCTTGCTTTGTTTGATATAGCCCCGGGATTGAGGGGGATATTTTGTAAGGGGATCCACCCATTCCACTCTGACAAGCTGGAGGCTTTATTTTCCAAAGAACTATTACAACCTCTTAAATACAAACTTCCTCCCCGTTTTCTCATGACAGCATAGGACTCCCTTCTACTATTTTCAAAGCCGAGTAAAAAGGAAAGTTCTTTTATACGATCTACATCATTTGGCCCTTTAAACAGTTTTCTCATCAAAAAATCCATTTCGTTAATCCAGTTTAAGAAACATCTTCCGGCAGAGAGTTTTATTAATCCCTTATCTCTGTGAAACAAATTCTGAATATTATAAGTGGCTATTTTCATTATTCATTTTCTTATTTATACGCGTTTGTCAAAGGTGTTCTTACTGAAGGTTACGAGATTAAAAAGATGTTTCATCCTGCTCCTTACCCGCTGCCCATATCTCTCTTCCAATTCAGTTGCACTAAGATTGGTGGTGACGTGAGTCCTTATTTTTTTGCTTAGCAACAAATCGTGCCTGGACAGGAGAATTTCCCCCAACACGTTGCAATCCTGCCCAAAAAATCTTCCAAGAGGTTCCACTCCCAGATCATCAAAACAGAAATAACCGCTTTCCCCAAAATCTTCTATCGCCTTGAAACCAATATGGTTGAAAGAGAAAACGATGTTCCTGCAGGGTATTACTTCATAAGCCTTTTGATGGGGCACTACATATTTTAATAATTTCATAAGACTGGTCTTGCCACAGCCGACAGGGCCCGAGATCAACAAACCTTTATTAAGATCAAGGTTCATTTTTTGACACATTTTTTCATCCCGGATGATATAATTGCATAGCCTAAATAGTAATTCCCGGTCATTATCAAAAATCTTGAAATTCCTTCCAAAAAGAATTTTTCCCTTGGCATCCAGGTAAATCAAGATCTTCGGAAATTCATAATACACCGTGTGTCCATCGAACTTGCCCAAACTATATTCTACGCCGGCTTCGATGATTTTAGAGGGGTTCATCATAGTTTTTATCTTTAGTAATTTTCAGGTAATCCTTAAATCCGTTAAATGCTTTACCATCGCGATGTACCTGGTTAACGGAACGGGAAATCCAGGTTTGCGCTAAAGCTTTCCAGTCTCTGACCTCTGTCCCATTGGCAACTTTCCAGTTCCTGGCCTGGTAATATTCAAAAAATTTAAGAGCCTTTTCCGGAGCCTGATTTATAGAAGCAAAAAACTTTAAAACCTCTTGTTCATTAAATGGTCTTCCATACGTTACCATGTTTTCATGTTTATAAATAGTAACTGGTACATCAGCGGAATGGTAGTGTTCCACCTGTTCACCATTTCCGGACCTGTTTTGTCCATTATTTGGTTCACTACCTGCAAAAAAAATAGCCATCTGTACAACTGATCCTATATGGGGATTATGAGAAGGCATGTACAGAATATAGTTCCATTCATGTAAGTCTCGCATACACCTGTGGTAAGTAGTATTGGAACCAATTTTTGCCCGCTTCATAAGGGTCTTGCGTGATACAGCAAACTGTTCTGAAAACCTGGTAAGATTCCATTCCCTGAACAAGGATAAGTACAGGCTTATATGAGGAGGGTTGAGCCGGGAGTCCTTTTCAAATTTTTGTAGTACTGTATTAAGATGCCTGATATAATTCATTTCGTGATAATTTTAAAAATTCACTTTGTTCTCCAGTAAGATCTTTTGTATCTCCTCTGCCTCGTAATAGATGATCCCACCTATTTTGGTGTAAGGTATAGTTCCATTGATCCTGAAGTTCTGTAAGGTTCCTGGACTAATCTTTAATAGCTTCATCACTTCTGAAGATTTTAGCCATTTCTTAGGTGATCCCTCTCCGGCTTTAGTCAATAACTCTTTAATTTCCTGTAGGAGTTCCAGTTTGAACTCGTGAAGGTCTTCTGTGGTAAGAATGTTTGCTGGCATAATAAGTTGGTTTTAAATATCCCGCCGCAGGTTAGAATTTTTAAAGCGGCGGGATTGCATTAATTTGACTTTCGTTTTACAAATTTGATGGGGATTGTTGGGTTTTCTTCCCAATGCGATCGTAGTTACGTCAAAATTTAACACTCCTCAAATCACCAGGTTTTCTGCTGAAAATGGGCCTTCAGAAGAAGTTTTGGAGATCCAAATATCTTCGTGAGTATGCAAAAAGAGTATTTCGGAGTTACGTGATACACCCGAAATTTATAGGGCATCATCCCCTTTCATTTTCTGTTCCAGCTGCCAGGTCAATTCATTCAGAAATTTGGTCCTGCTCCCTTTGCGGGATTTTATCTCTGAGTAGGTTTTGTAAATATTATCCAGCTTGACCTCAAAATGATCTTCAAAAAAGGATGCGATAGTTATCAATTCTGTCCTTCCGTTATTGATAGCAGAATTGACTTGCAGGGCATACAAAAGTTCGGTTAATGCTACTTTTGAAGCTGTCCATTTAAGCGTAATTCCAGTATTTTTCACTTTGGGATGCTTTGATTTTTCAACTTCTGCCACTAATTTGGGTAAAAGCATTTTGTAAGCTCTATACTGACTGAGGAGGAGATCGTGAGAAGTATTAAAATTAGGATCAACTAGAAAGTTTTTTTGAGCAGTAATCTCATTTTCATTTAAGTAGGCTCGGGTGAAATAAAATTGATCTAAATGCTGCTGCTCCAGTTCCATGTAATTACAGAAATCATAATGAAGCAGATTAAACTTATTGATCTTTTCTATTTTCTTACGGTAGAGCTTTTTCCGAACTCTTTTGCCATATGAGAAGGGGTTTTCCAATGTTCTAAGCTGAAGATAATATACGAGCCGGGACTGGGGTATTTGTTTATGTAGCTTAAAAAATTTTATTTCCTCTTCACTATCCCTAAACTCATTCTGATAAATTCTCGTTCTATATAAATTGAGAACACTGCGGAGGTATTTAATTATCCCCTCGTACACCACAAGCTTATTTGTGGATACCTCTTTCAAAGCAAGGATTTCCTTTTCAAGCTTTTCTTCTGCAATAATAAACTCCATGATACCGATGAATAATTCATCTTAAATATCTGGTTTATTATTTCCACATGAAAAAAGACTAACTCCCTGTTTATAAAGAGTAGGCTGGTGTTTTATAAAAAAAGGTGTCTTTCCTGTAAAAGAAGAAACGGTTAAAAAAAGCCCTTTTTAGGAAAAAAAGGGCTTAATATAAAAAGAAGATTTTTATCTTTAATATTTCATATTGCTTTTGGCAAAGCTGAAAATCTTGCTGTATAATTCCACCGTTTCGTCATAAGCATTTGAGGTTCCATGGCCGGATACAAAATCTATATCCATTAAAATAGGATTCTCACCTCCATTAATTTTCTGAATTTTAGCAATATACTTGCCACTATCCCACAAAGGTATCCTATCATCATTATAACTAGGCATAACTAAAATAGCAGGATAAGATTGATGTGGTCTAATATTTAAATAAGGGTCCATGTTTATTAAACCTTGTATTTCCAGACTATCCCTTACAGATCCATATTCCAGGTAACTGGTACTACTGGTAGTACTTGCTGCCTCCAATCCGAAGGGGTGTAACCTTGGAACCTCAGCTATAAAAGAAGCATAAAGGTCTGGTCGTTCATTCACAGCCATACCTGCGGCGATTCCTCCGGCGCTTACAGTATATAAGGAAATAAGACCTTCTCTGGTAAATCCACGATCGATCAACTCTTCTGTACAGGCAATGAGATCCTTCCAGGAATTATATTTAAGGTTTTTCATTCCCTGAATGTGCCAGTCCTTCCCTTTTTCACCTCCTCCCCTCACATGGGGAAAGGCTAGAATTCCGCCCTGCAGTGCCCAATCAAGAAATATGGGGTAAAAAAAAGGACTTAAACTTTCCCCATATGCCCCATAAACATACATAAAAACTTCTTTCTCCACATCCATTTCGAGATCTTTATGGTATACCAGAGAAAGCGGTACCTCTATCCCATCATGAGAGGAAATCATTATTTGTTCAGAAACAAGTTTATCAAATCCCGGGTAATCAGCATTTTTTTTCAAACCTTCCTCCTGAAATACTCCCCTGTCATTTATTAAATACCTGGTATAATCTGATGTCCAGCCATCCAGTTCAACTCCAATAGAATTTTCGGTTATACTGGCACCAAAGAAGCTGAGAAAACCTGCTTTAAAAGGAGTTTCCAATTCTTTTAATTCCTCATTCCTATTAAGTGAAAATACAGAAACCTCTACCCCAAATTTTGACCGTGAAAAATAGATGTTATCCTTAGTCACTTCCAATCTGGTTATGGGGTTATCCTGTGTTCCTTCAGCCAATACAGTTACGTTATTAAAATGTGGATCTTTTATTTCAACCTTTGCAATCCTGTTCCCTTGATCAGTACCCTGACGAAAGATAAATTCGTTATTCCTAACTTCTCCTTCAGTAAAAAACACTTTATCATTTGCTTTAAAAAATGGCTTCCATACAGGTTTACGATTAAGGATACCTTCCATAGAAGCGATATAGCCATCATAATAGTCATTCGAAGTCGCGGAATATCCAATGAGGTAATCATCAATACTGGAGCCTATTTTTACTTTAGGATAATAGTCCGCTGGAATTGATACATTCTCATTGTTCCCAAAAATCCTATTTCGCTCTTCCGGATCCTGACCTAAAAAATGAATCACGGAATAAGAATCTTTCTTATATCCCGGCGAGCTGCGATCTACTACCGGGAAATATAAATAAATAAACCCTGAACTATCTGGCAGCCATTCAATCCCTCCAAAGTCAGGGTTAATATGGTTTATTTTGTCTTTTAAAATTTTTGTGTTTTCTATATCCAGGATGATCACCTGGGAATCAAAATCCTCTTCATTTACCTTGAAGCCAACGGCAATTTTTTTTCCATCAAAAGAAGGACTTAAGTAAGTAATATCTCCAACTTGTTCAGGTATAGCAGCAGGATCCAAAAGTTCAACCTCAGCTGCCGAAAGGTCCTGTTTATAAAAGAGTTTATCAATTTTTGTTGAATCATTATATTTTAAATAAAAGTAATTCCCCTGTTCATTCACTTTAATCAGGCTTATTCTTTCCTTTTGAATATCCTGTAGCTCAGTAAATCTTTTCAGGTAGGCTTTCATAATTGGATTATCAGAAAAATATTTTTCGGCGAGGGAGTCCTGGGCAGCAAACCACTCCCGGACCTCAACGTTTTCAAGATCATTTAAAACAGGAAAATTATCTTTCACCTTCT
This sequence comes from Antarcticibacterium flavum, assembly GCF_006159205.1. Classification (NCBI taxonomy): domain Bacteria; kingdom Pseudomonadati; phylum Bacteroidota; class Flavobacteriia; order Flavobacteriales; family Flavobacteriaceae; genus Antarcticibacterium; species Antarcticibacterium flavum. The sequence continues at coordinate 4,030,660 of NZ_CP040812.1, read as the reverse complement.
TATCAAAAATAATTTCTGTTTTCTCCTGTTCCTGAACTTCAGGATATTTGGAAATAAATTTCTCCTGCTGACCCCAGGAGCTGAAATCATTTCCTAAAAGGAAAATAATTGATAAAATAACTGTTGTTCTTTTCATTATTAGCATTCTAAAAAAATCCCGGCCCCGGTGAAGGACCGGAATTTGGTTCTACAAATGGGGAAACCTTATTTACCCTGCTTGGGACGTCTAACCTTGTCCCTATCAATAGCCCCTCCCCCTCCAGTTCCTCCTTTAATCTTTTCCAGATTTTTCAAGGCGCGTGGTTTGAAATCTTGCAATGATTTTTTCATGATCTATAAATTTAAATGGTTAATAATAAACTTCGTACTAAATAAACATATCCTTACTCAAAATAAAAGATGCTGGAACCGTCATTTATAAATGGCCTTCTAAATTTCTCGATTTTAACTCATTTATAAATTTTGAAGGATACACTCCTGTGCTTTTATAAAAAGCCTTGGAAAAGGTTTCTCCTGTTTTAAACCCGAAAGTATCTGCAAGACCCTGGTTACTATATTTTAAAAGCATTGGTTCTTCCGGCAACCGTCTAACTGCCGTGGAAATTCTTAATTCTTTCAGGTAATTCGGGAAATTCATTTGCTTATAGTGGTTAATGACCACAGAAAGGTAGCTGGTATTAGTGCCCAGCTCCTCCGCAAGAGTTGCCATGTCCAGATCTTTACACAAAAATCTCTCTGACTCTTCAAACCTTTGTAGTTTACTTAAAAGATCATTTCGTATATCTTCAGGTACAGAAGGTGGGTGGGGAATTTTTCCATCAGTAGAAGTTCTTGTTTGATTTGATTTCTTAATTCCGTCTTGCAGAAGAGTTTTTAATTTCAATTTCATTCTGCGTGTACGTATATAAAAATATACACCGGATAAAGACCCAATACCCGCTAAAAAACTAGCAAAAAGAACAAATCTCTCTTTCGTTCTTAACTGTTCCTCAGTTTTTTCCTTTTGAAACTTTAGATAGGGTAAATCATATGAAGCGACCGCCATATTAAGTACATTTTCCTTACCGGTAGATAGAATACTATCATAATGGATCAACTTTCCAATGTATTCTACGTGCTTTCTTTTATCATTTTCTGTAAGAGAGTTCATAATTAACTGCTGATAGACATCCTTAGCCTCAGGAAAAGGATCTTTGGTTATTGAAATTATTGAATCAATATCTCTAAAGTATTTTATAGCCAGTTCCCTGTTTTCGCTTCTCTCTTCTATTTTTCCGAGATAATAAAGCTTTATAGCCTTACTTGTACCATCAAATAAATCTAAATATTTCAGGAGTGTATCCTTTGCTATCCCGTGCTCATTTTGGTAATAATTAATTTGTGCATCCAACAATACAAAATCTATATAATTACTTGTGTCTTTATGCGTAATAGTCTGCTCTATTCCCTTTTTCGCGTATATACCCGCAGAATCTACCTCTTGTAAACGAAGATGAGTAAGAGCAAGGTTATAGACAAGGAGCAAATAATCTTCATAATGCTGGTTCTGAAAATCGGGTTGGGATTTTAAAAGTCTTAAGGATCTTTTATAGAGTTCAGCCGCCGCATAATGCTGTCCATTAATATTTCTTATTGCAGCAATAGCCAAAGAAATTTCTCTTTGTTGTTCAAGGTTATCTTTTTCCAGGGCCAGGTTATAGGCAGTGAGATAATTTTCCAAAGCCATAGGAAAATTCCCCAGTTGAAAGTATAAATGCCCTTTTAATTCATAACCTGTAGTTGGATAATTATGATGGTCACTGCCTCTGGTATAGTATATAATAGAATCTGCATATTGTAAGGCAACAAGAGGCTCTTCCATATCTGTCTTGAAATAGAATGCTCTGGCAATTTCAATACTATTATTCTCAGCTTTTGCCTTTGAGATGTGAAAGTCTACTAGTTCAGAAAGTTTCTGCCAATCCTCCATATCCAAGGCTTCAAATTCCTGTTCCTGAATTTCCTGATAGGAAGGATCCTTCAAATGCACTTGATGGTAACTTTTTCCCTGTGCATTGACCTTTACAATACCAATTGAAAAGAAAAGCTGTATAATGAGCGAATATTTAAAAATCTGTTTTTCCATCTTCACCTAGTATTCCTTCAACGACCATAGATGCCTAAATTCATAAAAGATCCTTTCTATAACACTTGTCTCTTCTAAAATGATTTCCACATCCCCAATTAACTCCCTATTAAATTTTAGCTCTCTCCCATAAGAAGTAGTCAAACTATCTATACTCAGAAAGACTAGATAATCTTCACTGCCCGCGCCGGGAATATCAGAAATTGACTCCACCTTACCTTTTAAAATCCCCCATTCTCTGTAAGGATAATTGTCCAGCTTCAGGTATGCCGATTGTCCTTCCAATATTTTGCCCGAATTCCTCACCGGAACTTTACATCTTCCAACCACGCTGTTACTATTCAAAGGCATAATAACAAAAACCAATTCCCCTTCCTCTACATTCTGAAAATTTCCCCAAACATTATTAAAAGAAAGCTTACCATCAATTGGGCTAACGAGTAGGTATTTTTCCTCCCAGTTCAGGATATTGCTTAATAAAGCTTCTCTGGCTGCTTCAAGTTTCACAGCTCCTGTAGATGAAGTCCTAAAATGTGAGCTTTCTGCCAGTTTTCTATCCTTCTCCAAAGTGCTTAGGTCAATCTTTACTTGCTCAATTTGTTGAGTAATAATTTCATACTTCTGTTGGGCTTCTAAAAATTCATTCTCCACTTTTTCCAAATCGTGATGAGATATTACTCCCTTTTTCAATAACTCCCTGTGTCTTTCCAAATTTCTTTCCTGCAATTCAAAGGACCTATCCGCCAGCAGAAGTTCTTTATTTTTATTTTCTGCAATGCGTTTCTGGCTTTTAACCTCATCCTTCAACTGAAACTGAATAAGCTCATTGTTTTTTAATATTTTTTCCAAAATGACCTCCTGATAATTGGATAAAAAATATTGGTATGATGGCTGTATCAAATTCCCTAACCTAAGATCAGTGGGAAAAACTAATTTTAAGGAATCTATTGTTTCAAAGAAAACCCTATTGGTCAATTTTTCCTTTAAATAATTGACATCTCCGGCATTTGCAGAATTTTCAATCATTGCTAAAACTGCTCCCGCTTTTACCATATCACCGGGCTGGAAATGTAGTTCCATCAGTTTTCCTTGCTGTTTAGCTATTATTTCTACTGGGGGAAATTTAGAGGTCACCTTAACCTTTCCTATTATGATTTCATTAAAGGAAAAAAAACTGGCAAGAACTACAGCTAATATGAAGACCAGAACCACAATATTCTGCCCCCGCCGTAAAATCCAATTTGGCTCGGCATCTGGTCTCATCATCTTCTTATTAATATACTTCCTGTCCATATTAAGCTCCCAATTGATTTACGATTAGATCATAATAAAACCCTTGTAAAGAGATTAATTCCTGGTGGTTTCCTTTCTCCACAATCTTACCATCGTTCATCACCAGAATTTGATCTGCATGCTTTACGGTTGAAAGCCGATGAGCAATCACCACCACGGTTTTGTTTCTATAAAAAGAAGATAAATTTTCAGTTATAGCTTTTTCGTTTTGTGAATCAAGTGAACTGGTTGCCTCATCGAAAAATAAATAATCCGGATTTTTATATAATGCCCTGGCAATTAGCAATCTTTGTTTTTCTCCTCCACTCAAGAGCTGTCCCTGTTCCCCTACCTTAGTTTGATATCCCAGAGGAAGTTTATCAATCATCTCATCCAAATTGGAAAGCTCAACGGCCTTCTTCATCAAATCTCTATCAGTGGGATCATTGGAATTCGATTCGGTTATATTACGTTCAATGGTATCATGGAAAAGAATTCCGTCCTGTAGTACAATCCCGCACTTTCTTCGCCAAGAATTGGAATGAACCTCCTCGAGATTAACATTCCCAACCATTATTTTACCTTCTGTAGGATTATAAATTCTGGCCAACAATTTAAGCAAGGTGGTTTTTCCTGAACCACTGGCACCAACTATTGCAGTGGTTTTACCCTGAGGAATAATTATATCAAGTTCTTTAAGAATCAAAGGAGTGGAAGGTTCCCCATACCTAAAACTTACTTTCTTTAATTCTATATCATCTGATTTGATTTTAGTCTCCTTCTTTTCCTTGCTATTTTCCAGGGTTTGATTATGTACTTCGGAAAGCCTTACTAATGAAAGCATCGCTCTTTGATACCCCACCAGAAAATCAATAGTGTTCGAAACGGGTAAAGAAAGGCTGCCAATTATAAACTGAATAGCCAACATAGTACCTAATGTTATCTCCCCTGCTATTACAGCTTTTGCAGACCAAAAAACAATCAGGATACTGGTAAGTTCATTTAGAAATCTCCCGCCATTAATTTGAGCCTGATCTACCTTTAGAATTCTGGTGTGTATACCAAATAAGGAAAATTGGTTATTCTTCCATTCCTGTTTGCGCCTGGCTTCAGAATTATTTAATTTAATTTCGGTTACTGCCAACAAAATTTGAAGAAATAACGATTGATCCTTTCGGTTCAATTCGAAAAGTTGATGATCCAGAAATTCCTTCTTTTTCATAAATAATAGGGACCACCCCAAAAACAAGCCTGTGCCCAAAATGAAGATGAAGGTAATGGTGGGATCAAAAAAGTAGAGCACTACAGCAAAAACAATAATATAAAATATATCAAATGGGATAGTTAAAGCCCTTCCGCTAAGAAATTCATCAACTCTTTGGTGATCATAGATTCTTTGCAGGAAATCTCCTGTTGTCTTAGAATCAAAATATGATATGGGCAGTTTGAGTAGTTTATCCAGAAAATCTGAGATCATCTCTATATTCACTCTTGTACTTATATAAAGTAATAGCCAGTCTCTAATCACTTCCGTTGCTGACCGGGAGAGGAATAGAAAAAGTTGGGCAATCACAATGAGATGAATAAACCCTATGTTCTGAAAATTGATCCCATAGTCCACCAGGCTTTGGGTTAAAAACGGCAAGATCAATTGGATTACAGTGGCCAAAAAAAGACCTATGAGCACCTGATTCAAATATTTTCGGTAAGGCAAGAGGTAGTCGATTAAAAATTGGAAACTGCTCTTGCTTTTCATTTCAGGCGACTCCTGTTCCAGGTAATGTTCTGTAGGTTCTACTAAAAGCAGAACACCTTTTGCAGAACCTCCTGCCCATTTTTCACGAAATTCGGAATGTTTATATTTTACCCTCCCTACTGCAGGATCTGATATAAAGATGTACTTACGGTTAGTCTTATAAACCACCACAAAGTGATTTGAGTTCCAGTGGGCAATAGCAGGAAGAGGAACTTCATTTATTAATTCTTCCATTTCTGCCTTTACACCAATTGAATCTATCCCTAACTCTTCAAGCGCTGTAGATAATCCCGCAAAGGAAGCCCCGCTTTTTTGAAGACCAGAAATTTTCCTGAGGTAATCTAAATGGAAGTCCCTCCCGAAAAATTCAGTTATCATTTTAAGACAGGTAGGCCCGCAATCCATTTGGTCCAGTTGTCTGTATCCCGGAAATTCTGCTATCCTGAACATCTCAATTTCAACTATTTGAGATTAAATTTAATTAGGAAACTAATAAGAATTGAATTCCTTTACCGGGGATTCATAAATCATTGGCCTACCACACCCGTCATTTAGAAATGACAGCCACACATCACATCCAGGGATAAAAACTTTTTAGAAGGATCAATCCCAAAAAACTTTAAACTATTGAAGAAAAACTTATTAGGGGGAGCAGGTATTACCTAATTTGAATTTAGGAAAAAAAAGAATTGGTTGAATTTTTTTTATCGGATTTAATTGATTTTGGTCGAAAAAAAACGAAAGTGCCAGATAGCTATTAATTTTTTCATTGAATGGCTATGCTTACTTCATTAAATAGTTAATCCTTCCCCCTGAAATAGTCCAGCACCTGCACTCTTAACAGGTATTCATATTTGGCATTTGCCAGGTTGATCTCTGCCATATCCAGATTGTTTTTGCTAATTATAAATTCTACAATATTGGAAACCCCGCTGTTAAACCTTATTTCATTTATGCGGAAGGATTCGCGGTATGCTTCAAGTTGCTCCTGCAGAATGTGGAATTCCCTGTATGCCGCCTGCATATCCGCATGTGCCTGCTGTATGGATTGCCTGAAAATGAGCCGCGTGTTTTCCAGTTCCACTTTCGATTCTTCCAGTACTATCTTTTGAAGTGCCGTGTTATTGCGGGCCCTGAAGCCGTTGAACAAAGGAATGTCTACCGCTACCCCTACAACCGAGTTAAGGTTATTGCTGAACTGGTCATAGACCCCTATTTCCTGTCTCTCAAAAATAGTCTCATTGGTAAAAACAGGTAGCGTACCGTCTCCCAGGTTTACAAACCCACCGGTCTCCGTAACTCTTGTACCTGTTTCTGTAAAGAACCTGGCGGCACTGGAGAAATTTGTATTAAGCTGTGCGAAGAAAGAGATTTCAGGAAAATAGAATGCTCTGGCAACATTGATATTCTTTTTTGCTGCTTCAATCCTCAATTCCCTTGCCTTTATAGATGGAAAACCTTCCAGTGCCTGTTCATACACCTCTTCAGGAGAGAAAGTATAATCGACAATAATCTCTTCCCGGGCAAGGGTTTCCGGTACCACCGGCTGCTCCACATTAAGGAGCTGGGAAAGGGTGAGGATCGCATTGGTAAGGGCGTTTCCAGCTCGCACCACGGCTGTCCTGTCATTGGCTATTTGCCCGAGTATATCTGTATACGCAGCAGGATTCCCAGATCCCTCTTCATAGAGATCCTGAAGGCGGTCCAGTTGCCTGGATGTAGTTTCCAGCCTTACCTCTGCCAGCCTTACGAGGTCCCTGTTGTTCAATGCCTGCAGGTATGCCAGGGTTACATCCAGGATCAAATTTTGCCTGGCCTCCTCCACCTCCATTTCTGATGCCTGCAGGTTATACCTGTCCCTTAAAATACTATTCCTTAACCTTAGCCCATTAAAAACAGTAGCTCCCAGGCTTAATCCTACATTGGAAAATGAAAGTTGTTCCTCAATATAAGTGTTGGTAAAAGGATCTATACTCCGCCCGTTGTTTACCCCACCGTTAATACGGGCATTAAGGCTTGGAAGAAGGTTCGCCCGGGAATTACTCAAATTTCTTTCAGAAGTTTCTGCTCTTAAGTCGGCCCTTCGAAGCTCCAGGTTATTTTCCAGTGCAATTTTGATACACTCGTCCAGGTTTAATCTAAGCGTATCGGTTTGACAAAAGGAACTCCCTGCTCCCAACAGAAAAATAATACATAAAAGTGTTCGAAGCATTTCTATAGGATTTCAGATTTGTGTCTTACGATTGTACCGTCCATTAAATGTAAGGTTCTGCTGCCATAGGTCGCATTACTTTCAGAATGCGTGGCCTGGATGATGGTCACCCCCTCCTCATTAAGCTCCTTAAACACTTGCATAATTTCGTCTCCCTGTTTGGAATTGAGGTTTCCGGTAGGCTCATCTGCCAGGATTAACTTTGGCCTGGTAATTAGTGCCCTGGCGATTCCCACCAATTGCTGCTGCCCCCCGCTAAGCTGGGCAGGGAACAAGTCTTTCTTGCCAACAATATTGAATTTGTCCAGCATATCGGCCACCATCGCTTTTCGCTCTGATGATCTTACGTTTTTATAAAGTAGTGGGGTCTCTATATTTTCATAAACCGTAAGCTCATCCAGCAGGTGATATGCCTGGAATATAAAACCTACATTGTGATGAAACAGCTTTGTACGATCCTTTTCCTTTAATTTATGCACCGGCTCGTTCATAAAAAAATACTCTCCCTCCTCAAAGCCATCCAGCATTCCAATTATATTGAGCAGCGTAGATTTCCCCGAACCCGAAGGCCCCATTACCGAAAAGAACTCCCCTTCTTCAACTTTTAAGCTTAGATCGTTCAGCAGGAATATTCGTCTCCCCCCCTGTTTTACGTATTTGTAGATGTGGTCTAGTTGTAGCATTTTTTTAGTCTTTAGTTTATTATCGGTTGTCAGTTATCGGTTATCAGTTATCAGTTTTTTGGTAAAAATTCTTTTGAGCTAACCCCTCCTTTTTTCCTGATTAGTATTCCCCTAGAGGGCTTCTCTTGTTTCTTGCTCTTGGTTCCTGGTTCTTGGTTCTTGTTTCCTGGTTCTGTTTCGTTTATATACTCCCCCTTTGGGGGTTGGGGGCCTACTCTGTCCTTAAACTATCCACGGGATTTTGCATTGCTGCTTTGACGGTTTGGAAGCTTACGGTAACAATAGCTATAATTAAAACAATAATCCCTGCGGAAGCGTATATCCACCAATCAAGGCTGGCTTTATAAGCGAAATCCTGAAGCCATTGGTTCACAGCCCACCAGCTTATAGGAATTGAAATAAGGGTAGCCAGGAATACCAGCAGCAAAAAGTCCCTGCCGATAAGTGTTGTTATGGTTTTCAAATTTGCTCCCAGCAATTTCCTTATTCCTATTTCGCGGGTGCGTTGCTTAATGATGAAAGCTGTCAAGGCAAATAATCCCATAATAGAAATGAGGATTGCGATACCACCAAAAAAACTGAGTATCTTTTGTAGCCTGTAGTAAGAACTGAACAGCTGCTGAAAATTGGTATCCAGAAAGGAATAACGAATTGGGAAATTGGGTTCAATAGATTTCCATTCCTGCTCAATTGCCGCTACAGTACCCTGGATTTGATTGGACCTGAGCTTTACCAAAATAGCCCCACCACTTTGATACATACAGGCTTTATTTTCAATAGTATAAACCGCAGGTTTTACTGTAAATTCAAATCCATGCACGTTTATATCCTTAACCACTCCCACAATTTGTACGTCGCCCTCATCACACCCTCCAAAAGAGATGGTTTCGCCTATAGGATCATCCACCGGTAACTTCCTTGCTGCAGCTTCATTGATAATGGCGCTGCGGGTATTTTGATCGGCCACACTTTCGTTGAAATACCTACCCGATACCAGCGGCACCTCCAGCGTCTTAAAATAATCTGTACTCACTTTGACCGATCCCATTCGAACCTGTTGTGCTTTATAATTGAAATTGTAGGTTGAGGAGTCGGCTATTTTATCACCGGGTACTGTGGTGGTCTTGGCTACACTACTTACCCCCGGAATGGATAACAGGGCCAGGCGGGTTTGATCAAATCCCTGTTCCCGGGTGGCTTGAGTCGTTTCAATGCGCAACACCTGCTCATCTGTAAATCCCTTATCCATATTCTGCATAAAATCCAGCTGCCGGTTCACACCAATAATGGCTACAATAAAAAAGCCGGTGACAATGAATTGAAATGTCAACAATACATTTCGAAACCCAAGTCCTTTTTTTCCTCCGGAAAAATTGCCCTTTAAAACCTTTACCGGGTTTAACCTGGACAGGTATAAAGCAGGATAAATACCCGATAAGAGTGTGATGACTAACAGGCAAATTCCCAGTTGCATCAAAAGGTCCCAAGAATTCTGCCCCATAAAACTAAGCTGAAGGTTGAGGGAAGAGTTGAGATATGGCAAACCAATCAACACCACCAGGATAGCTATTATTAAGCTGATTGTACACTGAAGACCCGTCTCACTCATAAATTGGAAAATGAGCTTTTGCCGACCAGACCCCAGGGTTTTTCGAATTCCTACCTCCTTTGCCCTGCTTATGGATTTCGCCACAGTAAGGTTACTAAAATTTATGGCACCTGTAAATAATAGCAGGACAGCCAGGATGAACAGAATAGAAACTGTTTTCATATTACTGTTGCCAAATTTGGAGAAATTTTGAATATTGGGAACAGCATCGCTAAATAGCACAGGGCTGTTGCCAGCCTTATATGCTGCCATTTGCTGTTCATCCCCTTTTATACGCTCCTCAAAAAAGATGCGGTTTAGTCCCACATCAAGAGCAGCCTCCTCCACGGGTTCTTTTAATTTAATGTAGGTGTCATAAGAAAAATTATTCCAGAAAAAATTCTGGTTTGCATAGGGATCTCTCATTACCAAGTGCACTGTACGGTGCGAAGGTGTTGTCGGTTTTTTGATCACCCCCGTAATCACCCCTTCCATGGCATTAAAAATTTTGACAGTTTCACCCATAGGGTTCCTGGACCCAAAAAGAACTTTAGACAATTCTTCACTTATGATCACTGCATTTGGAGCATCCAGTGCGGTAGCCCTGTTCCCGCTTGATAGCTCATAGGGAAAGACCTGCAGGAAAAGAGAATCGGCAGATGTGAATCCCTTGTAATAAATACTTTTATGCTCATTGCTTATGAGGACCTCGTATTCCCCTGCACCCTGCATTGAGGTTGCAGCTTCAATCCCGGGATGTTTTTCAGCTAAAAAAGAGGCAAGTGGTGCCGGTGTGGCTTCCATGATATCATCCTGTACCCTCATTGAGATCCTATGCACCTGCTGCAGTTCCGGGTCCCATTTATCATAACTCATTTCAAAGTTTAGCACCATTAAAACAATAATAAAACCGGCCATCCCCGCAGCCAGTCCCAGGATGTTAATAGCAGTATAGGCCTTGCTCTTTCCAAGGCTTCTCCATGCGATTTTAAAGTTGTTTTTCACTTTTGTTAGTCGTTAGTCGTTAGTTTGTTATAGGTTGTCGGTTTTCTGTTTTCTGTTTTCTGTTGTAATAGCTATTTAGTAAACCTTCTCCTTTTTCCCGATTACTGTTCCCCCTCAGGGGGTTAGTGGGCTTCTATTGTGTCCAGATTCTTGTCTCTTGTCTCTTGTCTCTTGTCTCTTGTCTCTTGTCTCTTGTCTCTTGTTTCTTGTTTCTTGTTTTTTGGTTCTATTGATTTTTAGAGTTCCCCCTTTGGGGGTTAGGGGGCTACTCTGTCCTCAAACTATCCACGGGATTTTGCATTGCTGCTTTGATGGTTTTAAAGCTAATGGTTAGAAACGCAACAGCGATAGTAATAATAGCGGCCAAAACGAACACCTGCCACCCCACTTCGATGCGATAGGCAAAATCCTGTAACCAGGTATTCATTAGGTAATAGCCCAGTGGAAATGCGAATAAAAATGAGACAAACACCAGCTTCAGGAAATCTTTGGAAAGCAATGCTACAATTTGCGGGATACTTGATCCCAGTACTTTTCGTATTCCTATTTCCTTAATTCGCTGTTCGGCAGTGTAGGTCACCAGGCCAAAAAGCCCCAGGCAGGCAACAAAAATTGTTAGAAAGGTAAAGATGCTTAAAATGCTGCCCATCTTTTGTTCTGCGCGGTAAGTCTCATTATACGCATCGTCCAGAATAGAATAACTAAAGGGCTCCTGCTCGTTAAAGATGTTCCAGGAGGTATGCAGGTCTTCAATAAGTGCCGACATATTTGCTGTGTTGGTTCTCACGATCAAGCCACCATATGGGTTGTAAAGCATGATGAGTGGATCGATATTCTTGTGAAGCGACTTAAAATGAAAATCTTTTACCACTCCAATAACTGTAAGCACCCGGCCTCCATCATTCGTATCTCTTATCAGGGTTTTTCCTATAGGATCCTTCTTAAAACCCAGGATCTCTGCAGCCCGTTCATTTATGATCACGTTGGTGGAATCTGTCCCGAAAGAAGATGAAAAATTTCGCCCTTCAAGTAGTTCCATTCCCAATGTTGGGATATACTGCTCATCTACATTATAAACAAACATTCTTCTCTTGAATTCCTGCTGAAGAAAAACACCGGACATACTATTATCTGATGGGCCGGCAGGTATAAAGGCAGATTGGGTAACACTTGTAACCCGGGGATCGTTAGTTATCCTGTTTTTAAAGGCATCCTGCTTCTCTCCAAGCAAATAGGATTCTCGCAACACCAGCATCTGGTCCTTTTCATAGCCCAGCTTTTTATTTTGAATAAAATCCATTTGCTCATAGACTATGAGAGTTGCGAATATCAACCCTGCTGAAATAGCAAACTGAAAGACCACCAGGCCGCTGCGAATGCCATTACTTTTTCCTGAAGAGGAGAATTTATTCTTAAGTGCCGCGATGGGCTTAAAGGACGAGAGGAAAAAGGCGGGATAGCCCCCTGCAAAAAATCCGATAATGAAAAGCAAGACAATCATTAACAGCACCACTCCCGGCTGAAACAAATATTCCAGCGGCAGTTCCTTACCTGCGAGATCATTGAAAACAGGCAATGCTAAAGAAAAAAGAATAAGGGCCAGGATCATTGCAGCAGCGGTAGCTATGAACGACTCTGCCAGAAACTGGTAAATAAGCTGCTTTTTGTTGGAACCCAGCACTTTTCGAATTCCCACTTCCTTAGCTCTTTTTGAAGCTGCGGCAGTAGCAAGGTTGGTAAAGTTGATACAGGCGATCAAAAGCATAAACAAGGCTACAGCACTAAAGATGTAAATGTATTTTATATCGCCACCCTGCTGCAGTTCTGTAGAAGCTATAAAATCTGACTTCAAATGAATATCTGTAAGAGGCTGCAGGAATAAACCAATCTCATTGTCCTTCTTAAATTCAGAAAAAGTCATACCCATTTCCCCCTTCATCTGCGGTCCCATATATTTCTCTACAACAGCCGGCAATTTTGCTTCAAGACCTTCAGCAGAAGTACCTTCCTTCAGCAATAAATAAGTATGGAAATCTGAATTCATCCAGGAGGTACCCTGTGCGGGAAGATAACCTACTGTAGATGCAAAAATATCAAAACGGAAATGGGAGTTTTTTGGTACTTCCTCAATAATAGCCGTGACTTTATACTGCCGGTCCTTCTCCTCCAGTGTCAATATTTTCCCTATAGGATCCTCATTGCCAAAATATTTTTTTGCTTCCTTTTCGGTGAGTACTACTGAATTTGGCTCTTTAAGTGGGGTAACCTCATCCCCCTTAATTACAGGCAGGGTGAAGATCTCAAAGAAATTGGGATCTACATACGCAAATTTGCTATCGCGAAAAGAAGTATTCTTATAGGTGATCTTGGGATTGTATAAATTCGTTAACCTGGTAGCTTCCACCACTTCCGGAAATTCATCCTTTAAAGCCTGAGCGACAGGAGCCATCACCACGGCCTCTTTCATCTCTTCTCCATTTACATTGGCGCGGAATACCACCCTAACAATTTCATCTGCCTTTTCATTGAACCGGTCATAACTCAGTTCATCTACCACAAAAAGGAGGATGAGGAGACAGGAAGCAATCCCAATGGCGAGCCCGGCAATATTTATAGAAAATATTCCCTTGTTCTTAAGAATATTCCTCCAGGCGATTTTAAAGTAATTGCGTATCATATTTTTTAAATCTTTTTCTCCTGTTCATTTCTCAGCTTCCACCTCTATTTCAATATTAAAACCGTGCCGACAATTTATTTAATTGGTTTCCAGTTAATTATTAATTCTCCTGCCATTGAATGGTGTACGTTGCCGAACACCTTTGTTCGATTTTAATACACTCCTATAAAAATCTTTTCCCGGGAATTTTTGGTTTTCGGTTTCCGTTTTCTGTTTTCCGTTTTCCGTTTTCTGTTTTCTGTTTTCTGTTTTCTGTTGTATAGCTATTAAGAAAACTCTCCTTTTTCCCTTATTACTGTTCCCCCTTCGGGGCTTCTCTTCTCTCTTCTCTCTTCTCTTATTTCTTGGTTCTTGGTCCTTGTTTCTTGTTTCAAGGCTTACTCCGTTCGTAAGCTCTTCACGGGATTTTGCATTGCTGCTGTGATAGTCTTAAAACTAATGGTGAACACCGCCACACCGGTGGCTATCAAACCTGCCGTGAGGAATATCCAGATATTAAGCTCGATCTTATAAGGGTATTCCTGCAGCCAGTTGCTCATAAACCACCAGCCGATTGGTGCTGCGATAAGAAAACTTATGCCTACCAGTTTCAGGAAATCTTTTGTGAGCATTAGAGTAATGCCGGGAACACTGGCGCCCACTACTTTTCGTATTCCTATTTCCTTGCGACGCTGCGCCACAATGAGTAGAGAAATAGCAAATAAACCAATACAACTAAGAACAATGGCTATAACGGCCCCGCTGGTGATCATAGTGGTCATCGTGTGTTCCCGTTTTAGTGTGCGGTCTATATTCTCCTCAAGGAAAGAGCCGGTGAAGGGGGCATTGGGTTCAATTTTGTGCCAGGCTGCTTTTATTTGCTCAAAGGAACCTGCAGCATTTTGAGGCGCTACTTTCACGTAAGCATAGCGTGTAGCTCGTTCCGGATTTAAAAAAAGGGTCATAGGCTCAATAGACCTATCCAGGTCCTGGAAGTTGTAATCCTTCACTACACCTATAATGTCAAAGATTAAAGATTCATCGATCTGTATCCTGGAATTCAATATCTCCTCCTCCTGTAAATTACGCGCCATGGCCTCATTGATCACCACCGCAAGACTATCTGCCCCACGTGCTTTGTCAAAGGAACGGCCATTCACCAGTTCCAGGCCAAGCGTCTCGATATAATCATAATCAACGAATTGAATATTGGTGTAAACATTCCTGCCCTTATGTTCAAACCCCATAATATTTGTAGAACGGTTGCCATCACGCCCCAGGCCCAGATTTGTGTTTGCCGCACTTACCTTTAAGATCCCAGGCTTGTCCTCCAGTTCTTCCCTTATCAATTGCATGGTTTGAATTTTATCCTGTTTTCCCGTAAGGGCGAAAGTCACCACGTGATCCTTATTGAATCCCAGGTCTTTGGTGCGCAGATATTCCAGCTGATTTTGCAGCACCAGGGTACCGCTAATGAGCAGGATCGCAATGCCAAACTGTAATACCATTAAAGAGTCGCGCACCCGGTTCCTTCCGCTAACTTCCAGTTTACCTTTGAGGGCTTTTAGAGTTCCCAGTTTGCTTAGGATCAACGCGGGATAACCTCCTGCAATTAATGTAATAAGGAGCAGGCAACCTATAGATACCAGCAGGATCTCAACGCTCAAAACCGATGCAAAGCCGGCCCTGGTGCTAAACAGGGTTTTAAATGGTTCCAACAGGGCGGTAGCGGCAAGAATTCCTAAAGCCACAGAAAAAAGAAATACCAGCAGGCTTTCTCCCCAAAACTGAAAGAAAAGCTGAGCTTTCCCTGCGCCTAATGTTTTTCGCATTCCTATTTCCCGAAGGCGCTGCGCGCTCCTCGCGATGCTCATATTAATAAAATTCACACCGGCTATAAAAATAATAAGAAATGCAATACCCAGTACAAGCAAAGGCAGGGTCCGTTTAGCTTCGGCGATCCCGTCTTTGAAACCGGCTAAATAAACATCGGAAAACGGAAGTAGCCTAATTTGCTTGTAGGTACCATATTGATTTGGCCGGGCACCGTCTCGTTTAGCCTCTGCCATAGCTGCTGAGTAATGCGCTACCGTAAAAGCGTCTGTAGATCGTTCGAATTGCCGGGGACTTATTCCCCCGGCAAGCTGCATATATACCTCATGGTTTTCCTTATCCCAGCGGTCAATATTATCGGCATAGGAAAAATCTGCCTGATTGGTGAAATCCAGGGCGAGATCAAATCTAAGGCTGCTTTGCTCCGGCATATCTTCTATGATCGCAGAAACTGTAAACCTGCTTTCCCTACCTTCAGTAATGACAGTGATTGTCTCTCCAATAACCTCAGCGCTTCCAAAAATTCGATTGGCTGCGTATTCGGAAATCGCTACTGCAGATTTTTCACCTATAGGGTTTTCCTTTTCTCCTTTCACAACAGGAAACGAAAAGATGGAGAAGAAATCGGGATCCACATAAGCGGCACTCATTTGCAGTTCCTTATCCCCGTACAGCACCAAAACCCCTTTCCCGTTATAGCGGGTGATCTTTTCCACTCCGGGCACCTCCTCCTTTAAGGTCCCGGCAAAGGGTACAGATTTGGAGGTGCTGGCCTGCGGCCCATCAGGTAGCTGCTCTGTAGAATACACCTGGTAAATTTTTCCCAGGTTCTCATGAAACCTGTCATACGATAGTTCAAACACCGCATACATACTCAAAAGGATGGCGATGCTGAAAGCCACGGTTAATCCCAACACGTTGAGGAAGGTGAACGTGCGGTTCTTCCAAAGGTTCCTCCAGGCGATTTTGAAATAGTTTTTGATCATTGGTTGTCGGTTGTCGGTTGTCGGTTGATAGTTTTTTGTCTGTTATAGGTTGTCGGTATCAGTTCTATGTTTTCAGTTCTCTGTTTTCAGTTTTCTGTTTACCGTTTAGTGTTATCGTTTGTATTATTTATTTGGATAAATTCTCCTTCTTCCTAAATTAAATTCCTCCTTTGGGGGCCAGTGGCTTCTCTTATCTCTTTTGGCTGTTGTAACTTTATTCTAAATTCTTTTCACATCTTCAGTTCCTCCTACTGGCCTCTCTCTGCCGGCAAAGAGGGGGATAGAGGGCTTATTCTGTTCTTAAAATTGAAACAGGGTTAGCCATTGCTGCTCTGGCCGCCTGGATCCCAATCGTTAATAAAGCGAAACACAAAATAGATAGATATAACAATAGCATAAGTCCTAAGGCAACACCGTTATTGTAGGCGAAAATATTGACGAAAAAGAATGATATGAGATAGCCTAATGGAAGACATATTGCCGCAGAGATCAAAAGTAATTTTAGAAATCCTGAAGACAACTCTCTCACGATTGCCGAGACTGATGCACCCAAAACTTTGCGTATCCCTATTTCCTTCAATCGCTTCTCTGTTGTGTAAGTAACAATTCCCAAAAGTCCCATAATGGCAATGGTGAAAATTGTAAAACAAACCATGACCAGAAACTTCATGTCCTCCCCCTGAAAATACCTGTCATATAATTCTTCTTCATAATTGGAAAATGCCAGCTCTTCCCCGGGGAAATACTTTTTGTGCAGAGCTTCTATGTCAGCTTTGAAAACCTTATCATTTACGTCTCCCTTCATCTTAATGTTCAGAATACTGAACTTTAATGGGTCATACTGCATCACCAATGGGCGGGTAGGAAATTGATAAACGTGGTAATTAAAATCCTGAACTACCCCCGTGATCCTAACCTGCTGTTGATCATTTAAATAAATTGTCTTACCAACAGCTTCCGCCGGGGTACCAAGATTAAGTGCAAATAATGTTTGCTCATTCACAACTACGAAGGGGGATGGTGTGGCACCCGCTACCTCTGGGAGATTTTCACCGGCCAGGAATGTGAGGTTCATATTTTCTAAAAAACCGGCATTTACGGCATAAAAACTAGCCTTTACATTTTCCTCCAATTTCTCAGTTTTAATATTACCATTATGGGAAGTCCCGCCAAATGGGGATGAGGCTAACCCAATATTTTCCACATCCTTATGAGCGGCAATTTCATTTCGCAATAATTCATGATCTCCGTGTATGGCAATATTGTAGATGTTCTTTCGGTTATAATTCTCATTATCTGTAGCCTGATATTTAAACTGGCTATACATATTTGTGATAAGAAAGATGAAACAGGCGGTTACTACAAACTGTATAACCACCAGGCTTTTCCTAAATCCAATTTTTCCAAAGGATGCGGGATTTATATCACCCTTTAAAACCCTGGAAGGGGTAAAGGAAGAAAGGATCTTTGCGGGTATGATTCCTGCCAGAACTCCCATAATTATGGCAAAGCCAATAAAAATGGACCAAAGAACAAAGTAATTATCCACTTCCCAGATGATCCAGTTAAGGCTAAGATGTTGTTCCATTATTTTCAGAAAAAGGTATCCTGTGGCCAATCCTATAAACGCCACCAACACGGCTTCGCAAATAAATTGAGTAAATAACTGGCTTCGGGAAGCTCCAGATACTTTTCTTACCCCCACTTCTTTTGCCCTATTTAAAGACTTGGCCAGGGTAAGATTCGTGTAGTTAAAGCCTGCAAGAAGAATAATTGCCAGGGCCATTAGAAAATTCACAGAAAGATCTGCTAAAGAATCTGCATACGGGTTATTTTCCAGCGCTTCAAAATCTGGTGATATTTGTGATAGTTTCTGACTTCTGAAACCATATTTTTCCTTTAAAAGCGGATTATCACCTGCATAACTTTTAGAAATTTGAACGAGCGCCTCATCCAGATCCTGTTTGTTTGCCTGCTCGTGAAGTTTTACATATGTAAAACCCGAAAGTGCATCAGTAGGGGCTGTTTCATTAAATTTGCTGAAAGTTGCCATGGAAACCATCACATCGCTTCTAAAATGGGTGTTAGCTTTATGGGGCTTTAGCACACCTGTTACGGTAAAGTTTCCATAGTCATGATGTGAAAGTGTTTGGTTTACAGGATTAGTGTCCCCAAAGAACACCTTAGCCATTTCCCGGGAGATAACAACGGTGTTTGGTAAAATAGGATAACTTCCCTGTTCCAAAGGAAAGTTGAAAATTTCGAAAAAGGCAGGATCCACATAAAGGCTGTTAACTCTAATAGTCTTTATCTTATTTGTCAATTCCCAGTTAAAAGCTCTTTTTGTGATGGTGGATTTATCCACAAATGGGATTCGTGTTTGTATATCATCTGCTATTGAACCCGGGGAAGATGCGTAGGGTGTTATATTACCATTCCCGTCCTCTACATTTGTAATTACCCTGTGAATTCTATTTGGTTCCAGATGGAAATTATCAACTTCAAAAGCACTTTGAACCTGCATTAATGAAAGCAGCGCAAAAGGTATGGCCAACCCAAAACTCAGGATATTTATCAGGGAAAACAGCTTATTCTTCCAAAGACTCCTCCACGCGATTTTAAAATAGTTCTTTATCATAATTAGTTAACAGTTGTCGGTTGTCAGTTATAGATTGTCGGTTATCAGTTTTTTGTTCTCAATTTTATTTTTCTCGTCAAAGACTTCTTTTATTTCCATTAATTCCCCCTTTGGGGTTAGGGGGCTTCTCTTGTTTCTTGGTTCTTGTCTCTTGTTTCTATATTTATTCCGTTCTTAAACTTTTTACCGGGTTCACAACTGCGGCTTTAACCGCCTGTAAACTTACCGTTACCAGAGCGATGAATATGGCCATAAAACCTGCGAGTGCAAACATCCACCACTCCAGAGCTATTCGATATGCGAAATCTTCCAGGTAATTTTGCATCGCATACCACGCAATAGGGGATGCGATGAGTATTGCGACTACTACTATTTTGAAAAAGGATTTGGAATAGAGCATCACAATAGAGTTGATCGAAGCTCCTAAAACCTTTCTTATGCCAATCTCCTTTACGTGCTGTTGCGTTATCTGGACAATTAATCCAAAAATTCCCATCGCTGCCAGGAACATGCTAAGTCCGCTGAAGAATGCAAACAATTGCTGTAACTTGCTTTCAGCTTCATACTGCGCTGCAATCTGTTCATCTACCCGGTTTACCTCGAGGAGCTTATCAGGATAAAATTCTTGCCAGGTTCTTTGCAGCTGTTCTATAACCTGCTGCTCTGCACCAGGCCTTGTCCTTATAAGCATACCGGAATAAGGAAGCGGACTTTCTGCAGTTATGATAGTAGGTTTAAGATTGACTTTGAGCGATTCTGTATTGAAATCTTCCACAATCCCAACAGGAATCGCTTTAACATCTGCAATATCCTGATTTAAATTGTTGGCTTGAAGAATTCCTGCAGTGTGTACAGTAAAAATGGAGGCACGACTCCCGGCTTTTTCTTCCTCGTCAAAGCTTATGATACCCGTTGGGTTTCCCGTCTTTATATCTGAAGGATATTTTTCATTCAAAAAGCGCCCCTTCTGCAAGGTAAGGCCCAGAGTCTCGGCGAAATCAAGATCGGCATTGATAAAGAAAACTTCAAAACTTTTATCTGGAGCTGCGGGATCAGAGATACGCTTAGACATATAACCGGCTCCTCTGGTGGGTAACCAGGTGGAAAAACTAACTTTTTCAATATTGGGATTCTTCAATACCTCATTTTTAAAGGCATCCCCTTTCCCGTCCCAGCTCACAGAGCCTATGCTTAATAGCGCATCCTTATTGAACCCAATGTCCATGGTTTTCAAGAAGGTAACCTGCTGCTGTACCACAAGGAGGGCGATAAGGACAATGATGGAAATTGAGAACTGAAGCACCACGAGGCTTTTGCGCACCGTATTTTGACTGCTTAAATTTCCTGTATAGAAATTACCTTTTATGGTTTTGGCAGGATTATAGCCCGACATTATAAGCGCAGGATAGCCACCGGCTAAGAGACTTATTAAAAGAAGAATTAAAACCGTAATCCCAAAAAGATACAATCCGGAAACGAAAGTCTGCTCCAGGGCATGTCCCAGAAATTTTTCAATAAGGGGAATAGTTCCCAAATATATTAAACTGGCTATAAATGTTGAGATCAAAAAGAACAGCACAGCTTCTGTAAGAAACTGAAATATAAGTTGCCGGCGATTGGCCCCCAGGATCTTTCTCATCCCTATTTCCTGCATTCGTTTTATTGCTCTTGCAGTACTAAGGTTAATGAAATTCACGCAGGCAATTATTAGAAGAAGCAGGGCTACCCCTGTAAGGATAAATATGTTATTTAAACTTCCCTTTACATCCTGGTATTCGGCAAATTCTGAATGTAAATAAATATCAGTAATAGGCTGAAACTCGAAGGAATCGGCATTTTTTGATCCAACAAAATCGGCATACCAGTTACTTAGTTGTTGAGCAAATTTATCTGGATCTGTTCCTTGCTTTAACTGAACATAGTTTTGACTGAAGGTTCCAAATTGCTCCTTATTAAGAACTTCCAACCTCCCTTTTTGAACCAGGATCGCTTCTGCCCGCAAATGTGTATTGGAAGGAATATTTTCGATCACTCCTGTAATTACATAGGAATCTGGTTCTGCTTTAAAAGATGGAACATCAGAAATAATTTTTCCAACAGGATCTTCATATGGAAAAAATCGGTCTTTAAGATTTCTGGTAATGATCAGGTTCTTTTTATCATGAATGAAGTTTTTGGGATCACCTGCAATTATTTTAAAATCCAGCATTTTCCAGACTGTAGTATCTGCATTTAAAAGGTTCACTTCAACCTTTTCTGTTTCTGAATTGGAAAATTTAAAATGAATGGGATGTGTGTTGAATTTTGAAACTGCTTCCACTTGAGGGAAATCATTCATTAAAACCGGGTTAAGTCCTGCAAAAGAAGCTGCCATCCTTTTTTGTTCCTGGCTGCCGGTAGTTTTGACCGTAACAATCCTGTAAAGGTCATCTGCATTTTTCCACTTGGTGTCATAAGAAAGATCGTCGATCACAACTGTCGCCATACTCATACAAGCCCATATCCCTATGGTGAGGCCAAGAACATTAATAAAGGAATAAACCCTGTTCTTAAGGATTGTGCGCCAGGCCATTTTTAAATAGTTTTTAATCATAATTTGTTGTCGGTTATCAGTTGTCGGTTGTCGGTTGTCGGTTGTCAGTTGTCGGTTGTCGGTTTGCTGTTTACGGTT
The DNA here is from genome assembly GCF_006159205.1 of Antarcticibacterium flavum. Taxonomy (NCBI): domain Bacteria; kingdom Pseudomonadati; phylum Bacteroidota; class Flavobacteriia; order Flavobacteriales; family Flavobacteriaceae; genus Antarcticibacterium; species Antarcticibacterium flavum. The sequence continues at coordinate 4,009,235 of NZ_CP040812.1, read as the reverse complement.
TACTGTTAGGATTGGTTATTTAGATAAATTCTCCTTCTTTCTAAACTAAATTCCCCCTTTGGGGGCCAGGGGGCTTCTCTTCTCTTGTTTCTTGTTTCTTGTCACTTGCTTCTATTTTTACTCTGTTCTTAAACTTTTTACCGGGTTTGCCACTGCCGCTTTAACTGCCTGGAAACTCACTGTGAGAAGCGCTATCATAAGGGCAAAGGAACCTGCAAGGGCAAACATCCACCATGCAATATCAATTCTATAAGCGAAATCCTGAAGCCACCGGCTCATTCCATACCAGGCCAGAGGTGAGGCGATGATCACAGCAATACAAACCAATTTTATGAAATCCACGGAAAGCAGGCGCACAATATCTGTTACCCCAGCTCCTACTACTTTTCGTATTCCAATTTCCTTTGTGCGCTGTTGTGCTGTAAAAGCCACAAGGCCAAATAAACCCAAACAGGCAACAAAAATGGCCAGGGAGGTAAATATCCCAAAGAGTTTCGCCAGGCGCCGGTCGGTTACATAGGCGGCTGCAAGATCTTCGTCCAGAAAAGAATATTCGAACGGAACATTCGCCTGGAATTCCTGCCATTTCGCTTCTATGGCCTGGATGGTTCTTTGGGGATTTCCCGGGTTCAGTTTTACTGTTATGTAGGAAGTTGGGGAAGTATAGCTTTGTGAGCTTTTTGAGAACAAGGCAAAAGGTTCAATGGGGGTATGCAGGGATTGCACATTGAAATCCTTTAGGACTCCCACGACGGTATAGGATTCCTGCTGCCCTCCCGGATATCTTATGGTTTTACCCAGAGGATTTTCCCAGCCAATTTGCCTAGCCGCGGTTTCATTTATTACTACAGAAAGTGAATCGTTGAACCTGCGCTCAAAACCACGACCTTCTTTCAGCTTCAGGTCAAGCGTTTCTATAAATCGGTCATCTACAAGGTAAGAGCTAAGGGCAAGATCCTGTGAGACAGTTTCCCCGGGCTCATTGGTTTCAGGCACATAAAAATCTCCAAAAGCACCTTTAGTGAATACATTTGATGAGATCGTAGTGCTCTTAATTTGCGGGAGGGCGGCAATCTCCTGGCGAAAGGCTTCCTCTGCAGCACCTAACTTTTCAGTATTGTTTAAAATAATAATATTCTCCCTGTCATATCCAAGATCGCGGCTGTTGGCATAATCAAGCTGGGTGTAAACTATTATAGTGGAAATTATGAGAGCGATTGCGATGATGAATTGAAATACCACTAACTCATTCCTGATGAACCTGCTTTTAAAGTTTTTACCGATACCGCCTTTTAAAATATTAACCGGTGCAAATGAGGTGAGATAAAAAGCCGGATACACTCCCGCCAGGACAGCGGTAACAAGAGCCAAACCAAGGATGAGCATCCAGATTTCAGGCGCGATTAGATTTTGCAGCCCAATGCTTTTCCCGGCTATTTCATTAAAGACGGGCAGAAATAAAATAGTAAGTAACACTGCTAACATAGTCGCTATAAAGCTGAAGAGCGCTGCCTCAGTAAGAAATTGTCTTATTAACTGTGACCTTGCAGATCCCAATACTTTTCTTATCCCAATCTCTTTGGTGCGCCTGGATGACTGAGCTGTGGCCAGGTTCATAAAGTTTACACAGGCCAGGATTATAATGAAGAGCGCGATGATCCCGAAAATATACAGGTTTTTGATATTGTTATGCTCTGTAATCGAAGAGACAATGTCCCCGGAATGTAAGTGGATATCTGCCAGTGGCTGCATATGAAAATCCCACTTATTACCCTTCTCCAGGAATTCTTCATATGGCTGGCCTATCCTTTTAAAAGCATCTGCCGCCTGCACGCGCAGCATCTCGGAGAATTGAGATTCCAGGTGTTGAACTAATCCCGGATTTGCAGCTGCCTGCTCAGTTACCTTAACATAGGTTACCATATTGAGCCAAACCCAGCTCCAGTTAAAATAATTTACGACCCCAAAGTTTTCAACCGGCACTAAAATATCAAACTTTACAGAAGCAGGAAGATCCTCAAGATCATGTAACACGCCGGTCACTTTCATCGGGCTTTTATCTTCTCCGTACAACAGGATCTTTCCCATAGGATCTGCTTCTCCAAAATATTTCTTTGCCACCTGTGGCGTAATAACAATACTATTCGTTTCGGCAAGGCAGGTTTTAGGATCTCCCTTGGCCAGCGGATAACTTAATAGTTCCAGGAAGTTGGCATCTACCGCGAAAATGTTATCCTCATTGAATTGCTTCTCTTGGTCATCACTGTTTTGAAGCACATTCACACCCGGCCTGAAGATTCGGGTATAACTCTCTATTTCCGGAAAATTATTTACAAGCTTAGCACCGGCAGGAGGCGGAGTATAGCCTGCGTAGAACTCATTTTCACCCATCTTACCTTCAACATTAACTCTGAAGATTTGCGCCGAATCTTCAAAGAATTGGTCATACTGCAGTTCATCCTGAATGAAAAGAGCAATAAGGATCACACTGCAAAGACCAATCGCCAGGCCGGAAACATTGATCATGCTGCTGGCTTTATACCTTAGGATGTTTCTTAGCGCTATTTTGATGTAATTCCTTATCATAACTGCTCCGTTTTTTGATTGATGATGATGGTGTTTTTTTAGGCGTTTACAAGAACATTTTCTGTCACTTTCTCCCCATCCAGCATCCTGATGATACGGTGGCTGAATTTTGCGTCGTGTTCACTGTGGGTTACCATGATGATGGTGGTTCCGGCTTCGTTTAATTCTGTGAGCAGGTCCATTACCTCGTTCCCATTGCTGCTGTCCAGGTTTCCTGTAGGCTCATCTGCCAGGATAAGTTTTGGATTGTTCACTACTGCCCTGGCTACGGCCACTCTTTGCTGTTGCCCTCCGGAGAGTTGCTGCGGGAAATGCTTGCGGCGGTGCATGATCTGCATTTTTTCCAGCACCTCGTGTACCCGCGCTTTCCTCTCAGCTGGTTTAACCCCGGTGTAGATCAAGGGAAGTTCCACATTCTCAAAAACGGTAAGTTCATCAATGAGGTTAAAACTCTGGAATACGAAACCAATATTGTGCTTGCGCAATTGAGAGCGTTTGCGTTCATTATATCCCGCTACTTCAATTCCGTCGAATAAAAAGCTACCTCCATCTGGGTCATCGAGTAACCCAAGGATATTGAGCAGAGTTGATTTCCCGCAGCCCGAAGGCCCCATAATAGCTACAAATTCTCCTTCTTTCACTTCAAATGAAAGTTTGTTAAGGGCGATGGTTTGGACCTCTTCTGTCCGGTAATATTTCTCAAGATTGGAAATTTTAATCATTGGCTGGTTAATTATTGTTTGTATGTTTTTGTCTTTATTTCCCCATCTCTTAGGTAGGGGTTCCGTTTTTTATGAAAATCCCCCGCTCCCTTTGCAGGGAGCATAGGATTTCCTGCTAACTAATTAACTTTCTAATTTAAAATGAGCTCTTCAATATTTCCAAAGTTGTCATAGCTTGAGGTAATAACCCGGTCACCCGGTTGTAACCCCTGCAGTACTTCATAATATTCGGTATTCTGGCTGCCAAGTTGTATGTCAACTTTATAAGCTGTTTTTCCATCCTCACTCAGCTTAAATATCCAGTTCCCGCCGGTTTGCTGAAAAAATCCGCCCTTTGAGACCAGAAGCGCCTCTTTTTCCTGGCTTAACGCCAGTCGAATTTGCAGGGTTTGGCCCCGACGAATCCCTTCAGGAACCTCTCCTTCAAAAAACATATCCACCTGGAACCTACCGTTGGTCACCTGAGTGTAGACTTTTTTGATCTCCAGGGTAAAATCCCTTCCGTTGATCTTAAAGCTTCCCTGCTGCCCGGCATAAATCCTGGAGATATAATGTTCGTCAATATCCACACGTACCTTATATCCGGTAACAACATCTACCTGCCCCAGTCTTTCTCCCTTGGTCTTGGACTGGCCAATCTCGGCATCCAGCGAGGTTAATTGCCCGTCTACCGGAGCCCTTACAATAAGATCCTCCACTTTCTTCCGCATTAACTCAAGGGCTTTCTGTGTCCTGCCATAGGAATTCTGGGCCTGTCCCATTTCCTGTTGCGTCGAGATGGAATCCTGCGCCAAAACTTCCCTGGCAAGATCCATACGCTGCTTCTGGTACTTATAGTTATTTTCAGACTCCAGCAAATCCTGCCGGCCTATCGCATCTTTCTTATAAAGCCTTTGATTTAGGTTATAGACTCTTTCTGCTTCTATAAGACTGTTTTCAACATCTGTTAATTGGTTTAACCTGTTTATAGTATTTTGCCTTGCTGCATTCTGCGAGATCTGCATTTGTGTTAGCAGGTTGTATACCTGCGTTTCCTGATTTACCAAACTTAGTTCAAGATCTGTATTGGAAAGTCGCAATACAGGTTCCCCCGCTTTCATAATCTCGCCGTCCTCTACAAAGATCTCCTCTACCCTACCTCCCTCAATAGCATCCAGGTAAATGGTGCTTATGGGTAGTACAACCCCATTAACCGGGATATTTTCCTGGAATATCCCCTCCTGAACAGTATCGACAGACAGTCTCTCCTCATTTACATTTAATTTTGATGCTCCGCCAGAAGAAATAAAAGCAAAGGCTATTAAGCTTAGCAGCAAAACAACGCCTATTATAATACTTACCTTTTTAGTTGTAAACCGCTTCTTTTTAAGAGGTATATCCATGAAAATCTATTTGTTACACTTAGATTGTAAAGCAATTTTGTGCCAAAAACTTAACCTTCTATATATCAAATAATTACAGCTGATTATAAATATATAAGTGTTCGGTTTTGATACACCCGGTGTTCGAATTCAAAACACTTTTACAGCCACTAAATTTATACGTTTTCAGGCAGGTACAGGGATAAAATAAAATTGTAATATTGTAGGTATGCAATTAAAAGATGCGAAAATACTGGTCATTGATGATGATGAGGATGTCCTCACAGCCCTGCGTTTACTTTTAAAATCGCTGGTAAAAGAGGTTGTAATAGAAAAAAGGCCTCATAATATTGTTTCCCTGGTCCAAAATAACAATTTTGATATTATTATCCTGGACATGAATTTTAATGGGCTGGTTAATACCGGGAACGAAGGGATCTTCTGGCTGAATAAAATAAAGGAAACCAATCCTGCTGTAGATGTGATCCTTATTACCGCCTATGGGGATATAGATCTCGCCATCCGTTCGCTCAAAGAAGGTGCTGCAGACTTTCTTGTAAAACCCTGGAAGAACGACAAGCTTGTGAGTTGCCTGGAGGATCTAATGGGCAGGAAAAAGAAAAAACGAACGGAAAGACAACAACCTTTTGTAGCAGGAAATAAGTTGCTGGGAGAAAGCGAGGTGATGCAGGAGGTCTTTTTTAAGCTGAAAAAAGTAGCACCTACTGAAGCTAATATTTTGATCCTAGGTGAAAACGGCACAGGAAAAGATCTTATTGCAAAAGCCCTTCACGATAATTCTCACAGAAAAAATAAGCCCTTTGTAAAGGTAGATGTGGGTGCCCTCACCTCCAGCTTATTTGAAAGTGAACTCTTTGGTTATAAAAAAGGAGCGTTCACAGATGCCCGGGAAGATAGAAGGGGACGTTTTGAGGCTGCCAGTGGAGGAACCCTGTTCCTTGATGAAATTGGGAATATTAGCATTCAACAACAAGCCAGACTTCTCACAGTATTGCAAAACCGGCAGATAACCCCATTGGGATCCAATGAATCCATACCTGTAGACATTAGGTTGATTTGTGCGACAAACCTGGAGATCTCCCAGCTGGCAGACGAGAATAAATTTCGCAGAGATCTTATATATCGAATAAATACCGTAGACATCACCGTTCCTCCATTAAGGGCAAGGGGATCAGATATCACATTACTAGCCAGGCATTTCGTGGAGGTATATGCTGAAAAATATTCAAAAGGGCCTTTTACCCTTGACAAAAGTTTCATTTTAAAAATGAAAGCACATTCCTTTCCAGGAAATGTGAGGGAACTGCAATATGTGATTGAACGGGCGGTTATTATGACTGAAGATGATATGCTAACAGAGAAGGACCTTGTCTTTTCAGCCATTGAAAAACCTGCAGACACCTTTGCGTTCAACGATATGAAACTGGACACGATTGAAAAAAAGGCTATTCTCACTGTTATTGAAAAAAATAATGGGAACATATCCAAATCGGCCAGGGAATTAGGGATAACCCGCACGGCCCTTTATCGCAGGCTGGAAAAGTATGATCTATAAAAACTACAGGCGTTTTTTATTAATAAGGCTGGTTATCCTATTTGGATTACTAACCGTTCTTGCCTTTTCCATAAGCTATAGCAACACTTATATTGCTGCAGGCGCCACTATACTTTCGCTTTATTTTATGTACAATCTGTACCGGTTTACCACCCGGCGTTTCCTTGAAATGGATGATTTTTTTGAATCTGTGCGATACAGAGATTTTTCCAGATGGTTCGTGGAAGATAAGGGACCACAGGATATAAGGAAATTACATGTGGGTTTTAACGAGGTAAACAGGACGATTCGGGAGATAAACAGTGAAAAAGATGCCCAGTATGTATACCTTCAAAAGATTTTGGAAATGGTTGATATTGGGATCTTTGCGTACAACATTAATACCGGCAGGGTTCTTTGGTCCAATGAATCCTTTCTTCGTACTATAGATTCCCCTTCCTTTAAAAATATCAGCTTTGTAAAAAGCCGGAAGCCGCTGCTTTATAATGATGTTTTTGAAGTTAATCACAGCGGTAATTCCTCCACAATCCTGGACGTAAAAAGCGAGAAGTTAAAGGTGTTAATTTCTGAAACCACTTTCAGGGTGCAGGAAGATTCCTTTCGCCTCCTGGTTTTGCACAATATCGAAGAAACCCTTAATCAAAACGAAAGCGAGGCCTGGAAGAAATTATTAAGCGTAATGACCCATGAGATTATGAATTCTATTGCGCCTATATCTTCCCTGGCAGATACCCTGCAAACTCAAATCAAAGCTGCAGCCAATGATCCTGAAACCAACCTCCTCGAACTGGACGATCTGGATGCGGGGATTGCCAGCATCAAAAAACGCAGCGAGGGATTAATGAAATTTGCAAAAACCTATAGAAGCCTTAATAAGGTAACTCATCTTAATCTCGAAAAGGTAAAGGTAGCCGATCTTTTTAAAAATCTTCACAACCTGATGCAGCCTGGCCTGAAAGTAAAGGATGTGCATCTTGAGTTTAAAGTGGAGAATACCGACCTGGAAATAAATATCGATGCTTACTTAATAGAACAGGTATTGATCAACTTGTTGCTGAATGCCATAGACGCGGTTAAAAACGTGGAGCAAGGCAGGATCATGGTTTCAGCAAAACAGAATGTCAACGGGAATGCCATTATACGGGTGCAGGACAATGGGAAAGGTATCCCTTCAGAAATTATAGACAGTATCTTCATCCCTTTCTTTACCACAAAAAAGAACGGTAGCGGCATAGGCCTTAGCCTTAGCAAGGAAATTATGATGCTTCACAAAGGGAAAATACAGGTAAACAGTGAGGCTGAAAAAGGTACTATAGTAAGTCTGAGTTTTTAAACTGTAAATTGCGTTAAAGGCCCGGGTCAATGGAAGCAGTAGGATGCGCCCTATGCTGTTTTACTTAAGGCTTAACTTCCCTTACGCTATAAAAACAGCACAGTATCCGGCGCAGGTAAGTTATGGTATAAATGGGGCTTAAATGGCTTTAGATCGATGAATGTATAATCAAAATAAACTTTTACCTGCACATTGCCCCCTATAAATTAAGAACCTGATCCTAAAATATTACACGTTTTTATTTCCTGCTCCTCCTCCCAGGGTCCGGCTTCTATTTTTAGAATATAGTCCTGATTTGTTGAGATCACTCCCTTCTCAACTCCGCCTTTTGCCCTCCCTGTTCCAACAGCATCTTATCTTCAGCCGGGAAGAAGGTGAGTTTTAACATGAGTTGTTCTTCTTTAAAGATATCCTCTCCTACGGCATTGAGGTGTATGGGGGACTGCCCTGTCGCCTTGGCTATTAATGTTAAATCTTCACGGTAGATATTGATCTTCATTGGAAGGTCGGGGCTGCTGTAGGTGCCCAGATATTTTTCCAGGGCTTCTGGTTGTAATTCTATGGTTGGTGAAGTTTCAGGTAGTTCGTAATCCTGGCCCATTATTATTTTTAATGTGCCAATTAAAAGGTTATGGATTTGATAAAATGATCCATTGGAAGTAAAAGCTGCTGTGATCTTCTCTTGAGGAAAATGAACGACTACAGAGGAAAAACCATCTATCCCGCCACCGTGGCCATATACTTCATATTCCTCCAGCGGTAATTTCATCAATCCTATTCCCATCCCATCTTCGATTGTTTTCATCTTGTCCAGTGAGGCACGGGAGAGAAGATTCCCCTCGAATAAATTCCAGTAAAACTTGTTAAGATCTGCTGGCGTTGAAACCATTGCGCCTGCTCCTATGGGTACACTCATATCTGTTTCGGGAGTGAGTTCCCAACCGTTTTCGGTATGTGCGTAGGACCTGGCCTGGTTCTTTTCAGGAACAATTTTTCCGCCGTAAAAGGTGTTCTTCAAAGCTAGCTTATCGATGATCCTTTGCTTTACTATTTCAGCATAGCGTTTAACTTCAATTCCTTCAGCTATGTAAGAAAGCAGCAAATAATTGGTGTTGGAATATTCGGTTTTTTCCGCAGGCATAAAAAGAGTGCCGTTCTTCAGCATACGCTTCAGCATTGCTTCCCTGGATTGCGGCGATAACATCCACTGCCTGAAATCTTCATCATCTGTGATATTAAAGAGTCCGCTCTGGTGCCTCAGCAAATGTTCCACGGTGATCTTATCTGAATTTGGCACCTGCGGGAAATATGCTGAAAGTCTCGTCCCAGCCTCAAGCTTCCCTTCTTCTATAAGCTGCATTATCACCACCGCTGTAAAGGTTTTTGTAACAGATCCAATTCTATAAGCGGTGTTGCTGTTTGCGGGGGTTTGGTTCGCTAAGTCCAGGTACCCGATGCTGCGCGTGTACGCCTCCTTTCCATTGGAGAAGATGGAGATACTTCCCATTGCCAGGTCCTTGGCGTCGATCCTGTCGAACAAACTGTCAAGTTTTTTGTTTTGTTCCTGTGTTTGCGCGTGGAGCAGTATACCTGAAACCAGGAACAGTAGTGTGATGAAGTTTTTCATGAGAGTTATTGGTTAGAATGATTTAATTTTTTTCTGAAGTTTTTCCGGTCTTATTGAACCGGCCTCACCCAGTTGAGGGCAATTGTTGAAAAGCGGGTACACAGGAAAACGAACGCGCCAAAAAGCGTGGGCAGCATGGTCATTTTAAGTCCGTCGGCGAAATCCCGTGGGGTGGTATCTTCAAAGGAACTCAAGTAGTCCAGGATTTCAATGAGGCTTATTAATTGCCCGAACACTCCCAGCACCAGTGCAAAGAGTCCGATGGAATTGAGCAGAAGAATAGTTCTGGCAATTTTGGGGTCTTTTTTCCTTGCGAAATAAATCCCTCTCACCAGGAGAAAGATCCCGATGATCAAAACAATAAAGATGAACATCATTATAAAAAAGCCGCCTTCCTCAAATCGCTGCCCTATGGTTTCAACAAATCCTCTTTGCGCCTGTTGTTGTAGCGTGAATAGCATAATTTCAGTTTTTTCAAATGTCTATAGCCAAATCTACTGCTTATTCCCGGCGCTAATATTTTAAAGATACCAATTACCGGTTTCCGCCCTTTTTCAGCAGATTCTGTACTCGTTTTTGTTGGGACTTCAGTCAGCCGGGTTAAATCAGGCAAAAAATCGGTTATTCATCGCAAGTGGTGAAAACTTTCTGAAATTAATTGGATATTGTAACCTCTATGACCGCCGGCACACTTGCATATATCTTTTGGAGGAAAATTGCGCTGCACAGCATTTTCTGGTTTCTCGTGCTCAGTTTTTTCTCCTATTTCCTTGGCGCGCCTAATGAGAACCTTTTCTATTCCGGCTCCTTCGCGGCCTTCCTCCTGCCGGTAACCATGGCCACCACCTACACCACCATCTATTACCTCCTCCCGGGATTTTTGCTGAAAAAGAAGTACCTGCTCTTTAGCCTTTATAGTTTTTATACCCTGGTACTCTCTGCTTTTGCCATTGTGATCTCCATTTTCTACGGATTTGTTTTTATGCTGAATATGGATTACCACGGAATGCCTGCTCCCGGCCGAAGCCTGTTGTCTATGATGGTACTGGTATATCTCGTCGTGATACTGGTGAGCGCCTTTATACTCCTGAAGCAGAATTATTCCTCTATTGCTGAAAACCGGGCACTGGAGAACAAGTTCCTGGAAGCGCAGTTAAAGCTGAAGGAACAGGAGCTGCATTACCTTAAATTGCAGGTGCATCCCCACTTCCTGTTCAATACCCTCAACACCCTCTACGGCCACGCGCTCAAAAAAAGTATAGAAACACCAGATATGATCCTGAAGCTTTCCAACCTGCTCGATTACCTGTTGTACCAGGCCGATAAGCCCCTGGTAAGCCTAAGCAGCGAAATTGAGCATATAAAAGATTATATTTCCCTGGAACAAATAAGATTTCGTGATAATTTACTGGTAGACCTTGACCTCCCCGCTGCTACTGAAAATATTGAGATCCCGCCTATGCTACTTATTCCGTTTGTAGAGAACAGCTTTAAACACGGGCAGGCGGTGGATGGAAAACTTAAGATCTCCATACGCCTGCAAGCAGATAAGGAACACCTTCAGTTTACAATAAAAAATTCTGTGAAAGATGATCAGCAAAGTGAAACCCAGAACGGACTTGGACTGAAAAACCTCAAAAAACGACTGCAGTTGTTGTATCCGGACACGCATAGCTTTTCCGCAGAGAAAATCGGCAATAGCTTTGAAGCTCATCTCTCCTTAATCCATTCTAAAGTGTACCTGCATGGCTAATAAAATTTCCTGTATCATAGTAGACGACGAGCCCACGGCAAGGGAGGTCATAGCCGCGCATTTGGCGAGGATCCAACAAGTGGAGGTCCTTGGTTCCTGTAAAAGTGCCGCAACAGCTTTTAGGTTGATAAATACGCATAAAATAGACCTTATTTTTCTGGACATCAATATGCCTGAGATTTCCGGTTTGTCCTTCGCCCGGTCTATTAATCCGGAAATAAAGGTCATTTTCACCACCGCCTACAGGGAATATGCCGCAGATGGGTTTGATCTACAGGCAGTGGATTACCTGCTGAAGCCTATCTCTTTCGAACGTCTATTAAGGGCTGTAAATACTTTTTCCACCAATAATTTTAAAGAAGGGGCTCAGCAATTTTCTCCAGAAAAAGAAGTACAACAGGATTTTATGTTCGTGCGCGCAGACCGGAAGATGATCAGGGTCAATTTTGATGATATTTGTTATATAGAAAGTTTAAGTGATTACCTGAAGATCCACACCCAAACAAATACCATTGTAATAAGAGAGACAATCTCCAACATTGAACAACAGCTCCCAAATTTAGAATTCCTGCGGGTTCACCGGTCATTTATTATCTCCCTGGCTGCCCTGGAATCTTATACAAATGAATATGCGGAAATAGCAGGACAAGCCATTCCAATAAGCAGAAGCTATAAATCTGCAGTACTGGAGAAACTCGAGAAATGGGCGATGGATTAACCCAATCTGTAAGGGCCTTTATTACGGTCTATCGATATACAGGAAAACCTCACCTCCCCCTGCCTCACATTATTTATTTAAATGGGTTGTGATTTTAATTATTAAAAAGGATTTTTTCGACCTTCACTACAGGATTTTTTCATTAAATCAATATGATCATCATTGCAGAAAAATAAGCAAAAAGATCTATGATTAGGTTTGTACACCGGTTACACCTCAAAATCTGGAAACCCCGGTATTTTAAGGAATGATGATTTCTCTATTGCCTTCAAAGGAATGCTCTAAAAACTAATACTTTACTTCTTCAGATTAGGATCAGTTTCTCAGAGGAAAATATTGGTAGTTGACTATTTAAGTGAAGGACATCCTTTAAAGCATTTTTAATAGATAATTTTTCCCAAGATGTAATTAAATTTGAAACTTAAGCCTACTTTAAAATAATCCTTTTTAATCTTTTCAATTTAAAATCCTTGATGAGTTGTTCTTCCCTGGGGAGGATAGTTTTATTTATGTTATCCGGGGTAAATCTTTCTTTGAAAATTCACAAGCAATGATCCATGGTTCTTTTTTAGTTTCCTTTTCCCATTTGTTAAGAACTTTAATTAAACCTTCCGCTGAATGAACACGTTCTCCAAATCCGCCTTTAAATATCTTAGGAAATTCTTCATAAGCCCACCGATGAAGTTCCACGTATTTAAGTGGATCTGTATCTAATTCAAAGTAAGTACCATCAATTAAATACTGTTCTATAGCATAAAGACTATTATCCAATACAATAATTAAAGCAGGAATTTGATATTTTATCATAGTAGAAAAAGATTGCGCAACCATTTGAAAACCTCCGTCTCCTGTGATAATAATAGGTATTTTTCCATTTTTGAGATAGGCTCCAATTGCAGCAGGAGTTCCTTGTCCTATGGATAGCCAAATTGGATTTGCTAGATACATATCTGTATTGCCCATAAAAAGATCAGCACCTAAAAAGCTTCCGAGACAAGTATCCATTACAACTTGAACATCATTACAATCCTTTATGAATTTATTTAACACACAAAATATTTGGTTATGACCAAAATAACCTGAATCAGTTAGACCATTCAGCCTAACAAATTCCGGAATCACATTTTGAAATTTTAGCTCCCATTTTAAAAATTCGTCTATTGCTGTTTCTAAATCAGTTTGTTTATATAAATTTTCGGTAACACGTGCAGAATCAAACTTCACCTCAATCATCTTATTAAACTGATTAATTATGAAGGAACGATGATCAATACCCCAAATGCAACCTAATCCGATTGGACAATCAGAATTATCAATAATTTCAAAAACTGCCTTATTATGGAAAAGATCACTATCATAACAACCCACAAAATTGGGATGAGACTCAGGTAAAACTGACTTTGCTAAAGCTGTGGTAACAAATGGGATGTTCCATTTATCAATTAATTGCAAAACTTTATCTTTTAATTTTTTACGCACAACTTCAACCCCAATTATAAGAACAGGGGATTTAGCTGTTTCTAACTTAGATCTTGCTGAAGTAATAAAATCATCATTAATAAAAACTTGCGCCGGAGGAGCTATGGTAGGGATTAGTTCTATTACCTTATCCCAATTATCTTGCGGAATTTCTATATAAACTGGCCTATTAAAAAAAATGGCCATTCTAAATGCTTCATCTATAATTTTCTGAGCATTTTGAGGTTGAGATATTATTTCTGAATATACGGTAATAGATTTAAAAATGTTGAGATCAGTTTGGGGTGATCCTGTCGAGTGAGAAAATAAGCAACCTAATTCAAGTTCAATCCTAAGATCCTCCTTTGAAGGTCCACCATTGATAACAATAAGGGGTACTCGCTCTGTAAATGCACTGGCCACAGCATTAACTAAACTTAATGTTCCAACTCCATACGAAACACAAACAGCTCCAATTCCACCTTTTCGACCATATCCGTCAGCAATATATCCTGCCTCAAGTTCGTTCGTGGTAATGATATATTCTATATCAGAATCACGATCTATTGCATCAAAAAAATCCGCACAAGAAGTCCCTGGTATACCGGCCACCCAGTAACATCCATTTTGTTTCAATTTATATAAAATGTATTCAGAGATTTTCATTCATTACGGCGGTTTACTATATGATTGCATACTTCCAGTGCTGATTCCAAAGCTCCCTGGATCCAAGAATGGGAAAAAGAGCAATGTTCACCCGCAAGCAATACTTTTTTCTCATGATTCACAAGTTCCTTATATAAATCTGTTTGATCTCCGGGATTAAAGAAAGCAAATGCACCAGAACTCCATTCATGGTTATCCCAGCTCCATCTTTTAGATTCAATTAATTCAGACGCATTCATTTTTAAATGAATTTTTTTTAGTTCATTCTTTACATAATTATTAATATCATTTTCAGGAATACTATCAATTCGTCGTGCATGCATTCCCCAGGTATATGAGGATATTAACATACTTTCAGAATTGGAAATATTTATATTTTTGGAAATATTATTGTCGGAAGGATACCAGGTATGTCCAAGTCCACCATCCCAAACACTACCTCCTCCAAATATATTGTCATTCAATTCCCAAAAACGGTTTTCGCAACGAGTAATGATTTTTGTAGAAGAATCATAATTTACGTTACGTATGGCATTAATTTTATCCTTTGAAAATGCCTTATCAATTTCTAATCTCGTTAGCACTCCTAAAGGTATTGTACAAATTACCCAATCAGCTGACAATTTGCAGTCTTGTTCCTTATAACTATAAACAACTTCTGCCTGTTTTTCATGATTAATAATTTTCTTTACAACAGCTCCAGTTAAAAGATTAGCTTTAATAGCACTTAAGAATTTTTTTACAATTATATCCATTCCTCCTTCAATTTCCCAGAATTTATTTAACCAAACACCCTCTAGCTCTTCTCTTAAATGTTCTAGTAGTGCAGTTTCGAGATAAGTTGTAACACCGTATATTGATGAAACGAATTCTATTGCTGCTCTACTCAAATTGGAATTTTTTAGATTGTTATACAAAGAATTCTGGTCTAAGGAAATCAAGTTTTTAGCGGATAAATGTTTGGAGTAAAGTTGTTCTTTTTCGGACTTTGAAAGATTGGTTAAAGTTCGAATTACAGATTCCATCCAAATATCATCAACAGACATTTGTAGTTCCCTTTCACTTAATTTAAATTTTTTTTTGAGGGTTTCTTTACCTTCATCTGTTCTGTTTACTCTTGTTCCTCGGATATAGGCAAAAGTATCCTTACTTTCTTGGATAAAGGGTCTAAGTTTGTTAGACAAACCCAATTCAGAAATATATTTGAGGGTTAAATCATGTTCTTCTGGAATTCTCATCGCCCCAAATTCCGAATAAATATTTCCGTGCCTAAAAGTTCTTATTCTGCCACCAATGTGATCTTCTTGTGCTTCCAAAATAGTTACATTATAACCTTTTTTCTCAAGCTCGTACGCCGAGCATAATCCTGATATACCTGCACCTATAATAATTACCTTATTTTTTTTTAAAACGGGACCAAACGCTGCTAGTTTTTCTTTGTTCTGAAAACTTATTTTATTTGGCTTCTCCGTAAAAATAGCTCTAATTCTCTGCTTGGTCTGTTCGCTATATTGCCTCATATTTTTGTGTGATTTGCCACTCGGGGTAAATGTTAATTTAAATAAAAATAAGTAATTTTTTTTAACATTTTGTGTTTTTATTATTTCATACCCGTTAAATCTACCAAATCTGATATTATAAAAAAGTTGGAAAAGAATAATCCAGTATTGTTGGCGTTCAGGAAACAACTACGGAGAAATGCTTTCCATTTTCTGCCGAATATTACGGTATTTTAGTGCAGATTAATTATTTTTTCGTAATTCTTTATTATTTGTGGGGATGGGAAATAGTGCACCCGGTAATAAAATGGTTGCCTTTAAAACAGTCCGGATATTTTTTGAATCAGAATTTTCTATACCTTCATTAGCCAAATATTCAAGAAAAAAAAAGCGCGCCTTCCATTCATTAATTCACTACGCAATCCATTTGGTTTAGGTGTATCCACCCCACAAAGTGCATATTGCTAAAAACCTAGCCTGAATATAGCTTTGCTCAAAAACAAATAAAATGAGTAAAGAACAAGAAATGTTTGCCTTGATCGATGAATTTGAAAGTGGTTCTCTAAACGGGAGAGAATTTTGTGAAACTAAAGGGTTGGTACTCTCCACATTTTATTACTGGAAAAAAAAGAAAGCCCGCAATGAATCACCCGGGAGTGGAGGATTTATAGTTATCAGTCCTAACACTGTTAAGGATGGAAACCTGGAACTTATTTATCCTAATGGGATCCGGCTAATACTTGAGGTCTCACAACTTCCACTGATCAGTAAACTTCTCAGGCTTTATTAATGTTTGCCCTAAGCTCGTTCCATAAATATCACTTTTATCCCAAAGCCTGTGATATGCGAAAATCTTTTAATGGCCTGAGCGGACTGGTAAAAAATGAACTTGGCAGGGAACCAACCAGTGGCGATGTGTTTATTTTTTTGAACCGTAACCGCACGCACCTTAAACTCCTGCACTGGGAAGCCGGGGGTTTTGTATTGTACTACAAACGCTTGGAACAGGGCAGTTTTACCCCGCCGGTTTTTAAAGGAAATAACCATGGTATGACCTGGTCAGAACTGGTGCTTATGGTGGAAGGCCTGCAGGTAAAAAAAGCCCATCAGAAACTGAGGTATCCCAGATAAAAAAGTAACAAAAACCCAGTAAAAACAAGGGTTGACAATAGGTTTAAAAGTGTGGTTTTCGTATCTTTAACCCATGCAAAAACCCATAGAAAATCTTACTAAAGATGAGCTTTTGGCACTCCTTGATAAGGAGACTGAGAGAAGGGCGAAAGCAGAAAAAGAAAATATCGATCTTAAATTCCAATTAGCTTATTATAAGCGCCTGGCTTTTGGTCAAAAAAGGGAACGCTTCGAAGGGGATAAAAACCAGATGAGTCTTCCCTTTGAGATGGAGCCGGAAAAAGCGGAAAAACAAGAAGCCGAGTTAAAAGAGAAGCTCAGCTATGAGCGTCGCAAAAGAACTTCCGTCCATAAAGGGCGAATGGCCCTGCCTGAGCATCTTCCGGTAGAAGAAATTGAAATCTATCCCCAGGAAGATATCACCGATATGATCTGTATCGGCAAGGAAGTGACCAATGAGCTGGAATACGAGCCAGCTAAATACTACATCAAACGTTACATCCGCTATAAGTATGCTCCTAAAAATAAAGAAGGAGTAATCATTGGAGAATTGCCCGAGCGGGTGATTGAAAAAGGCATTCCGGGAGCCGGACTCCTGGCTTCCATTCTGGTCGATAAGTATGAGGATCATCTCCCGCTTTACCGGCAACTGCAACGCTTTAAAAGAGCAGATATCCCCATTGCCTCTTCCACTTTAGAAGGCTGGACCAGGCAAAGTCTTAAAATATTAGATATCCTTTATCAACATCTATTGGAGGACACCAGGTCAATGGGGTACCTCCAGGCGGATGAGTCCCCGATAAAAGTAATCGACAAGAATAAAAAAGGCACCACCCACCAGGGCTACTATTGGGTGTACCATAACCCTATGGATGGAAGCGTACTCTTTGATTATCACCGGGGACGAAGCCGAGAGGCTGCCGACCATGTACTGGCTGATTTTAAAGGCTACCTCCAAAGTGATGGCTATGCTGCCTATGACAAGATTGGCAAGCGGGAGGGGGTTACCCACCTGAACTGCTGGGCCCATGCCAGAAGAGAATTTGATAAAGCAAAGGATAATGACAGGGAACGTGCCGAAATAGCCCTGAGCTTCATCCAAAAACTCTACGCGGTGGAAGCTCAAGCGCGAGAACACAACTTAAGCCCGGAACAGCGTAAATCCCTGCGCCTGGAAAATGCATTACCCATTATTAATGAATTTGCCAAATGGATGTTCCAACAGATGAAGCATCAGTTGATTCTTCCCAAGAGTCCTATCGGAAAAGCCTTCCGATATTCCATGGATCGCTGGGATCAGCTCAGCGCTTACCTCTATGATGGAATCCTGGAAATAGATAACAACCTTATTGAAAATGCCATTAGAAAACTGGCACTAGGCCGAAAAAACTACCTGTTTGCAGGTTCTGATGATGCAGCTCAACGTGGTGCAATAATGTACTCCTTCTTTGCGATCTGCAAAAAACACGAGGTAAACCCATATGAATGGCTCAAGTACACCCTGGAGAATATTATGTCCATCAACCATAAAGACATCCGGAATCTGTACCCGCAGAATTACAAGAAATTACAGCAAGGATAAATCAAATTTACCAAAAAGAGCATCCTGTAAATAAAATCATGCTAAGTTAAAAGATGCAGTTGGTGGGCCGGATACGTTTAGGTCTTACAATGTTTGCAACAATTAAACTATCTGAGATTCTATACTTATCGTTTTTAAAATCATCTGAATTAACCAATTTTGAGAGATCATTCCCAAAAAGCGATTTTGCTTTTTCTAAAAACTTAATAACATCATGTTTCTTTTGAGCAAAAATCCATTCACAAAAATCAGCTATATTGGTTTTTAACTCTGACAATTTTTTCAGAAAAGTTTTTTGTGTTAGCTTTCTTGTAGGGAAGCCTCCTTTTTTCGGTTTTTACAAAATGGGAACTGTTAGGATCCAAAAATCATAGATTTAAAATCTGGTAATATTTTATTTTTTTTGGTGAGCTCACCGGCGAACTCCCCCTTACAAATTAATTAAAAAAAACAATTCTAATTTCCGTGTCGCTTTTTGTACCTTTTTGTACCGTCATTCTATAACCCCTATGTATACTCATTTCTATATTGCTGTATTGCTTTTTTTACCTTTTTGTACCATCGGGCTGTAACCCTTATTTATCAACAGTTCTCTATTGCTGTATCAAGTAGAAAATTGCCGCAGTAAAAAACCTTGTAACTTTCAGATCCAACGTCTCCAGATGTTGAAACGAATTGTGCAGTACCGGAAACTACCGGCCAGTTCTGGGCAAATTAATAGGAAGTAAGGAGACTTCAACAAAATTCTTGTTTCTTTCATTAATAAAGCAGGCGCCAGGTCGGGAGACCTCACGCAGCGTTGGGTAATTAATAAGGATCTTATTGGTGTGGTAAGTTACCGCATACAAAAAAAGCTTCGTAATCTTCTAATTTACTTATTTAAGTTTCAGTATCTCTTATAGTTTTTCTTGAAGATCACACTAATGAGTTTGTAAGATTTGAAAATTTGTTATTAGACAAATATTAAAATAAAGACAATAAGGAATATCCATGTTCCATTCTCTTGTAAATGAATTACTTTGAGGATATGAAAAAAAAATTAAGGTTTTTAAAAACCCTTGAATTAACAACAAATGTTAGAATTTCAATTCTACATTCTTAAAAAATTTTCAACTAAAAAACATTAAATTTTAGAACCACGCTTAAAATAAATTCAGTAACAGAATAAAAAAACATAAGATGGACTTAAAAAACAAAGTAGTAATAATAACCGGAGCTTCCAGTGGAATAGGAAAGGCAACGGCAATGAAATTGGCTAGTGAAGGGGCCTCTGTGGTGTTGTGTGCCAGAAGTGAAGATGAACTAAAGAAAATAAAGAATGCAATAGAAAACGATGGCGGAAAGGCATTGGTTGTAAAAACGGATGTAACGAAACCTGCCGATTTTGAAAATGCTATTTCTCAAACCCTTGTAAAATACGGGACCATCGATGTCCTTATCAATAACGCAGGACTCATGCCCCTCTCCTACATCGAAAAACTCAAGACCGATGAGTGGGAGAAAATGGTTGATGTCAACATCAAAGGCGTACTCAATGGAGTGGCGGCCGTATTGCCCACAATGCGTAAGAATAAAAGCGGACACATTATAAATATATCGTCCTCGGCAGCCCACAATTACTTCCCCGGTGGGGCGGTGTATTGCGCAACCAAGATAGCCGTGAAAATGTTTTCTGAAGGATTAAGAAAAGAATTGGCACCGCAATATGGAATAAACGTCACATCCATAGAGCCGGGTGCAGTGGATACAAGCCTGTTTGAAACCATTACCGACGAGGACATTAAGGAGAAACTGAAAGGCATGAAAGGGATGACCACACTGGAATCAGAAGATATCGCTAATGCCATTTTCTACGCCTTAATTCAGCCAAAAAGGGTAAACATCAATGATGTGTACATCATGCCAACAGAACAAGGATAATCATTAATAACACCGAAAAAATCTAAATAAAATGAGTGAAGCAGGAACGAGAGAAGCAATAGAGACGATCAACCCCGCAACGGGTAAGACGCTGGATCGCTACGATTACATGACGAACGAAGAGGTAAAGGCGGCCATTTCAAAATGCCAAAAAGCATTTGAGAAGTGGAGGGATGTCTCTCCCGAAGACCGGGCTGAAGTCATCAAAGGCATCGGAAAAGCATTAACAAAGGCCAAAACAGAGTTAGCGCAATTGATGACCGATGAGATGGGAAAGACTTTAGAGCAAAGTAAACAAGAGGTGGATTTATGCGTTGCCATTTGTGAATATACCGCTGAAATCGGACCGAAGGAGTTGAAAACCGAGGAACGGAATATGGTAAATGGACAAAAAGGCCGCGTTTCTTATGCTCCCATTGGGATAGTATATGGCATCCAACCCTGGAATTACCCGTGCTACCAAGTAGTGCGTTACTCGATAGCCAGCCTTATGGCAGGTAACGGGGTTTTATTAAAGCACGCCTCAAACGTGACCGGTTCTGGGAAACTGCTGGAGCGTATTTACAACGAGGCTGAAATACCGGATGGCTTGTTTACCACTTTAATGATTAATCACGATCAATCTGATGAGGTTATAAAAAATAAATTGGTACGGGGAGTAACGCTCACTGGGAGTCCTGACGCGGGAAGAAACATCGGACAGAAAGCCACCGCTGAGTTGAAAAAAACGGTCCTGGAATTAGGTGCCAATGATGCTTATTTGGTTTTTGAAGATGCGGATATTGACATAGCAGTAGAAGAATGTGTGAAAGGTCGTATTTACAACAATGGTGAAACATGTATTGCGGCGAAGCGCTTCATCGTTACCGAAAAAGTATACGAAGAGTTTCGGGAGAAATTCGTGAAAACTATGAGTGAAGTCAAAATGGGTGACCCTAATAAGGAAAGCACTCAATTGGGTCCCCTAGCTCGTAAAGATCTCCGCGATGATCTTCACGAACAAGTAGTGAAAAGCGTTGAGAAAGGAGCCAGGATTGCTTGCGGGGGGGAAATTCCGGATGGGGAGGGATTTTTCTATCCTGCCACCGTATTGGAAAATGTACAGCCAGGACAACCTGCATACGAAGATGAACTTTTTGGCCCTGTAGCTTCATTGATTAAGGCCAGGGATAACGAAGATGCCATGCGAATCGCTAACGACAGCCGATTTGGACTGGGTGGAGGAATCTTCTCCAAAGATGAAGACGCTGCCTTCGAAATTGCAGAGAAGCACTTTGATACCGGAATGGTGTTTATTAATTCCTTCGGCCTGGCCGATCCAGCCATTCCATTCGGTGGTGTGAAAAATTCGGGCTATGGCCGGGAACACGGTGGATTCGGATTGAAAGAATTCGTAAACATCAAAGGTATCATGAAAAGGTAAAATATTTCGGCTGGCAATTTATTGAGCGAAAACATTGGATGGTTAACCTTAATTCATAAGAAAAAAGTTCCGCATCCAGATTATATTCTGAATTATTGTGATCTCCGCTATTTCTTCAGGGTGTTCACAATACAGGTCATTTAAAATCTTATCATATTGTATGATATAAAATTATTTATTATTTTTATTATGAAAGAATGATCAAATTATAGTAGAGGTTACCTAAACGGTTACCTCATCGCGAAATCACTAGCTAAAAGTTTGAAAATTAATTGATTATGAAATGACAGTTCGTTCTGTCATCCCGACCAAGCACAAAAAGTGATGCGAGAGCATCACTTTTCTTGTTTTTTGGAACATAAGCAAAGGAATTAGATATTATCCAGCCGGTATGCACGATTGATGTGCTAAAGCGATTCATGCTAACTTCAGGAGAAATTAAAAACCCAACCTGTTGCGATATTCCCTGGGAGTCACGCCCAATAATTTTTTTACATAACGGGTGAAAAAGGACCTGCTGCTAAACTCCATTTCATCGGCAATTTCAGAAATAGTAAGATTTTTATTCTGCAAAAGTAATAGAATACGCTCCCGGGCGTACCGCTGTATCCAATGCGAAGCGGTGACACCCGAGGAATTTTTACAGATTTGGTTCAAATATTTAGAGGTGATATTGAGTTCATTGCTGTAAAACTGCACCTCCCGCTTTGTCATACAATGCTCCTGCGCCAACTGCATAAAGCGCTCATATAGGGTTCCGGTTTGTAAGCTGTGTTTTCTCCTCTCATACTCCCTGGCAAAAATATTCCACATTTCAAATATAAATACCTGCATTTGCAAGCTTAGGACAGCATCATAAAACCGATGACCAACCTCAAGAAACCTGTCATTTAGCCAATGAAAATTGGAAAGGATCTTTTGTCTGTCTTTCTTGTCGTGTATGGATTTTACGGGATACACCCTGGAATGCAGGAGCGCATTGATACTCCAGCCCTGGTCCGGAATGTTATTGTTCAAAAAGTCTCTTTCTACCAACACCACAGTTGCTTTGAAGCTTTTTGAAAATTGTATTTCTTCCAGCTTGCTGCCGGAGAACCAGAACAAAAATTCATCCTTTTTACACTGCATTTGCCGGTCATCAAAAAGAAAGTTTATAGATCCTTTGTGACAGTACAAATGTGTGTGATAAAATTCAACGAATCTATCTGGAAAATTTTCTTCAATATTGATATTCAGCAAAATAACTTCAGGTATTTTTTTAGCTGTCATTTCATTACCTTTCTGCTAAGATAAGTGTTTTATGACATTATTACCGAATAATGTGTAACATACGAGAAGTGGTTTTCAGCTTATTTTGTAGTTTAAACGTGATAGAAATGGATTCAACCCACAATAGTATTTTCGATAGATTGAGACAAGGGGAAACTATTGCTGCAAATGATCCTCATCGCGGGCAATTGGTAGAGGCATCCTATGCAACCATGAAACTGGTCCAGCAGATGAACCTTTCTGCCGATCCGGATGAAATAAAGGATTTTCTAGGCAAGATCACTAATTCTAAAATTGATGAATCCACGGCATTATTTCCTCCTTTATACATCAATTACGGTAAGAACACCAAAATAGGTAAAAACGTATTTATCAACTTCGGCTGTACTTTTTTGGATTTGGGAGGGATCATTATTGAAGACAATGTGCTGCTGGCGCCGGGTGTAAAATTGCTTTCAGAAGGGCATCCTGGAGATCCGCGCCAAAGAGAATCCTTAGTTCCGAAACCCATCCGGCTCAAAAAAAATTGCTGGATAAGTGCCAACGCCACAATCTTACCAGGTGTTACTGTAGGTGAAAATTCTATAGTTGCTGCCGGGGCGGTTGTGAATAAAGATGTACCTGATAATACTATCGTTGGTGGTATTCCCGCAAAAGTCATTAAAAAGATTGAGTAATGAATAGCGTAATGAAAGTAAAGATTTTTCTTTTATCGGGCCTTTTCTGTTTTCAGTTAAATGCCTGTATACAGGAAAACAACATTCAGCCTGATAATAATCAAAATGAAATGGAAAATTCGGAGATAATGGAAATACAAATTCTTATAGGACCATCTTCTTTTTCAGCTGAACTTAAAATCAATGCCACAGCACAGGCTTTTATTGACCGCTTGCCATTGACGCTTACTATGATTGACTTAAACAATAATGAAAAGTATTTTGATTTGACAGAAGGTTTACCTGCTAATGCATCTAATCCCGGCACGATACGAAATGGGGATTTGATGCTTTACGGTTCAAACACCTTGGTGCTTTTTTATAAATCATTTGCCACTTCATATAACTACACCAGAATTGGAAGGATTAATGACCCGGAAGGTTTGGCGCATGCGTTGGGTTCGGGCGAGGTTGCTGTAACTTTTAAAACAAAATAAACAATTATAAAAATGAAAAAATTAGCTATAATATCAGTTATAATATTAATGTTCATCGGACAATCCTGCAACACAAATACGGGAGCAGAACAAGAAAATGCGATGGCAGATAAAAATGAAGTTGATGCCATTTTTCCTAAAGGGGAAAAAGGATCATCAGATCTTTTCACCGGCAATGCCTGGGCAACTAGCCTGGTTGAAAATGACTCTACCTACAACACACTTATAGGTAACGTGTACTTTGAACCCGGCGCAAGGAGCAACTGGCACCGGCATCCTGCAGGACAAATTCTTATAATCACTGCCGGGGAGGGCTATCATCAAATAAGGGGCGAAGCACGCCAAACGATGAGAAAAGGAGATGTGATAGAGTGCCCTCCAAACGTGGTTCACTGGCACGGAGCGGCACCGGAAACCGGTTTACAGCAAATGTATATCATTCCCAATACAGAAAAGGGTATCGTAGAATGGTTGGAGCCTGTGACCAATGAGCAGTATAACAGTACGAGGTAGTTTCCTTACCATTACTTTTTTAGAAAGCCGTGGTATTAGGGACCATATCTATATTTATTCAAACTTCCTAAAAAATCAACAATGAAAAAGAATATTGAAAACCAACAGAAAGATACAAACGCAGGTTCGAACAGTAGAAGAGGATTTTTAAAGGCGGCCTCTTTACTTGGTTTAGGAACTATGGCGGGAGGACCAGTGATAAGTTACGCATCCGGTCAACTGGGAACTGAAAGGGAAAAAGGCATTGGTACTATTTTAACCAAAAAGCGGAGCTTAGGCTCAAAGAAGAATCCGCTTGAGGTATCTGCCATACAACTGGGCTGCATGGGAATGACCAATGGACGAGGTGTCCACCCAGACCATAAGAGTATGGTTAAACTGATAAGACAAGCTGCAGATCGTGGCTGTGATTTCTTCGATACTGCCGAAATTTATGGTCCCTATATAGATGAAGAACTGGTAGGTGAAGCTCTTGCTCCCATCCGAAACCAGGTTGCCATCTCCACCAAGTTTGGTTTTGATATTGAAGGTCCCGGTGTTATGAACAGTAGGCCTGAGCAAATTAGAAAAGTTGCGGAGCAATCACTAAAACGTCTCAAAACCGATCGTATTGATCTTTTTTTTCAGCATAGGGTTGATCCCGACGTGCCAATTGAGGATGTTGCCGGCACTATAAAAGATCTTATAAAAGAAGGAAAGGTTCTTCACTTTGGACTTTCTGAAGCAGGGGCTGAAACCATTAGAAGAGCACACGCAGTATGCCCTGTTACCGCCGTACAAAGTGAGTATTCATTGATGACCAGGCTGCCCGAAGATTTTATTTTTTCCACGCTGGAGGAATTAGAAATAGGCTTCGTGGCTTATAGTCCCCTTTGCCGCGGATTGCTGGGTGGAAATTTGACCCAGTACTCAGATTTAAATACGAATGACATTCGAGGTTCCTGGCCACGGTTCCAACCGGAAGCCATAAAATCCAATATCCGGCTTGTAGAGGCGCTGAATGAGTTCGGAAAGACAAGAGGTATGACTGCAGCTCAAATATCCATAGCGTGGATGCTTTCAAAATATCCTTTTATTGTCCCACTGCCTGGCACAACGAAGCTTTCACATTTAGAAGAAGACCTTAGAGCTGCTGATTTTACATTAACGGCTACCGAAATAAATGAGATTGAAAGTAACATTGAAAAAATTGGTGTTGTGGGTGATCGTTATGATGCCGTGCAACAGTCAAGAGTAGAATATTAGCATTATGTTTAGTCGCACAAAAAAACTGAAGATATAGTTATTTGAATACGAAGGAGGTATGGATATTATTAAAAGAAAAATTTTGAAAGACAAGTTCAAAATTCAGGTTACAAGGCTTGTGCTAACATTACTTTGCCTGGGAGCCGTATTGTCATGTACAAATAATGAGCAACCAAACGATGCACAGCAAGAGGTTTTAGCAGCTCATGAGAAACGCAGGACCGCCACACTAAATGGAGATGCAAATACGGTTGCTTCCATGATGACCGATGATCTCACCTTTAAGCATGCGAACGCAGTGGTTGAGAAGAAGGAGCAATTTATTGACGCCCTGGAATCTCAAAAGTTGCTATATAAAACACTTACCGATGAGGACCTGCAGGTACGTGTAAATGGCACTACAGGTGTTGTTTCAGGAACGGTTCATATTGTGGTAGATGCTTCCGGAACCGAATACGACCTGCGTGTTCTCTTTACGGAGCTATGGGTAAAAGAAAACGATACCTGGAAAATGATGCTGTGGCACGCCACAGAGATATTATAAATAAATTTTAAGGAATTCCGGTATCTATATAGACTAATGCGGAAACCCTCCATTATCAAGCTTAAAATTAATTAAGTAAAAGGAGGTACAACCATAGAATTAAAACAAGAAACCTAATAAGTTGGGTAATAACAGGCATTATTTTTAATTGTATGCTAGCCTTATCTACATTGTACGCACCCATACACCAATTGTAACGTGATGGCAAACAACTTTTTCCTAAACACTTGGATTTTGGTCTGGATTCTAGATTCCAGCAGCGATCTGGAATCTTTTACCGGACAGTAGTGATAGAGTTTATCTTTTTTAAATATGTAATCTGCGTTGGGATCTCATCCTTTTCAGGTTCTGAATTAAATTGTTCCAATAACTCGGGGTAGGCGGTTAACATTTCATGCAGGACAGCGGCATCTATCATTTTCACTTTATTGGTTTCTTTATCAAGGATATAAAGGTATCTCTTCATTGCCAGGGAAGCACCGGCAATTCCACCGCCTATGGCTCCAAATGCCATCCCTTGTTGCATTTTTTTTGTTTGCAGGGTCTTATCCATTGGAATTCCTGCTGTGAAAACATAATATTTTCCATCACTTAGAACTTTTGCGTACCATATTTGTAATTTGTAAGGCAATCCATTTATATATAGAGAATCCCCGGTGGAATAAGCAAGGATCTCCTTTTTTAAAACTTTATTCTTTACAGATTTATCTTCCGAAACCAGCCTGTAATCATTCCCGCCGTTCATTTTAATGTCAGTTTTTGTTCTTCTCTCCATTGAAACTTCAAAATTTTCACCTGGAGTCTTTGCCTTGAGCTCTTCCAGGGTCATATAACTTCCTTTGGGATAAGATTCCTGAGAAATACCGGGAAAACCGATCAAACAAGCGGCTATTATTAATAGTATATTTTTCATTTTAGTTGGTATTAAATTTATTAATGTTGGTAAAAGGGATATCATCAAACTTCAAAATAAAAAATTCTTGAGGTCATATCTCACGGCGTCAAACAATGCCCAGCCGGGGCTGTGGATAAATTATTAAGACTATATCAACTTCTTTATGCTGAAATCTGCCTGAAGCTGCGCCAGTTCGTCTTTATCGATAAGGTTCATAGATTGTAACCAGTGAATATTGGCATTGAACTGGTCTTCAGGTAGCTCAAAGTTGATGAGCGTTTCTTTCTTTTTTTTATTGGATTTCTCAATTAAGAAATTGGCAAAATTAAGTGCTTCAGTTTCGTCCGGTTTATTGCGAAAGAGCCTGATTACTTTGCTTCCATTGGCAATAATCAGGTCATCCTTATTCGGAATAAGTATTCCAATTATGACCATTCCACCCCAAACAATCGCATTGGCAATATACATTCCAGGTTCTTCAGGTTTATTTATAAAATAAAAGACCACAGATGCAATACTCATTATCGCCATAATGACCATCACAATCTTTCCTGCTATTAAATTGTCGGCTTCATATTGAATATCTGTACCTACCTCCAACAGGTGGATCCTGTACTTTAATTTCTCCTTTGAAGATCTATAATCGACTTCTACAAAATCTGATCCCGGATCCAGCTTGTAGGCCCTGGTTTCAAACATCTTACGTTGCTTAATACTGTTCATAGTGGTTTATGAATATGTGGTGAATTTATGTAAAAAGTTGATTGGTAGGCCAGGAATTTTTAGAATTTTTTAAGAAAAAATTACTGGAAGTCTTATGACATTTTTCTATGAATTTTTCTTTGTAATTCGTGAGGATTTCAATTAATATCGTGATGGGTGATAACGTCCTAAAACATTGGGATATTTCTAGTTCTTTCTTTCAACATTTTAACAGGCGCGAGGTCCTGGAGACCTCACGCACCGACAAACTTCGTGCAGTTGGGAGATCTCAGGCAGCGACAGACTTCACGCAGCTGGGTTTTGTTTCACCAGTTGATAAGCGTACAGAATGCCGACTAAAAAAAGTATCCCACTTATCCAATATTCCTCCCTGGAATAATAGTTTATTCCGCCAACAGTCCCAAAGAAAATCCATAGCAGGTTCTTCAGCTTTTCACTTTTCAAAAAATTTTTCATGTACTTAGAATTGATTTTTTTACTCCTGAATCCTCTCGCGCTGCGCTAAGTCTTATGACTTTGAGCTACCCAAAGCGTCTTTATCTCCTTCATATCCCAAAGTCGCCGGACGCTTCAACGAATCCCTTCATACCTACATCGCGCAATCTGTACCAAGCCAATTCTCACATGGATTCAGGAAATCGTAGATTTGACGCATTCAAACTTTAAGTCGCTCATTCTTTCTTTCACTCCCCCTTGTGTTGGGATTTGGAAACTTTAGTGTCCGATTAATATAATCTGAATTTCCTTTTAGCCTAGCTATGTTTATCCAAAGGTCATATCATCCTCAATATGGGGGTGGTTTTAAATCTAAAATAGTTTAGGATAATCCCCGGTTTTTAGAATTGGGTAAAACGCTGTTTTTCAATTGACGTAGATTTTAGTCTAGCTTCTATATTCTAGCAGCGGAAGCGGTCTAGACTCTT
Source organism: Antarcticibacterium flavum (assembly GCF_006159205.1). NCBI lineage: Bacteria > Pseudomonadati > Bacteroidota > Flavobacteriia > Flavobacteriales > Flavobacteriaceae > Antarcticibacterium > Antarcticibacterium flavum. Next base: position 3,980,615 of record NZ_CP040812.1, on the reverse strand, counting down.
TTACCGGACAACATTGATTTGCGATTTAGAAATTAAAATTTAAATCCTGCAACCGTCCAATCGATACGCCAATCCTATCCCGCACCCGGTATTTCCGGGATAAGTAATACAGGAACAGACGGGTCAAATTCGATATCCTTTTCCATACTTTGATTGAATAAACGGGAAAAGAAACCTTGTTTTCTTCGGTATAAACTCAACATACTGCTGTCCCGGCTTTGGATGAAAAGCCTGATTCCTGTAGAAATAGTGGTTTGAGTAAGGGTATGGAAAGTAAAATTTACTCCCTGGAATAAATCCCTAAGATTTTCTTTATTAGATAATTGCTTTTGGTTTAATGTCCCATTGGATTCCTGGATTTCCAATACCCGTATAGTGGAATTTGTAAGTCTTGCTAAAGCTATAAATGTTTTTAACTCAGAGCTTCTATAGCTATTATTGAAAGGGGTAGGAAAAACCATTTCATTAAATTCCTTTGGGTTAAACTTACTGGTTTCAGGAATCACAAGTGTGGTGCAGCTCTCAAGGTTTTGTAGTATTTCTGAAACCCAATTATGATACGCATAATTAATACCGGCAAAATCACCTTTTGAACCTAAGATGATTAAGTCTATTTTGAAGGAACCAACAATTTCCCTGACTGCATCGGGAACTTTTTTCGAGGAAGAAATGGTTTCGAATTCATGCGGGAGGTTTTCCTTTCTAAAACCTATTCCCTGCATAATTCGCTGCAAACCTATTTCAGATTTTATTTTTTGCTCTTTTTTATCCTGCTTTAGCAGTTCTTTTTTATAGCAATGCAGAATAAAAAATTTTGCTTTGGTTGTTTTATAGATCTCCATCCCGTAGATCAGGGCATTCCAGGATGCCTTTGAAAAATCTGTAATAAGCAATATTTGGTTTTCCATAGGTAAAAACCCGAAGTAAGGATTATATATTTTTCTTTGAAGATATAAAATTAAAATTCAGGTTTTGAAAATTTTAGGTATAAGAGCTGAAATTCTTTTTCCGGCAGCACATATTGATGGGATATTACAAGAGGAGCTCTTGCCCAGATATTATAAAAAATGTTCTGAATCTAATTTCCCGTATGATACCGCTTCGACATGCAGAAAAAAAAGCACCTCCATTTACTGAAAGTGCTTTTCAATTCTAAACCATTGGTGTCCTATGAAAAAGTCTGGACCGTTTCCGCTGCTAGAATAGGACCTGGACTAAATCTACATCTATAGAAATCAACACTTTATATAATTCTAAAAAGTCTGGTTTTTCCTTAACTATTTTGGATATAAATTTACCCTGAATTAATCAATCAATTCTGCAGGTTCCTTTTTATTCTCCACAGTTTCCTGCCCGGCAATCTCTTCCTCATCGCCTGAAAAATAGGGAAATACATCCAGGATTGGTGATTCAGTTATAGAAGGTATGGTATAATCGCCCCTAGTGTTTTGCATGGCCTGGGTAGTATTCTCGAAAGCCTCCTTTACGTCATTGGCCTGCACCAGTAAATAGGTATTGGATTTTTTCTCCTTCCCGCTTTCTTCATCCAGCGCTATCAAGGAAACCTTGGATTTAAACCAACGATCTGAATTTTCAAAGGGATGCACTTCAGAGAAATTGGCAACCTTTATATTCATTATTTTGAATTCCTCGCTGGTGTACGCTGCCATTTCCTCATTGATCCTGGCCTCTGCCTCTGTAAAAGATACCGCATCAAGCAAATAAGTGTCGGTGGTTACTTTTTGCTCTCCTGTCTCGTGTGTTTTTCTGTATTTCACCTTACATTCATACCAAGTTACACTCATAATATTTTATTTAGGGAGCCAAAAATATCATTAAAAAAAGGCCTGAGGAAAGATGTTTAGGGAAGGTTATTCACAATTTGATTTTACCCCGGCTTGCGCAATTTTCTTTCTCTACGGTAATCTCTCTTACAGAACAGGTTAGCAAAAATCCCCATCAGTTTCTTTCTGAATTTTAAAAAGTCAATTCCCTTACCTGGGTTTTCTTCTGAAGGTTTAACACTTATCAAATACAAATGGCTTCACCCTTGACGCCCATCATATTTTAAAATACTCTCCCTGTTTATTTTTACTGCTGAAAGGCTTTGTTGCATATACGATAATCCTCTCCCCTATTGATTATACAGCAAAATATGGACGTATGTGAAAAATATAGGCTTAGTTATGGATGATCAACCTCACCTACTTTTTTCTATTAAAAATTTCCTCCTGGGAGCTCTGCTGCTCCTGGTGTATTTCAATGGAATGGCACAAGACCCTTTTAAATTCATGCTAAATGAAGAAAAGGATCAATACATCCAAATAAGCGGCAGCGCCCAGGTTTGGCTGCGCTATACCGATATGAACCCGGGGTCGCTGGTCAACGGTGAAGAACGTAGCAGCCTGGCAGACCTTTCCCTAAGGCGGTTCCGGCTTAATTTTGCTGGAAAATTTTCTCAAGATCTCCGCATCAATTTACTTCTGGGCAATAACAATATCAACCATTATTCTTATAGGGAATTTGAAGTTAAAGTTCTTGAAGCATTTATAGATTACCGGTTTAGTGAACATTTCGCTGCCGGAATTGGAAAACAGGGATGGACAGGCTTATCCAGGTATGCCGCTCCTTCTTTTAGTGAAAGCCTGGCTCACGATATAAGTTTCCACCAAATCCCATTGGTAGTAGCATATGATGATATTTTAAGAAGATGGGGTATCTATGCCCGCGGGAAGATCGATAGAATTGACTACAGGTTCTCACTGTCCCGCCCTTCTTACCCGGGATCCCGGAATAAAATCCCTCTTGAGGGGCAGGCAACCTTCGCAAATGTAAGGCCCAACTATCAGCTGTCCGGTTATTTCAAATATCAATTCTTTGAGCATGAATCACAGCTTTCTGCCTGGTCCCCCGGCACCTATTTAGGAAGGAAAAAGGTGCTCAATATTGGTGCAGGCTTCCTGCACCAACCCAATACCACCTGGCAATTATTAGGCGATGAAATTCAGTACAACCCTTTTACTTCCCTGGCGGTAGATCTCTTCTATGAGCAGCCTTTACCCCAAAACAGTGCGGTTACTTTATACGCCTCCTATCATCATCATGATCTCGGACAAAATTTTATTCGTAGCTTCGGGATCAACAATCCGGCCGCTGCAGGACTTCCCAATGATTTTATTAACGGGCCGGGAACTAGTACCCCAATAGTGGGAACAGGAGATATTCTATTTTTACAGGCGGGTTACCTTTTGCCGGTCAATACCCAAAACACCAAACAACTGCAGCCTTTCGCATCCTTTACATATGGAGTACTGGAAATCCTTGATGTACCTGCCATAAATTACAATGCAGGCATACATCTTTATTTAGCCGGCCAAAATTCGAAAATTTCTTTCGCCTATGAGAACAGGCCACTTTTTAAACAGGCAGCTTTTGAAAACTTTGTTGATGATAGAAAAGGTATGTTCCTGCTGCAATACCAGGCCAGGTTTTAAATGCAATTGCAGCCGCTCATAATTGTACACTCATTCCGAAGCCTTTTAAAAACCCGGACTGCTGCGTCTTCTGAAGTCCGGAAAATGGAATAAAAGCGTAGACTATGGATAAGAATTTCTGTTCTCTGTTCTCTGTTTTTTGTGCAGGCACCAAACTCTTTTCTCTTACCTCTTGATTTTTGGCTCTTATCTCTTGGCTCTTGGCTCTTGACTCTTTCAAAAAATCAAACCTTCAGCTTTCCCCGAAACCCACGTGCTGCATAATAAGACTGTGCTCCATTATGATAGGTGAAAACATGGCCATACCGGCGATCGCAAAAAAGTGCTCCCCCCAGGCTTCTTATAGCTGCAGGGGTGTGCACCCAACTCGAGGTTTTGGTGTCAAATTCTCCCAACTGTTGCAGGTAGCGATAGTCTTCTTCGGTCAATAGTTCGAAACCCATCGCTGCAGCCAGATCTACTACATTGTCTTTTGGCTTATACTCCTTCCTGGTTTCCTGTGCCTCACGGTCATAGCACAAACTTCTTCGTCCCTTCGGACTTTCTCCCGTGCAATCAAAGAAAATATATTTTCCTGTCTCCCTGTCCTGCGCCACCACATCTGGCTCTCCCCCGGTCATTTCCATTTGGTGAAGCGCCTTAAATTCTTTTGCTGAAGAAATATCCTTCAGCCTATTCTCTACTGCTGCCCATACCATATCTTTATGGCGTTGCATGTTCTTTTCAAACCTTGCCTTTAAAACTTTAAGAAGATCCTCCTGCTGCTCTTTTGTAAATTCCTCTTTATTTTTCATCTTCTTCAGTAGTTTCATTTAATAGAAAAACAAATTAATCAGTCTTTTTGCCTGCTTACCATCTCATTGATCCATATCGGGGCGAAGGGGGAAGTACATCCTTTAGATACCGGATAATCTTTATAGATCCCGAGTTTTTCCCCAATAGCTATAGCTCTTTCCCTATGATTAACCGATTTGATCCCTATTTGAGCCAAAGCCGTGTTCATGGTCCATTGAACCTGCGGGGCAGCATGGGGCATTTCTGCTTCGATCCTATCCAGTAGCCGGTCCAAATCCAGCTTTTCATTATCCCGTGCTACCTTACCGGCTGTAAGGCTCCAACCAGACCTTGCTGCCCAGACATTTTCAGAATTCATCCATTGCTCTCTCAAGGAATCTTTTTCAGGGTGATCCTTCAGCACATACATATTAAACCAGTCGGCTAGTTGGGGCACGTCGAAGGTTTTCACCATTTCATCAAGTTGTGTGGTTGAGAGAACTTCGGGCTTCATGACGATGATGGCAAGCAAACGGGCTTCAAGATTCTTTGTTTTCCAAAGTTCCAGCGCAAGTTCATGGTCTTGTTTTATGCGCTTTGCAAGTTTGCGAATATCACCAAGCTTTACACCATATTGCTCCTTCCCGGCACCATTCCTTTCGTTGCGGGCATAGACTTTTTCATCTCCCATGGCTTCAAGCTCTCCTAGCACTTCTTTTGCTGTCATAATCGTGATCTCTATAAAATTATTTACGCTCTTGAACTACAAATAAGGTAAAAGTAATTGGTCGATAAATGGCAACCTCTATTGAAAAGTTACCGTACTCCTCTAACCTCCATCTCCAGGATGAAAACTGAGTTCATCGCTGTAATGAATAAAGTTTTAAGGTCTTCTCCCCCAAAGGTGACATTGGCGGTCCAGTCGCGGTCTATTTTTATGCGTTCGATTTTTTTCCCCTCAGGGTTAAAAACAGTCACCCCATCCCCTGTTAAATAGATATTTCCCTTCTCATCTATTGTCATTCCATCTGAGCCCAGGTTAGTGAAAAGTTCCTTATTTGTAAGGCTGCCATCTTCGGCAACAGAGTATGACCAGGTCTTCCCGGCACCAATATCGGCAACATATAATTTCTTTCCATCGGGTGTTCCAATGATCCCGTTAGGTTTTTCAAGATCACTAGCCACAATTTTTAATTCTGTCGCTCCTGGAGCAAGGTAATAGACACGTTCCTCTGCGATCTCCTTTTCGGTACGCTCCCAGTAAGGCCTTTGATAATAAGGATCTGTAATATAGATTCCGCCTTTAGGATCAATCCAAAGATCGTTGGGACCATTAAGCCTTTTTCCCTTATAATCGGATACCAGCACCTCTACCTCCTTATTCCCGTTGATCTTCCATAATTCTGAATCCTCATCGGCGCAGGCAACCAGGTTTCCTTCAGCATCAAAATAAAGTCCGTTAGCCCTACCGGCTTTTTCCATAAAAACAGCAACCGAGTTATCCTTTGCGGTCCATTTCAAGATCCTGTTATTTGGCTGATCTGTAAAATAAACATCTCCATTCTTATCTGCAGCCGGGCCTTCAGTGAATTCAAAATCATCGCTTACCACAGTGAGCTCTGCTCCTTCAGCAATAATCCTTTGATCCTGTGCCCGGCTACAAAAACTTAGAAATAGACCTGTGCAAATTGCTAAGATGAAGGTATGGGAATAATTCATGGCTGAAAATGTTAATGTTTTAATTCTATAAATTTACTGAAAACCATCTGTTTTATAGAATTTAAAATAAGTGAGGAAGAAATTTCCGCGGCTGGAATCCAGAACATACACTAAAATTTGAGCGTGTGGAAAACAGTATTTGTTTTTCTCAGCATAACCCTCAATTTGGATATAAAACCAGATTAAAATATTCGTGCATTCGTGGCTTTTCATGACCGAATTCCAAAATTCTCCTAATCCAGGTAATTAAGCGGTAAACAGAAAACAAAAAACAGAAAAACAGAAAACAGAAAACAGAAAACAGAAAACAGAATATTCGTGTATTCGTGTATTCGTGTATTCGTGGCTAATCCAAAAAATTCCAAAAGCCAAGCACCAAATTCCAATTACCAAAATTTACACCGGACTCCTTCAAACATAGAACAGAAAACAGAAAACGGTAAACAAAAAACAGAAAACGGAAAACAGAAAACAGAGAACAGAAAACCGACTAAAACGTATACCTAAAGCCCAACATATACGCATCTTCCCCGCTGGAAAAAGTAAGCTCCATCTTCCTGTCTTCACGGGGAGTAGTAAAAATATAAGTGCTTCCTATTCCTACAATTGCTCCTCCAAGGATATCCCAGCCGTCATGCCGGGCTGCATTGTACCGGCTATAGGCAGTAAAACCTGCAAGTACGTAAGCGGGAATACTATATTTAAAGCCATATCTCCTGTGGAAAAAGGATGCACTCTGGAAAGCCACAGAGGTATGACCTGAGGGAAAAGCATAATCACCCCCCTCAAGCGGCCGCTGTTTATTAATGAGAACTTTCCCAGCCCCGGTCACGGCCAAATTGAGCAGGAAACTCTTTGTGAACTGCCAGGCACCCTGCTTGTCTTTAAGCAGCAAGGTGGTGGTCCCTGCTGCAACTGGAAGTAATATAACTGCCGCGTCTCCTGAATTCTCAATAAAAGAATCTTCCTTATTAAAGAACTGGCTATGTGAATCCTCTGGGGCCAGCAAAAAAAGCCACAGGAAAACAAGAAAAAAGAGGTTTTTAAAATACTGCGACTTAACTTTTGTTGTATTTATTTCTGAATATTGATGGTCCAAAATTTTTATATTTTATAATTCTACCTGTAAAATGAGAGATTTCTAAAATTAACTTCAGCTTGCTGAAAAAGAAAATTATGCTTTCTAAACTTTTCTTAAACCTCCTGCAAGAAGGTTAAATACTCCTAAAAAGAGGCCGGCTATAGAATTAGAAACTACCATACCCGGCCATCCGAATCCGGAACCGACTCTTCGTCTTGCCTCTAGCCTCCAGACTCTAGATTCATTTTTCTTTTCTCTCTTCTCTTGTTTCTTGCTTCTTGTTTCTTGTTTCTTGCTTCTTGTTTCTGGTTTCTTGTTTCTTGTTTCTTGTTTCTTGTTTCTTGTTTCTTATATCTTATTTATTTTGATAACTTTGATGGCAGAATGAAATTTTTGATTTCCATATCGCTTTCAGCAATTTTACTACTCCAGGGTTTTAATTTTGGTCTTCCAGATCTAATCAGGATCGGCGATCTTTTGGAACATGCCAAATTTCACGCTGAAACACATGGGGATAATTTTGCAGTGTTTCTTTCAAAACATTACGGGGAATTAAAAGCTCAACACAGCCGCGAACACCAGGAAGAGGAAAAGGAACATGAAAAACTGCCTTTTAACCACCAGGCAAGCGCACCAAGTTTTGCAGGTTTTGTTATTAGCAACTCGAATTTTGAGACGCCAGAGTTCGCAATAATTTTAGTTACCTCCCCAAATTTCTTCTACACAAATTCTTACTCCTCCCCGGGAGAATCGGGTATTTTCCAACCACCACGTACAGCATAGATATTTCAGCCTAATTGACTATTACGGGAACTTCTCCACGTGAACCTTTTACAATTGAATCTTATCTATGCTTTCAAGGATTATAAAATTCAGCTTAGAAAATAAGCTGATCGTGTTATTGTTAACCAGCTTTATGGTTGGGTACGGGATCTATTCCCTCACCCAAATCCCTATTGGTGCTGTACCCGATATTACCAACAACCAGGTGCAGGTTATCACTACCTCGCAGAACCTTTCAACCCAGGATATGGAGCAGTTCATCACTTATCCCGTGGAGCTGGAAATGGCGAATTTACCGGGGGTGGTGGAGATACGTTCTGTCTCAAAGTTCGGCCTATCTGTAGTCACAATTGTATTCGAAGACAAGATGGGCACCTACCTGCCCCGGCAGTTGATCGCTGAAAAAATTGAGTCGGCATCACAAAATATTCCGGAAGGTTTCGGAACGCCAGAGATGGGCCCTATTACCACGGGATTGGGTGAGATCTATCAATATATCCTGGACACCAAGCCCGGGTATGAAGATAAATACACTGCCACTGAACTTCGTACTATACAGGACTGGATCGTAAAGCGGCAACTCTCAGGTATCCCCGGCGTTGTTGAAGTGAACAGCTGGGGCGGTAAATTAAAGCAATATGAAGTAGCCATTAATACTGAAAAGTTAATGGCCATGAATATCTCTACAACAGATGTGTTCACTGCGCTGGAAAAAAATAACAGCGTTGCCGGCGGGGGTTATATTGAAAGGATCAACCAGGCCTACTTCATTCGTGGAGAAGGTTTGGTAAATAGTCTGGAGGATATAGAGAACATCGTAGTAACCAATATAGGAGCTAATCCTGTTTACATTCGGGACATTGCTGAAGTCGGTTTTGGCCACGCCACCCGCTATGGGGCTATTACCGGGAATGGTGAAGGCGAAAAGGTCCTGGGACAGGTCATGATGATCAAGGATGGGAATAGTAAAAAAGTAATTGAGGCTGTACAGGAACGTGTTGCTTCCATTTCGCAAAGCCTGCCCGAAGGGGTCTACATCAACGGTTTCCTGGACAGGAGTACTTTAATTGGGAAAACCACTTTTACAATTACAGAGAACCTGCTGCTCGGCTGCCTCATAGTGATCTTTGTGGTAGTGCTGCTCCTGGGGAACTTACGGTCTGGGCTGGTGGTGGCTTCTGTCATTCCGCTTTGCCTATTGTTTGCCCTTTCTATGATGTACATTTTTGGAATAGATGCCAACCTTATGAGCCTGGGTGCTATAGATTTTGGTATCATAATAGACGGGGCGGTAATTATTGTAGAGTTTATCGCCTTTAGGATAACAACCCAAAAGGATGAGCTGGCAAACCTTGGAAAAGCTGAAAAAAGGCTGGTACAGGACAAGATCACTTATGAAGGGGCGACAAAAATGATGAATTCGGCCGTATTTGGGCAGCTCATTATTTTGATAGTTTTTATACCTATCCTCTCCCTAAGCGGGGTTGAAGGCAAGATGTTCAAACCCATGGCGCTCACCTTCAGTTTTGCACTTATAGGGGCGATGATCCTTTGTTTTACCTACGTTCCCGTTATGTCTTCCATGTTCCTGAAACCTTCTAACCTTTCAGATAAAAACATTTCAGTAAGACTAATGAGAGCGGTGACCCGGGCTTATGATCCTGTGATAAGGTTTGCACTTTCAGCTAAGACATTGATCCTGGGATTATCTGCTTTATTACTGGCCATTTCAATTTACATTTTCACGACCATGGGCGGGGAATTTGTACCTACACTGGATGAAGGGGATTTTGTAATACAACCTGTTCTCAAAACCGGGACCTCCCTAAGTGAGACTATTAAGATCACAACCCAAATGGAAACAATCCTGCTGGAAAAATTCCCTGAGGTAGACCAGGTGGTAACGCGAATTGGTGCTGCGGAAGTGCCTACAGACCCTATGTCCATGGAGGAAAGCGATGTGATAATCACCTTGAAACCGCAAGGGGAATGGGTAAGTGCTGAAAGCAAAGATGAGCTGGCCGATAAATTCAAGGAAGCCCTGGCGGTTATCCCCGGGATGGAAGTGGAATTTACCCAACCAATAGAAATGAGGTTTAATGAGTTGATAACCGGGGTAAGGGCAGATATTGCTATCAAAGTGTTTGGGGAGGATCTTTCTATTCTAAGCAACAAAGCACATGAAATTGAGAGGCTCATACGGGATGTGGAAGGAGCTGCAGATATCACGGTGGAAAAGGTAGAAGGGCTGCCTCAAATGAACGTAAAATACAACAGAAGTAAGATCGCTCGCTATGGACTTAACATTGCAGATCTCAACGAACTCATAAGTATGGGCTTTGCAGGAAGGACCGTAGGCAGTGTATTCGAAGGTGAAAAAAGATTTGATCTGGTTGTAAGGCTAAATGAAGCCGGACGTCGCGATCTTTCCAGCCTGCAAAATCTTTATGTGGACCTCCCGGCCGGCGGCAGGATACCATTGCGGGAACTGGCAGATATTACCTATCAAACCGGTGCGGCAAAGATCTCCAGGGATGACACCCGGCGCAGGATCGTGGTGGGCATTAATGTGAGAAACCGTGACCTCCAAAGTGTGGTAGATGATGTACAGGAGCTTATTGATAAAAACATCGAGCTACCGGTAGGTTACAGTATTACATATGGAGGACAATTTGAAAATCTTCAAAGTGCCCGTGCGCGCTTATTAATTGCTGTCCCGGTGGCTCTTATACTCATTTTTATTCTCCTATATTTCGCCTTCAAATCGGTTAAGGAAGCACTAATTATCTACTCTGCTATTCCCCTGGCTGCAGTTGGTGGAATATTATTGTTGTGGATACGGGATATGCCCTTTAGTATCTCTGCCGGGGTGGGCTTTATAGCCCTGTTTGGTATAGCGGTGTTGAACGGGATAGTATTGATCGAACATTTTAAAGACCTTAAAAAGGATGGTATGGAACATAATGATAACCTGGTAAGAAAAGGGGCAAAAGACCGGCTTCGAGCCGTGCTGCTTACGGCCTCTGCGGCGGCACTGGGATTCCTGCCTATGGCAGTTTCTACCAATGCCGGGGCCGAGGTACAAAGGCCTTTGGCTACAGTTGTAATTGGAGGGCTGGTAACTGCTACCCTGTTAACCCTGGTGGTAGTCCCGGTACTTTATTCGATCTTTGGGGATACGGGCAAACCTGCATTAAAATTCAGAAATAAAAATAAGCCGTTGTTGTTCATACTGCTACTCTTTGCAGTTCCAGGCTTCTCGCAGGAACAACCTTTTAATTTTGAGGAAATAAGAAACCTGGCACTGGAAAATAATGCTAGCCTGAGAGCATCTGCCCTGGAGGTGGAGGAAGCGAAGGCTTTGGTTAATACGGCTTTTGATTTTGATAATACTGAAGTGTATTATCATTATGATCAAAATAACCTGGCAATCAATGAACAGCCGGTTGAGGTTTTCGGGATCAAACAGGAATTCGCCTTTCCCACGGTTTATACTGCTGCCCTCAATAGGAACAAAGCCGGCCTGGAGGTGCAAACCTTACGTAATAACCTGGAGGTCCTGAGACTTGAAGGTGCAGTAGCTGCAGCTTACTATCAATTACAGTATGAAATGGAGCGGGAGCAAGTGTATGCCTACCTTGACAGCCTTTATGACAGGTTCTCCTATTCTGCCCGCCGAAGATTTGAACTGGGGGAAACCAATTACCTGGAGAAGATCACTGCCCAGGCCAAACAAAGGGAATTACAAACCCGCTACCGGCAGGCGGGTGAAGATGTGGTTGCTGCCCGCGAGGAATTAATGAGGCTGGTGCAAGCTTCCATGCCAATAAATATTCTTAAAATACCCCTGCCTAAACTGGAGATAAAGAATATTGGCTTTCAGGATAACGTTATCCTGGATCTGGCTGAATCGCTTGTAGCACTGCAGAATGCTGAGAAAAAATTGAACAGGAACCGCCTGCTTCCGGATATAAGCCTGGATTATTTCGGCGGAAGCAATTCCGGCCTGGACTATAATCTCTATGGTTACCAGCTAGGTTTAAAGATCCCGCTTTTATTTCCGGCCAAATCTGCGCGGATAAAGGCTGCAACCATAGCTGAGGATCGCGCTGCTGAAGAAGCTGATAACATAAGAATTGATCTACAGGCCAGGTATCTAAGGCTTCAGGCTGAATTGCGGAAACATAAAGAAGCCCTCTCCTATTTTGAAGAAGAAGGCATGGAACTTTCAGAAGAGATCCTTAAAACAGCAAATTTAAGCTACCAGAATGGTGAGCTGGATTTTTTCCAGTATATCCTTAGTCTGGAAAGTGCTAATGAGATCATCCTTAATTATCTGGAAAGTTTGAATTCTTATAACCAAACGGTCATTTCAATAAATTACCTAATCTTAAATTGATGAAAAATTTACATTATAAACTCATATTGGTCCTTTCACTTTCTTTTATAGGCTGTAAAGAGGAAACAGAAAGTACAGGGGAAGAAACCTCAAACACCAATGAGATCACTGTCACCCGGCAACAGTTTGAAAGCAGTGGGATGAAAATTGGAACATTTGAGACCCTGGAATTTCCTGAAATTGTACAAACTACAGGAGAAATAGACGTTCCACCGGAGAATCGCGCGGTGATAAATGCCTTTGTTGGGGGTTACGTTAAGAGAAACCCGCTGTTGGTGGGCGATGATGTAAAAAAGGGCCAGCCGCTTATTACCCTTGAGAATCCTGACTATATCGAGATACAACAGCAATATCTGGAAGTGGCAGAGCAGCTTAAATATTTAAAAGCTGAATTTGACCGGCAGCAAACCCTTTTTGAAGAGAAGGTAACCTCAGAAAAAAAGTTCCTGCAGGCAGAAAGTGATTATCGAAGGAATATGGCAATGTACAACGGCTTGCGCCAAAAACTGCAAATGCTGAATATTTCACCTTCCCTAGTGGAGCAGGGAAAGATCACTTCTGAAATTACAATTTACTCACCTATTAGCGGAAGTATCACAGCAGTGGACGTAAGCAAAGGGATGTTTGTTACGGCGCAGGATCGCATCATGGAAATTGTAGAGAAAGAACACATGCACCTGGAGTTAATAGCTTTTGAAAAAGATGTGATGCAAATAAAAAAAGGACAGGAGATCATCTTTAAAACCCCTGAGGGAAATTCAAATAGCTTTAGCGGGGAAGTATACCTTGTAGGCAAAGCAATAGACAGGCAAAGCAGGACAGTGCTCATACACGGGCATTTGCCCGATAGCCTGGTTGAGAAACTTACCGTAGGTATGTTTGTGGAAGCCGGGATTGTAACAAATAAAACCAAACAGCAGGCCCTACCCGAGGAAGCTGTCATTGAACAGGAAGGTTTTTCTTATGTCCTGCATCTCCTTGGAGAGGAGAATGGAAATTATATATTCCAGAAAAAAGAAGTGAGACCTGCAGCTACCTACAACGGTTACAAAGCAATTGAAAACACTGCCGATTTTGAAGCCAATGCCCGATTCCTCACCAATGGAAGTTTCAGGTTAATTGGGGAGTAGGGGTTGTCGGTTGTAGGTTGTCGGTTGTCAGTTGAAAAAATGTGAAAAGTAGGGGTAGGGCTTGCCCCTACCCTCTACCCTTTTTTGCCACCAATGCCATTTTCCCTCCCAGCCAGGCCATGGGGAAATATGCTAGCACCAGGTCGAGAACAGAGAACCAGGCAGGTGATGGTAACAAATAGATATTAGTGATCCCACCTGCGAAAAAGAATAGCCCTATTACCATCGCTAATTTTAATTTGTTATTTGCGGCAATAACGGCGCAAAGAAATGCACCTGCCAGGGTACCAAGCGCATGAGCGAGAAAGGGCATTAAAAAGTGTTTTGGTTCAAATAAATGCATTGATTTTAAAAGACCTTCCATATTTGTTACATCTGCCCCTGCAGGTGGGGGAATTACTGATGAACTTATGGTAATAATTCCCATATTTACTATACTTCCTATAACAATTCCTGCCAGGATAGCCAGCACATTTCGAAGTAGCGGATTCATACTGATAATATATTTTTAAAGGGAATGCGTGAAGTGATTCTCCTAATACCTAATCCTAATAAATTATTTCGTGGTTTTAAGGTCCATTGCTGTGAAAACGTGATCTACCGGCTCCCACAGTTCTATCTTATTACCTTCGTGATCCATGATGTGTACAAACTTCCCATAATCAAAATTTTCAATTTCATCCAGGACCTCCACCCCGTTTGACTTCAATTTCTTAACCAGTCCTTCAATATTTTGCACTCTGTAGTTGATCATAAATTCTTTTTTCGAAGGTGCAAAATGCTCGCTTCCCGGTTTAGATGGGCTCCACTGCAGGTAGTTAATTTCCTCAGGCCTATTGGCATTGCGAAATTCAAAGCTGGAACCCCATTGGTTTACCTCAAGCCCCAGGTTATTTGCATACCACTCCCTACTCCTTCCGGGGTCATCACTTATGAAAAAAATTCCGCCAATGCCTGTAACTTTAGGTGGTATTCCGTTTTGCTCTTTTTTCCCGGACTCCTTGTGTTTTGATATCATTGTTGTTGAATAAACTATTTATTAATCTTGATGTTTCCTAAAGTAAGGTAGATAAAAGTTTTGGTTTTTTAGAATCCACAGCATTAGGAATATAATTAAATCCTAAGAGGTCTGACAAAATGTAGGAAAAGCCGAAAACTTTTAAGTTCTACATCCGCATTAATCTTCTTCTTATCGAATAATTAATTATTTCCTTTTCTCGTTCAAAAACCAGATGTAAATTCCTGACACTTAACTTAATTGATGGAATCATGAAGAAACTATTATTTTTATTTTGCACTGTAATTTGCCTTGGTGCTTGCAGTGTTGATGAACAGGAACTGGAAAATGCAGTAATGCCTATCCAGGAGATCAATGCCACTTTTGAAAGTGACGGATGTATTGTAACCACGTTTGACTATAGCACGCTTGGAACAATTGATGTTAGGAATGACAGAGACTTTCTCTATATTTCTATTAAAGCAAAGGGTGAAAACAACTTGTCTTCCATTGCTTTGCATCTAGCCCATGATTTTTCAGGCTTCCCTACCAAAGGAAAAGGAAATTTGAAACCCGAATGGCTGGAAATTCAGGATCCACTTGGTCCGGGAGTTCAGGAACAATCTTATAAATTCCCTCTGGGTGATTATTCTAATAATCTGGTTATAGCCAGCTACACCACCTTTAATGGAGCAGAAGGTTTTTGGACAGGAGATATTGAAGTTAAACAGGGAAACTGGGCCTATTTTGGATATGAAATTAAAGAACATCCTGTGAATGCCGGTCCTGATAATTCCAGGGAAATTACTTTGAGTGAAGCTAGAAAATTGCCTAGTTGGGACGAAGTTAGAAAGATATATGCAAATATGCTTGCTCCAGGTGTTCCAAAAAAAGAAGGAACTTATAGTCCTTCCATATGGGATCTAATTGACGACTTTAATGATCCAGCCAGGGAAAGTCAATTGGGGGAATACACTACCACCTATACCCTTGGAACAGGTGATTGCACAGATTCTGTGATTCTCACAATGATAGTTGTACCAGATGATGAAAGTTTGTAATCCATAATATATCTTCAAATGAAGGAAAGGCCATTTAAATCTTTAAATGGCCTTTCCTTCATTTTATTGCTACCCTTAATTACAGGGAAAACATTAAATCTTAATTCAATTTTTCTTATCAAAACCGGTGCGGGTCATTTCCCCCCAACCTTTGTTTCCCGTTAATTTTTCCCAGTTTCCTTTTAAAGCTGCATAAACGGTAAAAGGATGAAAAATTAGTGGTTCGAGCAAAGCTACAGTTGCCAGTTTTCTCAAATCCCGGATGGTCTCATATTTCTTATAAGTTGATTCCTCTGTATACAAAGCCATCATGGAAAACATCACTGCAAATACATACACCAGCAGCAGGAATAAAAAGAAGAATTCCCAGCTTATAATCCCTAAAAATGCAAGAACTAAACTTATAATTAGTCCTGTAACCTCAATCAAAGGGGCGTAATATTCAGCAAACAACCAATAGGGATAACTCAGTAGCCCTAATGTCCTGTATTTAGGATTGAACATCATCCTCCTGTGGGTCCAGAGGGTTTCTATAGTTCCACGCATCCAGCGGCTGCGTTGTTTTCCCAGGATCTTATAACTTTCGGGTGCTTCTGTCCAGCATAAGGGATCTGGGATATATTGTACAGTGTAAGGCTCCCCTTTATCTACCATGTACCTTCTCATCCTAACTATAAGCTCCATATCCTCTCCTACAGTTTTGGTGTCATATCCCCCACTACTTATGGCAACCTCACGATCAAACATGCCAAAAGCACCGCTTATGATAAGGAGGCCATCCATTTTACTCCAGGCCATTCTTCCAAGGATAAAAGCTCTTAAATATTCTATTACCTGCACCCGCGCCAGGAAGTTCTCCGGAGCCTTCACCTCTACAAGTTTTCCCGATTTGATAACACATGAATTGGCTATTCTTACCACGCCCCCGGTAGCAATGATCTTTTTATCTGACTGCTCCAAATAAGGTTTGGCTAGTTTTAAAAGCACATCCTTATCCATAATACAATCCACATCTATACAAACAATATACGGGTTGCGGGATACATTGATCCCTGTGTTTAAAGCATCTGCCTTTCCTCCATTCTCCTTGTCTACAACTATTAATCTGGAAAACGCGGGATTTGCAGATGTGTAAATTGCCTTAACCTTTTTGGTAGGAATTTTATCCTTATAAGTCAATGAGCTCTCTACAAGATCAAACGCTGCTTTAAGAACGGGGATGGAATCATCCTTACTACCATCGTTAACTACGATCACGTCAAAATTGTTATAGTTGATGGATAGCAATGACCTAACATTTTCTTCAATTGTCCTCCCTTCATTATAGGCCGGTGCTATCAATGAAACTTTGGGGGCACTGTCCAGGGCCAGCAACGCATTATAATTAACGAACCTGTTCTTTTTTAAGTAGGCTTTTAGATGAACTCCTGAAATAATAGCCAGGGCCACATAGGAAAACATCACAAAAATAGCGAAGAAAAGAATGAGGTAATTAAATACCGTTATAACCAGATCTATTGTGTAATTACCTGTCATTGAAGCTGCTCTGTTTTATTTAATAGCAAAGACATTTCTTTTTTTAGCACCTTATCATCCATTTTTTCAAACATCCGGGTCAAAGCCTCATAATGCTCCGGTAAACTGTAATAATTCATTAATCGTACTGCCAGCAGGAAAACAGACCTATTTCTGCTCTCAAGAAGTTCATCAAGATTGGCAGGTGCTGGGATCCTATAGTTCTTGACAACAAAAAGGATATTACTCTGTATCCAGTCATTAAAATAAACGCCGGAATTTTTGAATTTCAATAGTTCTGATATTCCTTTAAGCTTAATCATTCCAAGCAATACCTCAGTTTGTACATAACTGTTTGGATGGTTCTTGTAACTTACGATCCTTGGATAGGCCGGTAAGTACTTAAGGCTCGAAAGGTCCCTTATTCCTTCTACAATATGCGCCCAGTTAGCTGAATTAAGTTTGGAAAGAGAATAAGCAGCCAGGCCAGATTCTGCAAAGAACTGTTCCAGCTTTTTGCTATAGATCCCACTGTAATTATGATGAAGGCCAATAAGAGCTTTAATCGTAAGCTGTTGAAAAAGCCTCTCGCCATTATGTTCCTTAAAAAAAGGATGGATAGCCATTTCACTTACTGAGGACTCATCAAAGAGAAATTTGAACAGCAATTCATCTATTTGTTCCTGATATTCTTTCTTTTTCCTGATCTCCCGTATTCTATAGACTTTTTTGTAAAGGGTCATTAAAAAGAACAGCAGGGAAACCGCGACAAGGCAAAATATGACTAATAACAGTAAATTTCTTACAGTAAAATAAAAAGGAATCAAACCTTCACTGCTCGCCACTAGTGGCCTGTAAAGGATCAAGCCTTCATTTGACAAAAAGTGTAAAGGAGAAAAAACGGTAGTTAAAATTATATCCAAGAATATAAGGATCAGGATTGTTTAACAACTAGCTTTTCCATGCGTTTAAGCAAAACGGCAGGGCTAAAAGGTTTGGAAATAAACTCATCTGCTCCCAGATCAAAGACTTCCAGTTCTGTTGATTCCACACCAGAAGATGTAAGGACAATGAGAGGAAGCTTTTGGCCCCGGCTAGTCCTCAGGCTGCGTATTACCTGCTGACCTCCTGCGAAGGGAAGATTAAGGTCTGTTATCACGATATCTATTTCATTCTCGTGATTTTCCAGGTATTGCATGGCATCCAGACCATTATCAAAACCTGTAACAGTATAACCTTTTGATCTTAAAAAAAAAGAAAGGGATTTCAATAGGAACTCATCATCTTCTACTAGTAGGGTCTTCATTTTGAGGGGTATTTATTAATTCTTTCAATATACTAAAAATCTCCTTAAGCTGTAAGCCCAAAGAGACTACCAGGCCGGTATAATCCCTATTTCCAGGATCGTGATTTTTGAGATCTTCAAGCTTATTCAGCAATGTGAGGTCGGCATCAATAACTCCAAGAGATGTCTTTAATTTATGTGCTGTTGCAGCAATTTCGACAACATTTTTATTTTCAGAATGACCCTGGATTTCTTCAAACATCTTTTCTGCCTGGTTGACCAGAAGCAAGATCATTTCCTGCCTGAAATTTTCATCCCCTTCCGTCAGGTCATTGAGGTTCTCCAGGGAGATAATAGGTTTATCCTTAAAAGTAACATTGGGTTTCAATATCTTATGATAGCTGTTTCCCTGTATCGTAAGCTCTATGATATTCAACAGATCTTCCTTTGGAAAGGGTTTCGATAAGTAATCATTCATTCCCAGCTCATGACATTTGATCCTTTCTGAAAGCATGAAATTTGCAGTCAAAGCTATGATTGGAGTGGAAATTTCAAGTTCCTGTCTTATTGCTTTAGTAGCGTCATAGCCATCCTTTACAGGCATTTGAATATCCATTAAGATAAGGTCGTACTTCTTGATACGTAACAATTCTATGCCTTTTTCTCCATTTTCAGCCAGGTCAACTTCATAGCCTTTTTCATTAAGAATTGCCTTTATTAACCTCTGGTTAAGCTCATTATCTTCACAAAGCAAGATACTGGCCTTGTTGATATCGCGGGTGGCAGCCGGGGACTTCTCTTTTTCTAATTGTGCATTGATAATTCCCCTGCCAAAGGTGAGCTCAAATGTAAAGACAGATCCCTTACCTATTGTACTTTCTACCCCCACAGTACCTCCCTGTTTCTCAATGAGCTGCCTGGAAATATTAAGTCCTAAACCTGTGCCTCCATATTTACGGGAGGTGTCTTCCTCTCCCTGCGAAAATCGGTCAAAAATAGCGTCCAGTTTCTTTGCAGGAATACCAATGCCTGTATCAACTACTTTAAATTGCAGCCGGGTACTTTCATTGTTTTCAGGGACAGATTTGACAGATTTTATAAAAACCTCAACTCTTCCTGCTGCTGTGAATTTTATAGCATTCCCAAGTAGATTGATCAATATTTGCGTTAACCTGTTCCTATCGCCAATAAGCTGAAATTCAACATCGGGTTCTATATGATATTGGAATAACAGCTTTTTTTGATGCGCCTTTAAATGAAGAATTGAAAAGACATTTTGTATTACCAGTGAAAGATCAAAAGGCTCTTTCTCAAGATGTATTACTCCTGCTTCCAGTTTGGAGAGGTCCAGAATATCGTTAATTATGTATAAAAGATTGTCTCCCGCTGTTTTAACCGATTTAAGGTAGGATTCCTTTGAAGGATCCTGCTCTTTTTCCAGAAGCAGTTCTGTAAACCCAAGGATAGCATGAATTGGAGTTCTTATTTCGTGGCTCATATTGGCTATGAAATTATCCTTTTGATTATTTAATTCTTCAGCAAGGTCCCTGGATTGCTGCAATGCCCTTTCGGCTTCAATTTCTTTGGTAATATCCCGGCTTATCTTTACCACCTTTATAACTTCATCCTTTTGATTTGTAATGGGATTATAAGTGGCCTGAATCCATACAGGAGAACCATCTTTTTGAAGCCTTTTAAATCTTCCTGTATGAAATTCTCCATTTCGTAACGATGACCAAAACTCCTCACTTGCCAATTTTTGATCTTCATCAAGAAAAATTTCGTGATGCTTCCCAATTACCTCTTCCCGGGGATATCCCAGGACCTTTAGAAAATTTTTATTTACAGATCTTATTACACCATCTGGTGAAAACTCCACTACCCCATTGGATTTTCTTATCGCTTTAAGCAAAAGGTTATATTCTGTTTCCTTTTGAAGAAGTTGAAGTTGTGTTTTCTTTATCTTTTCATTTATGACTAACTCCAGCTCGTTTCCCAGCTCTTTATTTTTTTTACGGGTTTCCAGCAGTGCCATGGTTTGATCTGCCACCAGCTTTAGGGCCAGTCTTTGGTCTTCATTTAATTCCCGGGGGACAGTATCTACCACACATACAGTTCCTATTTTATGCCCATTGCTTGCTTTTATATTCACCCCTGCATAAAACCGAATACCTCCCTCTGCCGTTACATGGTCATTACCGCGAACCCGGTCATCCTCCCTTGCATCTGGTATTTCCAGGAGGTCATCCTGCTCCAGGGTGAACTGGCAAATCGTATCTTCCTTTGGCACTTCATCCTGCACTACCCCAACTTTAGCCTTATACCATTGCCTTTTATCATCCAACATGGAAATTAAAGCAATTGGGGAATTGCAAATTATGGAAATAAGTTTTACCAGGCCATCAAACTCCTCTTCCCCGGGAGTGTCGAGAATATTGTATGAAAGGAGGGTTTGCAAACGCCGTATTTCCTCATTATTGTCTTTCTTTAAAATATATGTCATGGAAAGGGAGGGGATAAAAAATGAGGGGCTTGGGCTATTTAGAAGAAGCTGTTTTTATTTAATATATCAATATAACAGGTCATAAAACAACTGTTTAATTTCAGGCTGCAATGTAGGAATTTCAGAATAATGAGTTACTATTTTTTACATGAACATATGTTAATTAATTATTGCTAGTTATAGCAGCACATCACGACCCTTTAAGTGATAAGGTTTTAATTTTCTTGACTTTAGTGTCAACAAGTTGGAAGATTAAAAGTTGCTATTAAGCGATAAATCTTCAATTAGGCCTTGTTTACATTATGCTTCAGGAAAGCTTCATAAAAAGTGGCGGCTGCCATTTGATGTGGCCTTAAAATATGCTCGTCATCAAATCCAAAATCCCTTAAATCCTTATAATCCTGTTCTGTGGTTGCAGTAACAAAATAATTCCCGGTATACCCGTTTAGATCCAGGAGTTTTTTTAGCTGTTGGGAAAGTTCGGTATTTGCCACTGTGCTAATGATGATATTGCTTCTATCATATGGTATTTGCTCCAGAAGGTCCGGGTCCTCCATATCTCCATAAATAATCCCCTTACCCTTGGCTTTCCACTCGGCGATTAATACGGGATCAAAATCTACCCCCAGATATCGCACTTCTGAATGTTCCTCAAGCATTTCACCAAGGCGCCTGCCAAACCTTCCAAGGCCCAGGATCACTACATCGTAAACTTCCTCCTTGTCAATGCTCTCAATTTCAGTATAATTTTTGCTTCTTTGGAAAATATCAAGTGCAGGAGACAGGATCTTAAAAATTTGATGCGAGTATAGAATGAGATAAGTAGAAAGGCCAATCGTGATCAATCCTACAAGGGTAATTAACCCCACCACTTCGTTGGTAATATGGCCCACACTGTACCCCAATCCGGCAAAAATTAAGGAGAACTCACTTATTTGAGCAACGGTTAAACCCGCCAGAAAGGAGGTACGTTTTCGATATCCCAGGATACCCATGATGATAAGAACGATCAAGGGATTGCCTATAAGTACAAAAGCAGAAAAAATTAGGGCGGGATAGATCTGGCTGCCGATTATGGACAGGTCCAGATTGCTACCCAGATTTACAAAGAAGAACAGGAGCAGGAAATCCCTTAAAGTTACCAGGCGGCTGCTTATAACCTCTTTAAAATCTGAAGAAGCAAGGGTAATACCTGCCAAAAATGCACCTACTTCACTACTAAAGCCTATGAGTTCACTCACTGCAGCAATAGAGACTGCCCAGGCAATGGCGAAGAGGATAAGAAGTTCCTGTGACTTTGCGAGAAACGCACTAAGGCCTGGTACTATCCATTTAATTGCAATCAAAGTAAAGACAGCCAATCCCAGGCCGGAACCCACAGTTTTAATGATATCTCCGGTGAGCGAAGTTTCCCCATCCTGTTGCATGGCTGAAAGTATGATCATCACCAGGATAACAACTATATCCTGTACTATTAAGAAACCAATAGCTATTTGCCCGTGCAGGGAGTCTATTTCCTTTTTATCTGAAAGTAATTTGACGATGATGATCGTACTGGAAAATGTAAGTGCGACAGCTATATAAAAACTATGAAGGGAAGAGAAGCCGAGGATTAAACCAATAAAATAACCAAATAGGGAGGTAAAGATCACCTGCCCCATCCCTGTGAGCAGGGAAATCTTTCCTACAGATCTTATTATTCGTAGATCAAGTTTTAAACCTACTATAAACAGCAGTACTGCAATTCCAATCTCTGCCAGTAAGTGAATAGATTCTGGAGATTTAACCACATCAAGGACCGCAGGGCCCACAATGATCCCTAATGCGATGAACATCACAATTAGAGGCTGTTTTAATAGGCGGCCAATTGCGCCCAGCAATGCCGCCAGGGCAAGGATGATAGAAAATTCATAAAAAGGATTGTCCGATATGCCAGAAATCCAGTTCATGAAGATAAAACTATTAATGGCGTTTGTGCCCCGTAAACCACCTCATTTATCATGAACTTCCTGAATAACTTATCGTTAAGAGTTCGTGATCCCTGTTGAAGTACAAGAAAGGAGTCCATAGTTAAGTGTACCTGTTTCTTCAAAAGGTCCAGCGCATTGTCCCCCTTATAAATGCTAAACTCACTTTTTAGGGTATCAAATTCCTTCTGAAGTTTCTGCAGATATACTTTAGCTTTATCTTCATCCTCGTCATCCTTTAGCACAGTAAAAAACTCTATTTGCTTTATATGGCCAGTAAGCGACGTTAAAACTACCTGAAATTGCTCCCTGTTCATTGGAAACTTGGGAGTAACCCCTACCAAAAGCTTTTGGGGAATAGCTACAGGGGTTTTTATGGGAACTGCCAGGGTTAAATGATTGGACTCATCAATAATAGAAAGAGGTGTACTTCCAATAAAGAGACGTTTTAAAACCCCGGTGGTCTTAAGGCCCGTAAGCACCCAGTCAAAATAAAGCTCGTTGGACAACTCCTTAAGAATTGAAAGAATTGGTTTTGGGCTTATATGAATTGCGTTTTCATCCTGGATCCTTTCTTTCAACAGATCCCGCAAATGTATGTGAGCATCAGAAATTTCAGCTTTGAGAATCTCATTGCGGCTCCCCTCATCGGCCAGGGCCGGTACTACCCCTGCAACCTGATGTACAAAAACCAGTTTGCCATTTAATTTTTTGGAGAGTGAAAAGCCAAATTCAATCAGGTTCTCTGAATATTCAGAAAAATCTACCAGTATTATAATTCTGTTTCTCTTATTCATTAGCACCAGGGTTTACTTGAAGCATACCTGAACAAATCCGGAAAATTAAGATCAACCAGGAAGTGCAATTGTTTATTGATAAGCTTTAAAATCAATGAAAAGTCTTCCCGACTTCCTTTTCTAAATTTATGAAAAAAGAGAGAGGAGTTTATTATAATTTAATTAATATCCTGAAAAAGTGGACTTAGTATACTTATATTATGAGAGAAAAATAGAGTAAGGTTATATTAAAAGAAACTTTGTTGCCTCCTACCTGCTCAACTTATTATAAAACCCTTTAAAGGGCCCCTGGATCCAATCATAAAAATAGGTTCCAAAATATAGCAAAAGGAAAAAGGAACCAATGAAGAAGAAATAATGGTACTGGTGGTCGTACGAAAGGATATCAAGCACACAAAGTGTTGCCAGGGTGTAGCAAACAAGGAACAACACCATGAAGAGGCGTTTAATGATTGGGAGGTATTTACGCATAAAAGTCTTAGAAAATAATATTCAGGGGGAGAAGTAAAGATAAATGAAAAACATATTTCCTTTACACGCCCCATAATTTTTTTTATTAAAATTTATGTGGAAAGTCTTACCTTACAGGTAAATAGGATTTTATGATCTGGTGGACATTATTCAGCGTTGGTATTGTTTTTCTCACCCTTATCCTGGCAGGGGCGTTTAAAAAGAAAAAATAAATCCGGTTTTTCATTACGCCAAATTGGTTGTGTCACCCAAATCAATTCCACCGGGCCTGCTCCCCAATTAAGCTATTGCGAATTACCACATAACAAAACTACACCTCACGAATTCACGTCTTACGAATTACCAATTTTTATATTTACCCACCAGCTGATTGAAGTCATATTTTCCTCTAACCAAAGGGTTTAGCTTTGCACAGTTGAATCTCCTTTAAAAGCAAATGAAACAGTACGAAAATCTATTAAAGCTTATTTTGACAGGTAACCCTATCACCATCCTTCAGGAGCCCGAAATCACGGGAAAATTCAATGAACTCCTGAAACATGACCTAATAGAAATTACTGAAGAAAAAATTGTACTTACTCAAAAAGGCAGAGATATATTAAATATCCCACTTTTCGCCTCTCCTACCCAGGAACAGGAAATCGAGGAATTTGGAGAGAAAGCACGCATCAAGGGAAAAACTTTTTACCTCCTAAGTTTGTTCCTGCTTATGATCTCTATACTTTTTGTTTTTGCCGCTCATTTTTAAGGAAAAGACTTTGATCTCTAATCTTCGGGCAATTTCTATAAAAACTATCCGGTTTTATTTCTACCTGGAGGGTAAGTTGATGACTGAAGAATTTTCGCCTTTTTGTATGCTTCCCACACTTTAACAAAATTTTCCTATATTCAAATTCAGAACCGGCTCCCCTACCCCCGGAAGGTTAAAGCTATATATGAAAAGATCATTCCTGGCAGTTATACTGCTCATCACCGGCATCACTCATTCTCAAAATTATAAATATTCAGAAAATTGGAAGGCTATCGACTCCCTGGAAATGCTGGGCCGTACAGAAACAGCCGATTCCCTTACTACAGGACTTCTTTCTATAGCTAAAAAGAACAGGGATCATTTACAATTTATAAAAGCAAAGATCTACCATTATAAATTTTACCAGGTAAATCACGAAAACAGTAACCGGTATATCCTTGAGAATATAAACAACAGTATTGCCGGATTGCCTGTTCCTTACCGGAATATACTCCAAAGTTATAAAGCCACTTTTTTAAGTCAGTATTTTCAGAATAACCGATGGAGAATTGGAAGTCGTAGCCATATCGATGACCCGGAAAATGGAGAGATCGAAACCTGGTCAAATACCACTTTGCGGGATTCAATCCATAAGGCTTTTGAACTTTCCCTTAGAAACGAAAAAGCCCTTATCACAACTCCTGCAGGAGATATTGAAGAGTTGCTTTATTCCCTTCCTTTAACGCGAAAATACAGGCCCACCTTATTTGATGTACTGGCACACCGTGCCCTGGAATTCTATTCCAATTCTTCCAATTTTACAGAGGTCAATGCCCGGGATCAATTCTCCTTTAGCTCCCCCGATCTGTATTCTGAAACTCAGGAATTCATTAGCCTTTCTTTTCCTGAAGCCGCGCATTATACATCTGGTGTAAAGGTGCTGCAAACCTGGCAAAAGCTGGAGAGACTGCACCAGGCCAGTAATAATACCATGCCGAAAGTCTTTGCACAGCTCAACAGGTTGGAGTATGTCAATTCCAATTACACAGGAGAGGAAAAATGGAAGCTTTATGAAGCAGCCCTGGAAAAACTGGCTGCTCAATATGATGGCGAGGAAGTCCAGGCCCTGGTCCTATTTGATATGGCAATGATCCTTTATGACCGCTCCAGGGAAACCGATAAAGACGGGAGGTTACTACATCCTGCCTTTTTGAAAAGAGCTGTTGCACTGGCAGAAAAGATAACGAGAGAGTTTCCGAATACAGATTCAGCTCAAAAAGCCTATAACCTCATAAGTAGAATTACTAGTATTGAACTTGCAGTCAAAATACCCACCCCGGTCACTCCGGGAGATCATAATCTCATGCATATTTCCTATAAGAGCCTGGATAGTTTACAACTAAAGATCTACAAAGTTGCCCACAGCTTTCCAGATAATCTAAATTACAGGAACAGGGATGCTGGTATTCTTCCACTGCTTAAAAAGGAGGCGCTTGTAGAGCAAAAGGTCTTTCTTCCAAATGGCAATGACTATAACGTACATTCTACCGAGATTGTGCTTCCCCCTTTGGAAAAAGGAACCTACCTCGTACACGTTGGAGCCAAAGATATTAAGGAGAGTAATGCCTTTGGTTTTATGAGAGTCACCAGGCTCACGCTTTCACAAATAAATTTTGATAAGTACACTACTTATAAAAGTCTTGACAGAACTACAGGAGAACCCGTGCAAAATGTAAAAATTGAATTTAAATACGCACAGTCCCGGACTGTAGTGGGAAGAACGAACAAAGACGGGGAGATCATTCTCGAAAAAAATAAAGAATATCGAAGAAATGATGGAATTACCCTCACCAAAGATGGGGATACCCTTAGCACCTATTATAGAGATGGTTATTACTATGAGGAAAAAGACAGGGACGAAGATCAACCTCTTGCAAGAACCATGCTTTACCTGGACCGCGCAATCTACCGCCCGGGCCAAAAGGTTTTTTTTAAAGGAGTTTTATTACAATACAAAAAGGGAAAAACCACCGCGGTTCCTAATACGTATGTGGAGGTTTTTGTTGATGATCCTAATGGGGAGGAGATCCAAACATTTAGGCTACTTACCAATAAATTTGGCTCTTTTAACGGGGAATTTAGGTTACCGCCTAAGGGGATCACCGGAGAATTTGAGATCTATGCTGAAGAAGATTATGAAGAGGAATCTCTCTTCTGGAATAAGATCTATGAGAATGGGGATTATTATGACAGCAGATTGTCATTTAGTGTTGAAGAATATAAACGCCCCACATTTGAAGTAATATTTGATGATACCACGAACTCCTTTAAACCCGGCGATAGTGTTTCTGTAACAGGAAATGCTGCCTCCTATATGGGATCTGGAATAAATAATACCAAATTAATTTATGAGGTAACACGGCAAAAAATGGAAAGGCGCTGGTGGTCTTACACCTACAGTGACCCGGTTCCTGTAATAAAAGATACCATCATCACAGATGCCAACGGAAAATTTGAGATCACTTTTAATGCCCTGGCAGATGAAGCCGACCTCGAAGATGAAAACCTCCTGTACCTATACAATGTAAACGCTACGGTCACAGATGTGAGCGGGGAAACCCGTGAGGCTAAAACAACTTTAAAAGTTGGGTATAAAAACTTATTTACAAGTATTAACCTGCCGCAAAGTGTGAACACCGGCGAAAAACTAAAATTAGAAATTGAAAACACAAATCTCAATGATAACCAGGTACCGGTAACAGGTAGCCTCAAGATCTATAAGTTACAGGGCCCGGGAAGGATCACAAGGGAAAGGCTGTGGGAGGCTCCCGAGATACAGCTTATACCAGAAGATGAATTTATCCAACTTTTTCCTGAAGAACCCTATGGTAAAAATCTGCAGCCAGAAGAATGGCCTAAGGGGAAAATGGTGTATGAAGGAAATATTCAAAGCACCGGGAATTTGGAAATCGAGGTGCCTGTGAGTGAAAAATGGGAATCTGGTAAATATATTGTAGAAACTGAAAGCCGAAACGAAAATAGCACTGCCAAAGCTCAGAAAGCCTTTGAGGTTGTAAATCCAGAGGATAAGTATTTGCCAGATCATCAACGATTTAGCTACAGCATCCAGAATTCAGAATTCCTGGAAGACGGCAAGTTGGAACTTTTACTCCAAACAGCATACAAAGACCTCAACCTTGAAATTTCAGCCTATGAAGGTTATAGAAAGCTTTTTAAGAAACGTCTTAGCCTGGATGGGAGAGCATTGGTAGAAATACCAATCAGTCAATTAACCGGCGAGGAACTGGAGGTTCAAATTTACGGTATCAAAAATAATTCAGTAATAAAGGAAGCCCGCAGAATTCGTCTTCCGCAGGTGAAAAAAGCCCTTACTATTGAAACTGAAACCTTCAGAAATAAAATTCAACCCGGCCTCGAAGAGAAATGGAGCTTTACGGTAAAGGACGAAAAAAATTCCATTCCAGATGCTGAGGTGCTGGCTTCCATGTATGACGCTTCCCTTGACCAGTTTACAACCAAAGCCTGGAGTACTGCCACAGCCTTTGAACAATCTTATACCAGGTTTCCATATTATACTAACAACACCACCAGGTCTGTCTCCTCCTTCTCTGGCAATATTTCATACGTGAGACATTACCGACCAGGACAACGGGTTTTTGACCGGCTGGAATTATTTGGTTTTTATTACTCCAATCCAAATTCCTATGAATACAGAAGGTACCTGGGTAATAAAAAGGCCGCTGCAAGCTTAAAAACCCTTGAGGGAAATACCCGTGGAATCGTGACTGATACAGACGGGCTTCCTATCCCTGGAGTGAATGTGATGATAAAAGGTACTCAAACAGGTACTCAAACCAACTTTGAGGGTGAATTTGCCCTGGATACAAAGCCGGGAGATGAATTGATCTTTTCCTATATAGGTTTTCTTCCATATGCGCATACAATAGGTGATTCCAGGGAAGCTTTTATCGTATTGGAGGAAAACTCAGAACAGCTCGAGGAAGTAGTAGCTGTAGCCTATGCCACTGTTGAGGATAGTGAGGAGAATGCCCTGGATGCAGGGAATGCTGCACATTTATTACAGGGAAAAGTAGCAGGTGTTTCCATAGCTGAAGATAGTAGCGGGGAAATGATACGTATAAGGGGAGCTTCCTCTTTAAATTCGGCAGAAAGTCCGCTATTTATCATTGACGGGAAACCCGTCTCCAGCCACGACCTGAGACCGGAAGATATTACCGGGGTGGAGATCTTAAAAGGAGATGAAGCCACCGCTTTATATGGTGCTAAAGGGGCAAATGGGGTTGTGATCATTACCACTAAACAAGGACTTACGGAGCTTCAAAATGTACAGGCACGAAAGAACCTGGATGAGACTGCTTTTTTCTTTCCGGAAATTAAAGTAGATAGAAAAGGTAAGCTGCAGTTCAGCTTTACTTCCCCCGAGGCTCTTACCCGCTGGAAACTACGCCTGCTCGCCCACACGATAGACTGGACTACCGCCATGTATGAAGGCGGGGTGATTACTCAAAAAGAATTGAGTGTTACCCCAAACCCACCAAGATTTCTTCGTGAGGGAGATAGCATTGTCTTCAAATCAAAAATTTCAAATCTTTCAGATGAAACCCTTGGTGGTACTGCGATCCTGCAATTGTTCAATGCCCTAACCATGGAACCAATTGATCTTGAGCTGGGAAATACAGAAAGTAGCAGGAACTTTACTATTACAGCATCAAACAGTGCTGCAGTTTCCTGGAACCTTACTGTTCCCAAGGGTATTCCCGCAGTTACTTACAGGATCCTGGCAAAGGCAGGGAACTTTTCTGATGGGGAGGAAAACGTCCTGCCGGTTCTTAGCAACAGGATGCTGGTAACAGAAAGCCTCCCTCTCTTTGTGCGCTCAGGGAAAACAAAAACTTATGACTTTAAGAATCTGAAGGAGAATAATTCTGAAAGTCTGGACCATCATAAATACAGCCTGGAATACAGTTCGAATCCCGCCTGGTTTGCCATTCAAAGTTTGCCTTACCTAATAGAATTTGAACACGAATGCTCTGAGCAAACATTTGCACGACTTTATGCCAACAGCGTGGCACAGCATATTATTGAGAGCAGGCCACAGATCAAAGAGGTCTTTGATTCCTGGTTGGCAAGCGGGGCGCAGGTGAGCGAGCTGGAAAAAAATGAGGAATTAAAATCCATTATTCTTGCTGAAACTCCCTGGGTGAGGGATGCCGCTTCAGAAACTGCGCAAAAGAAGCATATTGCACAGTTATTTGATACAGATAAACTGGCGACGGAAAAAGAGGAGCTGGTAAAACGCCTTGCGCAAATGCAAAAGCCTTCAGGCGCCTGGCCGTGGTTCTCAGGCGGGGAAGATAATTATTTCATTACACGTCATATTGTAGCCGGGCTGGGCCATCTTAAAGCTCTGGATATTAAGATCAATGATGAAAGGCTAATCGAAAAAGCAACCGGGTATCTGGATTCAAATATTTTAAAAGAAGAAAGAAACAGAAGGGTATTTAATAATGATCCTGAATATTTCTACAGGAGTATCAATAATCTGCATTACCTGTATGCCCGTAGCTTCTATATGGAGGAACATCCCCTATCCCCCGAAATCCTGGAGTTGGCAGAAAAAATAATTCAGGTGCAAAAAAAGGAGTGGAACGAGAGAAGTCTCTACGAAAAGGGTCTTTTATCCCTTGTATTGATGAGGATGGGCGAAAGAGAAACCGCCGCAATGATCCTTAAGGCATTAAAGGAATCTGCAGTGAGATCACAGGATTACGGGATGTACTGGAAGGAAAATAAAGCCGGTTGGTTCTGGTACCGCTCTCCAATTGAAACTCAGGCTTTACTTATTGAAGCCTATACTGAACTTGGAGGAGAGGAAGAAACCATACAAGAATTAAAGATATGGCTTCTTCAGAATAAGCGAAGCAACCACTGGCCAACTACAAAGGCTACCACAGAGGCAACTTACGCTTTATTGATGCAGGGAAATGACTGGCTGCAAACCAGTGCAAACACGGATATCTCTTTAGGGGGAAGGCCGGTGGCAAAGGAAAAACTGGATGAAATCAATATAGAGGCCGGTACGGGGTACCTAAAACTGAACTGGAAAGCTGAGGAGATAGATAGCAGCTTCTCTAACATTAAAATAGAAAACCGAAACAGTACTGCAGGATATGGAGGTGTTTACTGGCAATATTTCGAAGATCTCGATAAGATACAGATGCATAATGAAAGTCCGCTAAATGTTGAAAAAGAGCTCTTCCTCAACATATCAGCCAAAGAAGGAAGATCTTTAAAAAGGATCTCTACAAAAACACCTTTAAAAATAGGTGACCTTGTGACGGTAAGATTAGTAGTACGAACAACTGCAGATATGGATTTTATTCATCTCAAGGATATGCGGGCCAGTGGCTTTGAACCAACTAACGTCCTAAGTGAATACAAGTACCAGGATGGCACTGCCTATTATCAAAGCACCCGCGATGCCGCTACCCATTTTTTCTTTGACAATCTTAACAAAGGGACCTATGTTTTGGAATATACGGTAAGGGCAAACAATGCAGGAAATTTTTCCAATGGTATCACTAATATCGAAAGCATGTATGCCCCGGAATTTTCCGGTCATACCAAAGGTATTAGAGTAGAAATTGAGGAATAGGATCAACTTAAAATTAAATTATGGAGTTCCCTTTTTAAAATTTACTTTTGAAAAATATCTCAATACCCCTCTATGAAGATCTATTTACTTGCCCCCCTCCTTCTACTACTCACTTTTAGCCTGAAAGCCCAGGAAATTACAGAAACAAATTCAGATAAGATCTATGAACTGGCCAGGGAGGAATATCAAAACAGCAATTTTGAAAGATCCCTGGCCTATACCAGGCGTGGACTTGAACTTGCACCCGAATACCACGATATAAGGATCCTGCAAATAAGGAATTATTGGGCACTGGAAAATTATGCTGCTGCCGATGAGGATCTTGATCTTTTACTGGAAACCGCCCCGGAATATGTAGATGTAAAACCACTGGTTCTTCAACGTGTTAATAGATTCCAGGGAGAACTACAGGCTCTTAATTTCATCGAAAGAGTTGAAAAAATATATCCAGAAGATAACGGCCTCCAAATACGAAAGGCCCAGTTATACCTGCAGCTTAAAAGGAGAAAGGACGCCCGCGACCTGGCTATGGACTTGTTTCAAGGTCCCGGCCTTACAGGAGAGGAGCGATATGCTTTACAATTAATTTTGAACCGTAGCGTAACAGATGAGGTTGGAATTAATTACCAGTATATTGGTTTTAGTGAAGATTATTCCCGTAATGATCCCTGGCATAGCATAAGCGGGGAATACCAGCATAACTTTGGCCGCACTGCTACAATCGCCAGGGTTACATATTCAGACAGGTCTTTTAAAAAAGGCAATCTCTATGAACTTGAAGCTTATCCTGTTTTTAATGATAGGTTTTATGCCTTTGCAAATATGGGGGTATCCAACGGGGAACTTTTTCCCGATTTTCGGGGAAGCCTTTCATTGTTCTATAATTTTGCGAAAGTCTTTGAAGGAGAAATTGGTGGCAGGTTCCAAAGGTTTAACGGGAATGACCTCTCCACGGGAATTCTTGGTTTGACCCTTTACCAGGGGAAATTCTATTTTAATGCCCGGGCATTCCTGGGGCCAGAGATAGGTGGCGAACTGGTAAGAAATTACCAGGGGAATGTGAGGTATTATTTAAGTACTGCAGATAATTTTCTATTCCTGAGAATTGGTAACGGTATCTCGCCAGATGAACGCGTATTGTCAACCCAGGCGCTGGAAAATCCGCTGCTGGAGGCTTATTACGGCACCCTGGGAGTTAATTTTAGCTTGGGAGTCCACCACCTGGTTCAGGTAGGTGCAGGGGCCTTATATGAAGATATTACTGCAAACCGGCAGGGAACTCAGTTTATTGGTTCTGTAGGGTACAGATACAGGTTTTAGGAATTTGTTGTTGTAAACCCCTTTCTGGTCATAGAACCCCAGCCCGATTTTATTTTAAACAGCTTCTTGTAATAACCCTTCATTTGACCAAACAGCAAAACCGGGTGATATAAGAATGGTTCCAGGTAAGCGGCCAGGAGCAGTTCGATAACCTGTTTCGGGGTGGCATAATGCCTAAAATTGCGGACGTACAAATAGATCGCGATCGTGGAAAAAATACAACCAAGAAGATACACTGCCGTAAACAAAAGAATTGCTGTATTCCAGTTGATCCATCCCAGGAGGCCAAAAACTATTATACTCACTAACCCCAGGAATTCCACTATAGGTGCCCCAAACTCAAAAAAGCACCAGTAAGGGAAAAAGAAAATTCCCATATTCCGGTACCTGGGATTGATGAAAAGGTATTTATGAATTGAAAGCGTCTCCCATAGACCTCTCGCCCATCTATCCCGTTGTTTTACAAGAATATTATAATCTGGCGGGGCTTCTGTCCAACATAGGGTTTCGGGGATATAAACTACCTTATAAGGCTTTTTCAGCCTTTCCATATGCACTCTTAACCTAATACATAATTCCAGGTCCTCTCCTACTGTCGCATGATTAAAACCACCAACTTCCAAAAGCCTTGTCCTGGGATACATTCCAAAGGCACCAGATACCAGCATTAAACCATTTATCTCTCCCCACCCCATTCTCCCAATAAGGAAAGCCCTTATATATTCCACCACCTGGATCATAGGGACAAGATTCCGGGGCAGGCGCAATTCTTTTAAAATTCCATCCTGGATCAAAGAATCATTGGCAATTCCAATAGACCCACCACAGGCAATGATCTCCTTCTCCCCTTCTTCAAGATATGGTCTCACCATTTTTAAAAGGGCATCCTGTTCTATAATACAATCTGCATCTGTACACAAAATAAGTTCACTTTGCGCAAAATTGATTCCTGCATTAATGGCATCAGATCGGCCTCCGTTGTTCTTATCAATAACCGTGAGCTGCTTATATTGTATTTTGTTGCTTCGATATATTTTATTTACAGTAGCTGTTGGAATAGGTTGAGTTATGAAGGTGGAGTCAAAGGGTTCCAGTTCAAATTCCTTAATTAGTAACTCCATGGAATTATCTGTGCTTCCGTCATTGACCAATATGAGGTCATAAAAAGGATATTGTATAGAAAGGAGCGATTTGACATTGTCCACTATTGTCACACCTTCATTAAAAGCAGGTGCAACCAGGGTTACAGATGGTATATCGGTTGCGCTTACAATATCTTTGGTTAAAAGAAATTGGGATTTTCTTTTATTTCTCTTTACAGCAATATCAGATAATATAATTCCTCCAAAATAAATAGTAAGAAGAGACATTCCATAGATGAAAAAGAGGGAATTTACCGTCCAGTAGATATATTGATAAATGCTCCCCTCCATCACTAAGCCGGTTGTGGCTGCACGTCGTATTGCCTGTAATAAAAATCCTGGACTTCCTCAATATACCCATGATTCCACAGGATTTCTGCAGTGCTTAATTTAATAATATCATTTCCCTCATAAAGTAGTTTTTTAAAGAAATCAAGATCAATATTTTTAGAAGTCCTGTCAATATATTTTAGCAACTGCACCTGTTGTTCAAAATTGGGAATATTAAAAAACCTGGATTTTAAAAGATCAAGTTGCAGGTCGTTAAGTGTAAATGATGATATGCAATATATAGCGGTTTCCCTGGTGTCGAACTTTTCAGAATCAATAAATTTCAGGATGTAGCCTATCTCGCTGGAAAGGTCAAATTTTCTAATAATCCTCATTAATAATTCATTGGCATAAGGGCGGTCGCTATCATAGCCCTTTCGAAGGTATGTTAAATTAGCAATTGGGTAAAGGTCGTGCAGTTTTTCAACAACCTTTATTTGTTGCCATAAAGTCATTTCCCTTTTTAGATAGGGTAAGAATCGTAAACTTTTCCAGCCCAGGAATACAACCATGGCAATTTGAGATTCCCGCCTTACATAAATATTGGGGTGGTTTCTTTCCTTTGTGATCTCCTTTATATATTGTTTTTGGCCCATTTCATAGATCTCCCTGATGCCCATTGCTTTGACATACCACATTTTGCTGCGCAACTTATTCACCGAGACCCGGTAAGGTGGAATCTGGCTGTATAGTATTTCAAGCTTATGATAATTCTTACCCAGCAGCGATCTCTGAGTACGAATCATAAGGTCCACAAGATACTGGACATTCCGGGGTTTAGAGGGACGTATTCCCAGTTTCCTGAAGCTGCGATTTGCTTCAATAAGATCAAATGGTTCTCCCGGTAAGGGATAAAGATAGCTTGCCGTCACCCTGGCAAAAGCCGTTTCAAGCTTTTGAAGATGTGCAGTACGCCTTTTCCTGTAAACCAGGCTTATTCCAATTATCAACCAGGTTCCCAGGAGAAAGGCAAGTAATAACTTGATGAGGAGAACGAGGGTTGATGCTACCATATTATAAGATCAATTTTTGAATATGGTCCAGGTCGAAAGGCACGGAGAAGAAACCTTTTACTTTGTTAGATTCCATAATTTCTCTTCTCACCTTAGGCTGTCCCATATTGCTGAGAATAATGAATTCTTTGTGCGTTATGATCTCCTGTATTTGAAACACAAAATCCAGGGGTGCAATCCCCTCGAAGAGTATTTCTGAAATTATAAGGTCATAATTAAGGGATTGATCTTCGATGTCGAGATCGGCTATGGTCCTTACTGCCCTGCAGTCATAGGAATTAAGGGTCATTAACCGCTCCAGTATATTAAGAAGAACTATGTCTTCCTGAATGATCAACGCTTTTTTCATAGTTAGGGGGCCGTAATCTATTTGCTACAAGCATATTATCGACAAAACACTCATAACAATGGTCCAATATATTAAAATTAAGTTAATATGTGTAATACTTGTAAGATCTTTCTTATGAAATTAAATTTTTGGGTCAATTTGCTCTTAACAAGGATAACCTTTCAAATTGGTCTTTATGAATCGTGGGAAAGCATTGGAGGTGCAACGCTGGCTCCTGTGCGGGAGATAAATGCTGGAAATTGAAAAATATTTGCTGAAACTCCTATTTATTTTAAAACGCTAAGGACTTTACCTTTTTATTGATAAAAAAAACAAAATAATCTTGCCCAGGTTGATGCTGCGTTTTACTTTAGCACTTTATTTTTAATAAGTCTAAATAACAACTGTCTTCCCATGAAGAAGAAAAGAACAAATAGCACTTTCAGGAAACTGGTACGAAAAGCACACCTGTTCCTGGGATTGGGAAGTGACCTTATAATTTTTATCATGGCTATTACAGGGTGTCTTTGGGCATTTCAAGAGGAGATCGAAGCCTTTACCTCTCCCCTCCCGGAGATCGCGAAACAGGATGCACCGGTAATCCTGCCAATTAAAGCAAGAGAACTCGCCCATGAAGTATTTCCAGAGAGACATGTCCACGGGACTTTATACGGGGCAGAGGATGAGCCTGTAAAAGTGATCTTCTATGAATATGAGCCAGAGTTCTATCACACCGTCTATTTACATCCTTACAGCGGGGAGGTTTTACATATAGAGAATAATCTCACAGGGTTTTTTCCTTTTGTCCTCGAGGGCCATCGTTATCTATGGCTCCCCAAGCCAATTGGAGAACAGGTAGTAGCATGGGGTACTGTGATCTTCGCGATTATGCTTATAAGCGGGATCGTATTGTGGTGGCCTAAGAACAGAAAAAACCGAAAGCAGCGATTAACCCTGGACTGGAAAGAAACCACAAAATGGAAGAGAAAGAATTATGACCTGCACTCTGTTATTGGTTTCTACATAAGTATAGTGGCCGTGGTCATCGTCTTTACAGGGCTGGTTATGGCATTTGAAAATTTTAAAGCAGTTGCATATAGCAGCCTGGGAGGTGACAAGGAAACCCTGTGGAGGGTACCCGAAAATTTCAGCGGGGAGAAAATTGATACGGGTGTTGGAAGCATGGATCGGTTGTATTATATATTAAAAGATGAATACCCGCAGGCAGTGGACCTGGAATTCCATTATCCTGCCACAGATGAGGAATCAATTTATGTGGAAATAGGTTATACTGAAGGAATTTACTATGATGCAGATTACCGCTTCTATGACCAAAATACCCTGGAAGAAATAACATCTCCCACCATTTATGGAGTATATGCTGAAACCGGCTTCCCTGAAAAGGTGATGAGGATGAACTATGATATTCATGTGGGAGCAATAGGAGGTATTCCAGGCAAGGTGCTCGCCTTTTTTGCCAGCCTTATTTGTGCCAGCCTTCCGGTTACAGGATTCCTGCTATGGTATGGCCGGGAATTTAAAAAGAAGCCTGCCAGGGGAATAAGAACTGAAAAGGAGCGTGTACTTGCGGTGACAGATTAACCTTGATTTTCCAGTGATCTCTACCGCGGTAGTTTTTAGCTGTCCTTTCTTTAAAAATTAATCCCACCTAACTCATTGAAACTGTATTGATAAGGCTTTCCGGCCGAAAATTTATTTATAAATATTATAAATAAGCTTTTTTTAATCGAAATCCCTTTCTACATTTGCGCCTCTATTTAAAATAAGTCTAAATAAACTTACAATTAAAATGATCCAGAAATATCTTCTGTTAGCCCTACTCCTTTTCAATTTTTCTACCGGTTTTAGCCAGTCTACCGGAAGTATTGAAGGAAACATCATCAACAAGAACGGAATGGCTGTAACCGATGCCAACATTGAAATCCCCGGCACTGTCCTGGGAACTGAATCCCGCTCAAACGGGGAATTCCTCCTTCGCAATATTCCCGGGGGGAATTATACCCTCAGGATCTCCTTTGTAGGATATCAAACTAAAGAAATTGCAGTATCTGTACAACCCGGGCAAACAACTACCCTCTCCACCATTATCCTCAATAATAACGAGCAGGACCTGGAGGAAGTAGTGGTGCGTGCAAATGGAAATATCAATGAATTCACCCGTGCAAAAAGTGAATATGTTGCAAAACTGCCTTTAAAGGATATTGAAAATCCGCAGGTATATAATAATATCACTGCAGAGCTTATGGAAGAACAGGTTATCACCAGTTTTGATGATGCCCTCAAGAATTCTCCGGGAATCACAAAATTGTGGGAATCTACCGGAAGGGGAAATGATGGTGCCGGCTATTTCTCCCTACGCGGTTTCCCTGTGCAGCCTACTCTTATGAACGGTTTGCCCGGCCTCACCAACGGCAGCCCGGATCCTGCAAATATTGAACGGATCGAAGTGGTAAAAGGCCCTTCCGGGACTTTATATGGAAGCAGCCTTATCTCCTACGGTGGCCTTATTAATATCGTGACCAAAAAGCCTTACGACTATTTCGGCGGAAATGTATCCTACACTATGGGAAGCTTCGGGATGAACCGCGTAACGGCCGATGTTAATACACCACTTGACGAGACAGGAAAGGTTGCCCTGCGTGTAAATACTGCCTATCACAAACAAAACAGCTTCCAGGACCTGGGCTTCAGGGAATCTTTCTTCATAGCTCCTTCTTTAAGCTATAAAGTAAATGACAGGTTATCCTTTCTTGTGAATACAGAAATTTTTAAGGGTGAAACCACCAATCCAACAATGCTTTTTGTTGACCGCGGGGCACCTTTAAGAGCAACCAACATTGAAGAGCTGGGATATGACACCAATCGCAGCTATACCAGCAATGATCTCACAATGGAAAATCCTAATTACAGCCTGCAGGGGATGATGAATTACAAATTATCTTCATCCTGGACATCTCAAACTGTGTTTTCAAGAGGATCTTCAAAAGCTAAAGGACATTATTCTTACCTGTATGAAACCACCCGGTTCTACCAGGGAAGAGAAGAAATTGAAGGGTCTGTGACCAATCTTGATGAAGGTCTTGTATTTACCCGCTATATGAACAATCAAAATTCCACTACCCTAACAACAGATGTTCAGCAGAATTTCATTGGGGATTTCAGGATCGCGGGATTGAGAAACCGTATGGTGGTAGGACTGGATTATTTCAACAGGCAGGTAATTGACAACAGTTCAGGATACGTGGCAAACGGCAATGTTTACATTGGAAATGCAGGATTGCAGAATGTGAACGAGAGCGTCTTTGGCATCTATGATCCTTCAGCCTACATTAGAAATAACGATAGTGGACGACTTTCTGCCGCTGCAAGCAACAATCTTCTCGCCGGTGCTGCTTTGAATAATAATACCACCCGTGAGGATATTTACAGTGCTTACATTTCTAATGTTCTTAATTTCACTCCAAACCTATCAGCAATGGCAAGTTTGAGGATAGACCAGTTTGAAAGCGATAACAACAGCCAGACGGCACTTTCCCCAAAATTCGGGATTGTATATCAGCCAATACTGGAAAGGGTATCTCTTTTTGCAAATTATATGGATGGTTTCAGCAATGTGGCTCCTCAACAACAAGGAGATCCTGCACAAGGGGTTACGACTACCGTTACCTTTGATCCGGAAAGGGCAAGGCAGTTTGAAGCCGGTACCAAGTTAAATCTGGTAAAAAACAAAGTTTCTGCCAGCATTAGTTACTATGATATCCAGGTTTCAAATATAGTAATGGAAGAGACCGGAAGGCCATTCTTTTATGTGCAGGATGGAGAGCGTTACAGCAGGGGTTACGAAGCGAGCATTACTGCCACTCCATTTGCAGGACTAAACATCATTGCAGGCTATAGCCATAACGACAGTAAGCTTACAGTATCAGACCAAACAGATTTCCTTGGAAGACGTCCGGAATCTGCCGGGCCACAGGACCTTGCCAACCTTTGGGCAAGCTACAGGATCCCAACAGGGAAGTATGAAGGCTTCGGGCTTGGATTTGGTGGAAATTATGCTAGTGAAAATATGATATTCAACCGTGCAGTGGGTGGAGTATTCACCCTCCCCTCCTATACTGTTTTAAATGCCTCAGCATTTTATAATGTAGAGAAATTCTCGATCATTTTAAAGCTTAATAATCTTACAGATCAGGAATATTTTAACGGCTGGTCTACTATAAATCCGCAAATGCCAAGGAATTTTGCAGCCAGCTTCACCTATAATTTTTAGTTTGAAATAAAGCCTAAATTTGCCGTCTGAAAAAGTATTTTCTCAGACGGCTTTTTTATAATATGTCAAAAAAGAAAAAACAACATATCTGGAAGAAATGGGCCGGCCGTTTACATTTGTGGCTTGGACTTCTTACCGGGATCATTGTTTTTATTGTCGCAGTTACCGGCTGTATTTTTGTTTTCCACGATGAGATCCAGGACCTCACCCGCGACTGGCGAAAAGTCACTCCCCGGGATGCAAAATTTGTAGCTCCCTCTGTCCTTAAAAATAATGTCCTGGAACTTTTCCCCGGTGCAGATGCCAGCATGGTGGTTTACCAAACCAGGGAACGGCCGGCGCACGTCTTTGCAATAATTGAGGAAAGTCCGCATCATATCTATTTTAACCCTTATACTGCTGAACTTGCGCATGTACAGGATCTTGAAAATGATTTTTTCCTTATCATCGAAGACCTGCATATGCATTTACTACTGCCGGAGGCCATAGGCAAGCAAATAGTTGGTGCTTCAACGCTTATTTTTATTCTTATGCTTATCACCGGGATCATCCTGTGGTGGCCCAAAAAGAAGAAGAGCTTTAAGACCAATCTCAAAATAAAATGGAATGCCAGGTGGCGTCGCGTAAATTATGACTGGCACAGGACCACCGGCTTCTATGTTTCCTTTCTCGCCCTGTTCCTTGCCCTTACCGGCCTTAGCTTCTCCTATGAATGGATGAATGAAGGTTTTTATATACTTGGAAATCTTGGAAAGGAGCACCCGGAGGATGAAATAAGGCTGGAAATAGACAGCACTACTATTGAATCCACGGGAAATGCTTTGGATATTTCAATGATAAAAACTTTTGAAATGATGCCAAACAGCGGGATGTACTTTGTGTGGGACCAGGGACCGGATGCTCCCGTTGTCACCGGGGCTTATCCCGATGCACTTGAATATGACCATCAGTCCAATTTTTACTTTCATCCTGCAACAGGAGAATTATTAAAACAGCACTTTTACGCAGACAAAAGCAACGGTATGAAATTACAGGAAATGAGCTATGGCCTTCATACAGGACAATACTTTGGTTTGCCCGGCAAGATCATAGCATTCTTTGGGAGCCTTTTTGTTGCAGGCCTGCCTGTAAGCGGATTTATGCTATGGTGGGGGCGCAGGAATAAAAAGAAAACCAGGGTTGAGGATGTTTCTAGATAAACATAAACTCTCCCTCTTTTACCTTTAGCTTAAATTTATATTTCTCCTCACCCGTTAAAATAGAGTCATCCACGTGCATTTGGGAAGTATTGCCTTTCATTTTAACTTTTTTCACCTTCATTACTTTCACGAATTTATGAACGTCAACGTCTTCCTTATTACCAGCTATAAGGCTGTCTATATATTCCAGGAGAAGCTCACGATGCTCTGGCGAAATAAGTAGAAGGTCCATCAAACCGTCCCCGGGATGGGCATGCGGTGCCAGTTTCAAATTGGGGCCTATATGTTTTGTATTCAAAACCTCTGCCAATAGGAATTTTCCTTTGATCTTTTCCCCATCGGCTTCAACCTTTATCTTCAGGGGTTTCATGTGCTCCACGATGTCCCTGCACACCTTAAGGGTACGTTGTAATTTTTCTTCTGCCGTTTCATCGGGGATCTCTTTCCCTTCTTTCATTCTTCGAATCAATTCAGGAAAGAAGCCAAAACCAATGCCCTCTAAAAAGAATTCGAATTCATCAAGCCCAGCTATCTTTCCGTAGTCAAAAAGCTGGTAATTCTTAAGGTTTTTTTGAAAAGTAAAATCTCGTGGAAATGGTAATTCGAGAGTGGTAGCTATATTATTTGCCGTACCTGCCGGGACAAGGTAAATGGGAATTTTACGTTGTTTTTTCTTTTTTTGAAGTAATACCCCCGCTAGTTTCCGCACAGTCCCGTCGCCACCGCAAAGAACGATCAAATCCTCTTCATCAAGTGTGAATTTTTCCCATCCATCATCATCTGTAGAAGCATAGGAAATCTCCCTGCCATTCTCTTTAAGGCTGGCAAGCAACTTCTTCTTACTTTGCTCTGC
This sequence comes from Antarcticibacterium flavum, assembly GCF_006159205.1. Taxonomy (NCBI): domain Bacteria; kingdom Pseudomonadati; phylum Bacteroidota; class Flavobacteriia; order Flavobacteriales; family Flavobacteriaceae; genus Antarcticibacterium; species Antarcticibacterium flavum. The sequence goes on along the minus strand of NZ_CP040812.1, from coordinate 3,938,736 downwards.
ATCTCCTGCAGTAGGATTATGGATTACCTGTATCTTCTTCATGGGTTGTGAATTTTCAGAAAAAATAAATTTACTGAGATTTGATTGGATGCAAAGTTCCTTAACGATACCTTATGATATAAATTTATTAAGAGAACCAGCCCAATGTGTTATAAGTAACATAAAATCCTGCTGTTGAAAGGATTTTATACCAATCTAAAATTGAGAATTTTGTATTTTAATTCTTTGCTGAAGAAACAACCTATAAAAAGAAAAAGAAATGAAGATATTGGTTACAAATGACGACGGAATATACAGCCCGGGACTTATGTGCCTGGCTGAAGTAGCTTCGGAATACGGGGAAGTGATCGTAATGGCTCCAGATGTTGAACAGTCTGGCATGGGGCAGGCAATAACCTCTGGCAAACCCATTACTTATAAAAAATCTCCCATTCATTTTGAAGGAATGGAAGCTTACCGGGTAAATGGTACTCCGGCAGATTGTGTTGCGATGGGAACACACCTTTTTGATGAAATAGACCTGGTAGTTTCGGGTATAAACCTTGGCTCTAATATTGGGAATTCTGCCTGGCATTCAGGCACACTATCTGCCGCCAGGCAGGCGGTATTGTTTGGGGTGAGGGGAATAGCCTTTAGTGTCTCTGTGGGTGATGATGAACCCGATTTTGAGGCGCTAAAACCTCACGTGGCAAAGGCATTAAAACAAGTGGTTAACGAAAAGGATCGTGAACTGCTAAACATCAATTTTCCCAGAAATCCCAACGGGGAGATCATATGGACCAACCTTTCGGTTCGGGAGTACGACGGGAAGGTTGTAGCCAACAAAGATCCTATGGGAAGGCAGCATTACTGGTTTACAGTTATACCGCTGGAACCGGAGGAAGAAGGCAGTGACCGCTGGGCAATCAAACATGGAATGACCAGTATTACCCCATTAATACTTGATCTAACAGATAAAGATTATCTACGGGAGAGGGCAAATAAGTAGAAAGATGTAATAACGTAAGGACATCCATTTCGCGGCTTTTCCATCCTCCCTCACAGGAAGCCCACGTGAATCTAAAGTACCTAATAAGTAGCCCTTATAAATTTTAGTTAGTTTATCCTTTTTCGAATTTGACCAGAAAATTCTCTGGTAAATATAAAAGCAGCCTCTCAGTGAAATTGAGAGGCTGCTTTGTATGCTCAAAATATGACTGATCTAAAAAAAAACCTTCTTATTGATGCAGCCACAATTGCACAATGTTCAACAATTTATCGATATTAACAGGTTTGGTAAGGTAATCATTTGCACCTGCTTCAAGGCATTTTGCTTTATCCTCAGGCATTGCTTTTGCGGTTAGAGATATAATAGGGATATTCTTAAACTCGGTCCTTTCTCTTATTCTTTTCATAGCTTCATAACCATCCATCACAGGCATCATAACATCCATTAAAACTATATCTATATCTTTTTCCTCTTCCAGTTTCTCAATTGCCATTTTACCATTGTCTGCAATGATCACTTTCATCCCCGAATCGTATAAGGCCTTGGAAATTGCATAGGAATTACGCCCATCATCATCTACCAACAATACAGTTTTATCCTGTAGGAAATGTTTAGGATCATGAAGATCTGCCATGATCTTTTTCTGGCGGCTGGAGAATTTGCTCTCATCACTATGAAGGATTAATGAAACTTCATCAAGAAGCGTCTCGGGTGATGACGCGCCTTTGATTAAAACGCTTTCAGTAAACTTATTGAGTTCTTTTACTTCTTTTTTTGTAAGCTCCTTACCGGTGTATACAACCACGGGTACATTATTTTCTTTTTCTGCAGATTTCAATTTCTTCAGCACCTCAAACCCATTAATATCGGGCAGGTTAAGGTCAAGGATCACACAATCGAAATTTTTAGCCAATAATTTTTCCAGTCCAGCCTTCCCGGTAACCGCCGTGGAAATATTCATTTCCTGGTTCTCGAGCATACTTTTAATGGCCTTCAAAGTAGGCGCATCATCTTCAATGATAAGCAACTCCCGTGATGGGGATGTACGTAGATTTTCAATTTTTTGGATAGCATATTCTATATCTTTAAAAGCAACCGGTTTAAGACTGAAGCCCATGGCTCCTTTCCCAAGTGCCTCCCTGCTATAATCCTCTGCTGCCATAAAATAAACCGGAATGTGCCTGGTCTTCAAATTGAACTTTAGATGCTCCAGTACCTTAAGCCCTTTCATATCTTCCAGTTCGTCATCCAGAATTATCCCATTTGGCTGGTATTGAGCCGCCAATTTCATTCCCTCCTTGCCATCCATGGCGCACAGCAATTTAAAGCCGTATTGTTTGCCAATCTTTTTTACAGTTTGAGCAATATTTTTATCACTTTCAAAAATCAACAAGGAATATTCTGAAGCTTTTAAGTTCTCCCTGTCGTCACACATATAATTCTCACCAATTGATGCGTTAGTTTTTGTCACCAACGGTACTCCATTATTTTGAGATTTGTCATAATTGGGCTCTGTGTAAGAGGATATTGCATCATCCATTTCCTTTATGGGAGCACTTGTAAGGTCTAAAGGAATGAATACCGTAAAAATGCTTCCTTTGCCCTCTGTACTTTCTATATGTATCTCACCGCCCAGTAATCTGGATAATTCTCTTGAAATTGTTAATCCCAATCCTGTCCCGCCATATTGACGACTGGTACCTCCTTCTGCCTGTTGAAATGCCTCAAAGATCATCATTCGCTTGGCTTCAGGAATTCCAATACCGCTGTCTTTAACTGAAATTTCCAACACTTCAGATTTTGACAAGGTTATTTCCCTGAAGTTCACCCTTTCATCAGGTTTTCCAATGGAGACACTCACTGCTCCTTTTTCAGTAAACTTAATGGCATTGGAAATAAGGTTCTTGATGATCTGCTCCAGCCGCTGCCCATCTGTTATTATCCTTTCAGGGGCATTTGTTTTACTTTGAATTGTGAATTTCAGCTTTTTGGATTTGGCCAGTGGCTCAAATTGATCCTGCAGGTTATTCACCAGGCTGTCAACCATAACTTCCTCGGGATGAATTTGAAGCTTTCCTGCTTCTACCTTAGAAAGGTCCAGGATATCGTTGATAAGATTCAGCAGGTTTAATCCACCTTCGTAAATGATACTGGCAGATTTTTGCTGATCCTTTAACAGGTTTCCTTTCCTGTTATCACTAAGGTCCTTGGACAAGATAAGAAGGCTGTTTAATGGTGTTCTAAGTTCATGTGACATATTTGCCAGGAACTCAGATTTATATTTACTGGCCAGTTCAAGCTCCTTGGCTTTGCGCTCTACCTCAACCCTACTCGATTGCAGGTCTTCTTTCTGCATTTCCAGATCCTTGGTCTTGGACTCCAGGTCATCATTGGCCATTTGCAATTCCTTACTCTGTATCTGTAATTTTTCCTGCTGTTTAAGTAGTTCTTCAGACTGTCTTTGTGATTCCTCCAGCAGGTCTTTCATCTTTTCCCTATCCAGGGACGAGTTGGTCGTGATCGCGATATTTTCTCCTACTGAACGCATTAATTCCAGCTGACTGTCATTAAAGGTCTTGAAAGATCCAATTTCTATGACCCCCTTTACTTCCCCATCAATAATAAATGGCTGAACGAGGATGTTGCTTGGCTTCTTTTCCCCGAGACCCGATGAAACACTTATATAATCTGATGGTATTCCCGACAGGACAATTACTTCTTTCTCAAGCGCCGCCTGTCCAGCAAGTCCTTCACCAAATTCAAAGGTCGTCTTAAGGGATTTCCTGTGGGTAAAGGCATAGGAACCTGTCATCCTCAATTGCTTTTTATCCTTGTGCTTTTCAGCAAGGTAGATAACCCCCACCTGGCCACCCAGGTATTTAGTGAGGTAGGAAATAATATTCTTTGATAAGGTCAACAGGTCCTGCTCTCCACGCATCCTGTCGTTAAGACCCGCCTGCCCGGTCTTGATCCAGGCTTCATTCTCATTCTCTTCAGAAATTCGTTTCAGGTTCTCGGTCATCGTGTTCAATGCAATACCAAGTTGATCTGCTTCAGAACGCAGTGGCATCTCAATGGCGAAGTTACCTTCAGCAATAGTATTGGCCGCTTTTACAATGGTAGTAAAGGAGTCTACCATCGCATTTATATTATTCTTAAGTTCCTGTACCTCACCTTTCACCTCCACATCGATCTTCCTGGAGAAATCACCACGTGCAAGTGCAGTAGATACTCCTGCAATATCCCTTACCTGGGAGGTAAGGTTGCTCGCCATCTGGTTCACATTATCTGTAAGGTCCTTCCAGGATCCCGCCACGTTTGGCACCTCTGCCTGGCCTCCCAGGATACCTTCTGTACCCACCTCACGTGCCACGTTGGTTACCTCATCTGCAAAAATGTTAAGAGCGTCAACCATGATGTTGATCGTGGTGGAAAGTTCCAGTACCTCTCCTCCTTTCCCCTGCTCCGAGATCTTTTGCGAAAGATCCCCGTGTGCAACCGCAGTGGTTACCGATGCGATCTCCCTCACCTGGGTGGTAAGGTTACTCGCCATCGTGTTTACATTATCTGTGAGGCCTTTCCAGGTACCTGCAACATTAGGTACTTCTGCCTGGCCTCCCAGTTTACCTTCGGTTCCTACCTCACGCGCCACACGGGTTACCTCTGCAGCAAAAACGTTCAGGGAGTCCACCATCTGGTTAATAGTATCCTTAAGTTCAGCTATCTCACCTTTTACATCAATGGAGATCTTTTGTGAAAGATCCCCGTTTGCTACCGCAGTTGCTACATTGGCGATCTCCCTCACCTGGCTGGTAAGGTTACTCGCCATGGTGTTCACATTTCGGGTAAGGTCCAGCCAGGCACCGGCAACATCTGGCACCTCTGCCTGTCCTCCCAGCATCCCTTCGGTTCCTACCTCCCGGGCCACACGGGTCACCTCGTTGGAAAGAATGTTCAGTGAGTCCACCATGGTGTTTATAATGGTGGAAAGTTCAAGTACTTCCCCTCCTTTTTCCTCTTCAGATATCTTTTTAGATAAATCACCGTTTGCCACCGCCTTGGTTACAGAGGCGATCTCCCTCACCTGGGTGGTAAGGTTGGATGCCATCGTATTTACGTTCTCGGTAAGTTCCAGCCAGGCTCCCCCTACATTAGGTACTTCGGCCTGTCCACCCAGGATCCCTTCGGTTCCCACCTCACGTGCCACACGGGTTACCTCATCTGAAAATATATTTAGGGAATCCACCATCGTGTTGATGGTTTCTTTTAGTTCTGCTATTTCTCCCTTGGCTTCAATGGCGATCTTTTGTGCGAGATCTCCTTTTGCCACGGCAGTTGCCACATTTGCGATCTCCCTTACCTGTGTGGTAAGGTTGGATGCCATATAGTTCACATTATCTGTAAGATCCTTCCAGGTACCGGCTACATCTGGCACCTTTGCCTGGCCTCCCAGGATCCCTTCGGTTCCCACTTCACGTGCCACACGGGTTACCTCATCTGAGAATATGTTCAGGGAGTCCACCATCTGGTTGATCGTATCCTTAAGTTCTGCGATCTCTCCTTTTACATCAATGGAGATCTTTTGCGAAAGGTCCCCATCTGCCACCGCGGTTGCAACATTTGCAATTTCCCTCACCTGGGTTGTAACGTTGCTTACCATGATATTCACATTATCTGTAAGATCCTTCCAGGTACCGGCCGCACTTGGTACAGTCGCCTGGCCTCCCAGCTTTCCTTCTGTGCCCACCTCCCTGGCCACACGGGTAACCTCTGCCGCAAACAGGGTAAGGGAGTCAACCATGCTATTAATGGTGTTGGAAAGTATCAATACCTCCCCTCCTTTTCCTTCTTCTGTAATTTTTTGTGAAAGGTCTCCCTGTGCCACCGCGGTGGTTACAGAAGCAATCTCCCTTACCTGATTAGTAAGGTTGCTCGCCATGGTATTCACATTATCTGTAAGATCCTTCCAGGTACCTGCAACATCTGGCACTTCTGCCTGTCCTCCCAGCTTTCCTTCAGTTCCCACTTCGCGGGCCACACGCGTTACCTCATCAGAGAATATGTTCAGGGAGTCCACCATCTGGTTAATGGTATCCTTAAGTTCTGCGATCTCCCCTTTTACGTTTATCGAAATTTTCTTGGAAAGGTCACCATTCGCAACAGATGTTGCTACTCCTGCGATCTCCCGTACCTGGGCGGTAAGGTTGGATGCCATGGTGTTCACGTTCACGGTAAGGTCTTTCCAGGTTCCCGCAACGTTTGGAACGTTTGCCTGGCCACCGAGTTTTCCTTCCACCCCTACCTCACGCGCCACGTTGGTAACCTCTGCAGCAAAGATATTCAGGGAATCAACCATCCTGTTTATCGTGGTTGATAATCCAAGTACTTCCCCTCCTTTTCCTTCTTCGGTAATTTTTCGGGAAAGATCCCCATCGGCCACGGCCGTAGTCACCCTTGCGATCTCCCGTACCTGCTCAGTAAGGTTGGTTGCCATATGGTTTACATTGTCTGTAAGATCCTTCCAGGTACCAGAGACGTTTGGAACACTCGCCTGCCCCCCCAGCTTTCCTTCAACCCCCACCTCGCGGGCCACCAGCGTTACCTGCTCAGCAAAGATGTTCAAACTGCCTAGGGTGCGGTTAATAACATCTGCCATCGCCCGGAAATCGCCGGTTACAGTAAGGCTAAATTTATCTTCCAGCTTTCCTGCAGCAATACTGTTAAGGATACGGCTTACCTCAAGTACCGGTTTCGCAATTGCTTCAATAAGAATGTTAATGTTATCGATCATATCCTTCCACACCCCGGTCGAGGCTTTAAACTCGGCCCTGGCATCAAGATTCCCTTCAATACCACCAACACGGGAGATACGGGATACCTCTGTACTTACCCCTCCAATCATTTCCACCATCGTATTGTAGGCTTCAGCTACATCGGCAAATTTATCATTGCGTTCTTTTGATAATCGCACTGAGATATCTCCTTCCCTAAATGCTTCCAGTGCGAATATGAGCCTGTCCAACTGCTCGTGCATATAATCACTGTCTTTGAACATATCCTCATCTGCCACCCGTTTGGATCGTTTCACGATAGGTGGTTTAGTTGCAGTGGATTTAGGGGATGAAGTTTTTTTGGTCCGGGTCGAGGGGGTAGTAGTTTTTTTGGCCATTTTAGGGTAGGTTTAAATTAACTAAACACAGTAAATATTGGATAAATACTTCGGATTAATAATTTTAATGGCCGTAAAAAAAGTACTTTAAATTCGAACTTTATGTGAAAATTTTGTGAAATGTGTTAAAAAAAATTCCTTATTAACCTGGAGAACTGATTACCAAAAAGTTTTCCGTAATCCCTCTAAACTTTAAGGGTGATCAAACATCATATGGATAGGCGAAAAACTTAACGGAAGAGTATTATGTGAAAGTGATCTTGGAGGAGTATTAACAGTGCTTGATTTTGTAAGTTTTATTCTTATTTTTGGCATTGTATTAAGCGGCATTAAAAGGAATATATCCTCACAGGATCTAAACGCTTTTAATATGGTCGTTGTCCGGGCGAGTGGCAGGAGTTTGGGAAAGATAAATTAATTAGATAAAAAGAATCTAAATGAGCAAAATTTTACTTGTTGAGGACGATCATTATTTAGGTATAATCCTTAATGACCAACTTGAAATGAATGGATATGACGTAACTCTTTTAAGGTTACCCGGGGAAACTGTACAAAAATTACAGGAGGAACCTTTCGACCTTGTCATCATGGATAAATTATTAAGCGGGGTGGATGGCACAGAAATTTGTGCTGATATAAGGGATACAGAAGGTATTTCCAATACACCAATACTTATGATGTCGGGCCTAGATGGGGCAAGTAAAATTTGTATTGCTGCAGGAGCCAATAATTTTATTGAAAAACCATTTGAAGTTGACAGCTTCCTGGAGAGTATAGAGTCAACTTTGAGTATGTCCAAAAATGTAGCAGATAAGAAAGATTAAGGAATATACTTTTGAAATAACAAAAAGAAGGATTAAACCTGCTACTGGAAAGGTAAAAAGTTTTTGAAATACGCCTCACATTGAAAAATGCGGGGCTTTTTTGTTGTCAAAGGGGGACTTCCAACATTTTCAAAACGAGAGAAAAGTTATATCCATAAAATTAAAAAAGCCTGATGCGGTGTGCATCAGGCTTTTTAAGTCGGGGTGGCAGAACTAATCTATCAACCCACAATATTTTGATTATCAAACAATTAACTTACTTCTATAAAACGAGGTAACCGAATAGGTAACCTTCGCTTCAATTCTTTTCCGTAAACCAAAGATAACCGAAATTTTCGATATAAATTATAACAAATGACCTCAGATTAAATAAAATATGCAGGAATAATTTTTACAGCAGATAAAAAGTCACAAGACGACAACAAGCTTGAATTAGGTTTTATTTCTCCATCAAAATTATTTAATAGTAAGGTTGTCATTTGTGCTTTATGATATACTATTTTACTAAGTCAGATTACTTTACCTGAGGTTCAGTTTCCTATAAATATTTCCTTTATGACTAAATTAATCCTCGTGATGATGTTTCTCTTTCCCTTTTCCTTTTTTATTACCTAAGCCAAGAAAAATCTTTTCCCCGAAAAAGGTAAATACTATAAGGGCTCCGGAAACAATAATAACCGTCAAGTTTGTTTGTGCCCTCACCCAAATAAATCCTAATAACACAACGACGTCCAGCACAATAGCCGTAATTACAATCACCGGGTTTGCCTTTACTTTTTCTTTCATATGTCGTAGCACTCCCACGTGGATGATAATATCCATGATAAGATAGAAAATAGCTCCCATAGCAGCAATTCCCGAAAGATCAAAAAGAATGGTAAGGGTGATGGAAAGCACTGTAATATATACCAGCATGTGTTGCTGAATGTTTCCTGGCATTCCAAAATGTGAGTGCGGGATCAATTTCATGTTCGTAAGCATTGCAGTCATTCGGGAGACAGCAAAAATACTGAAAATAACTCCTGTAATTGTTGCGATTATGGCGATCCCCACCGTAAAATAAAGTCCATAGTTCCCGAATAGTGGACGAGCAGCTTCTGCCAGAGAATAATCTTTTGCTTGTATAATCTGCTCAATGCTGAGGTTCGCGCCCACTGCCAGGGCCGTGAGAAAATATATGGTTGCGCAAATGAGCAGGGAAAGTATAATTGCACGGCCTATGTTTTTATGAGGGTTCTTTACTTCACCCCCACTATTGGTTATCGTGGTAAAGCCTTTATAAGCTAAAATGGAAAGAGCAAGTGAGGCAATGTATTCGCTTATCTTATTCTGCGACCCTTGCGAAGGTAAGGCGGAACCGATATTAAAATCGGCTGCCCACAGCGCCCCTACAGCAAAAACAAGAATTCCTCCAATCTTTAGGGCTGCGGTAGTCATCGCTGTCTTTCCTATTATCTCGTTCCCCAGAATGTTTATAATAAACGCAGCTACCAAAAGTCCCACTCCCAGCGCCGGAACCAGAAAGCTGTCCTGGCTCCCATTGAAGAGCTGCATAGTATAAGTTCCAAAGGTGCGGGCTACGAGGCTTTCGTTCAGCACCATGGAAAAAGCCATTAGAAGAGCTGCAAATGCTGTAATTGTGCCTTTCCCGTAGGCCTTTTTCAGGAACATAGCTATCCCCCCTGCGGAAGGATAAGCATCGGCCATTTTAATATATGAATAAGCACTAAATCCTGAAATTACCCCTCCCACTATAAAAGATAGTGCGAAATATTGTCCAGAGAGTTCAGCGATTTGCCCCAGAAGAGCAAAAATACCTGCTCCAATCATTACTCCAGTTCCCATTGCCACTGCATTGGCAAGGGTTAAACTCCCTTTCTTATAATCACTCATAAAACAATTATTAAATAGAAAACATCACTTCTATAAATCTTTTGATTTTGACCTACAGGTATTTTTAAGCACTTTTACCTATTCTTATATCCATGAACCATCTTTTTTATTGTCAATTTATTAGCAATAATTAGACGACCCGCAAGTATTATTTTGTTGGATAGGAGGACAGGGTACGCTGCCATAAGAACAGAATACACAGCAGTCTCCTGCATTTGGCTTCAGTACTTCTTTGCACTCTTCGCATTCATAAAAAAACTGGCAGGCATCTGTTGGCATTTCTTCTTGTTTAGAGTGGCCGCAATTGGGGCAAGTGATTGTTGATTTGGTGATAAAAAAATTCATTTTTTTATTATTTTTAGTTAATCATACCATATAAACCACATCTGAACTTGATGAAGGATAGGTTAAGATCATGGTTTTTAAATCTTTGGAAGTGAATCCGACTTTTATAGCCAGGGCAAAAAGATTTATTACTTCCTCGGCATGTGGGCCAATGAGATGTGCTCCCAAAATTTTTCCGCTTTCTTTCTCGACGAGTGTCTTATAGGCATAGTTTTTCTCGTTGATCCTTTGGGCGGTAAACCAGTCGGGAACACGGTTCTTGTTCACCTTAAAATTAAGACCTTTTTTAGTGGCTTCTTCTTCAGTAAGTCCTACCGAAGCCATTGTGGGCAGCGTAAAAACCACGGTGGGAATGGCGGTGTAATCTGGTTTTTTAGTGTTGCCTTTTAATATATTGGATGCTACAATATGCCCTTCCATAACGGCAACCGGTGTAAGGGGAATACCATCTGTATCTGCTGCATCCCCGGCAGCATAGACATTTGGATTGGTGGTGCTTTGCAAATATTCATTCACTTCAACTCCTTTTTTACCAAAGGCGATATTTGCTTTCTGCAGGTCCAAATCAAAAATGGCAGGAGGCCTTCCAGCAGAATTAATCACCTGCGCAGCCTCCCATTTCTTTTCCCCACTTTCACCTTTTCCGGTTACGCGAAAAGCCCCATTCGCCTCTTCAATCGCCGTAACGTTGGTGTTCAAAATTAATTGTATGTCTAACTTCCTGGTAGCTTCAGTTAATTGATCTACTATAAAAGGATCAAAATTCTCCAGTGGCCTTTTCCCCCTGTGAATTATGGTCACTTTACTGCCAAAACGGGCAGCCATATGTGCAAACTCAAAAGCGATGTACCCACCGCCAATAAACAGCAAAGAGGATGGCAGGGATTTGAAATTGAGAAAATCTGTACTGCTAATAGCATACTCCTCACCCGGAATATCCAGCTTTCTCGGCTTTGCACCCGTAGCTATTAGGATCTTTCCGGCTTCTATAATTTTATTTCCTATCTTCAATTGAGTTTCAGAAATAAATTTTGCTGATTCATGAAAGGTATCAATTTCGTTTTTTTGGTAACCTTTTTCAATTTTAGGTGGCATAGCATCCACAAAATCCTGTTTGAATTTCATTGCTTCTTGCCAGTAAATAGCTGGCACTTCAGAAATTTGCTTCTCGTAAAAATTATCAGCCAAATGTTTTGCTTCAGTAGGGCCGAGCATGATCTTTTTTGGATCACATCCACGAAGGGCACAAGTACCACCATAGGGCAATTCATCTGTTATTCCTACCCTAAGGCCTTTAGAAGCACATTTATTGGCAACATTCATTCCTGCCATTCCTGAACCTATTACAAATACATCATACTTTTTCATCTCACTTTTTTTAGGTTACTTATCTACTACTTTATAACCGGTCCTGCTTATGGCTGTAATAATTGCAGCCTTATCTACTTTTGTTTTGTCATATTCGACTACCGTATTGGCATTTTCATAACTCGCCTTGACTGATAAAATACCCTCTAGTTTATTGACTTCACTTTCCACCGGTGCTTCACATCCTGCGCAGGTCATTCCTTCTACAACAAATATCTCTTTAACAATATTTGATTGTGAGACATAGACCACTTCCTTGTTAGGCTGGCTGTAAAACACCTCGGAGTAAGTTGGAAAAGCCATCATGAGCCCTGCAAATAATGTTACAACCAGTAAAAACTTCTTTGACTGCAAAAAGGATTGTTTTTCATCTTCTGCACATCCGCAATCACTTTCAGCTTCTTTTCTATATCTCAACTTTTGATACCAGGCCAAGCCCAGAACTAACACCGTGAGAGCAATTAAAAACGGCCGAAAAGGTTCCATCCACGAAAAGGTAGTCACCATGCCACTCGTGCCCGCGACTAAAGCAAGAACCGGGGCAATACAACATAAAGAAGCCGCTATAGCTGCTACTACTCCGCCTAAAGCAGCTCTATTAGATTTATTTTGGGATGTATCCATTTTAAGCGGATTTTTTTAATGATTTAATTGAAGTGAAGATGTTATCCAGAACCTGGATTTCAGATTTTACCAGCGAATAATACAAAGTTTGTCCCTCCCTTCTGGAGGCAATGAAGCCGGCATCTTTCATTTTCCGGAGATGTTGTGAAATCGCCGGCATACTCATTTTCAAAATGTCTGCTATATCACAGGGGCATAATTCATTCTCCATATTTAAAAGGAAGAGAATCTTCAAACGCACATCATTACCGGCAATAGACAAGAGTTTAGTCATTTGCCGGAAACCGTTGTCCAAATTTCCAATTGTGGCTTGACAATTTAAAAGCTGTGCATGGTTAGCTTCAGCACGTGTACAGGTAATTTCAAGTTTCATAAGTTGTTTTAAGGCTGTTAATATAAAATTTATTTCTTATTTAAGCAAATTATTAAATATGGATGAAAAGAATACTTAATACATTTACCTTTGTCCAATAAATTTTTTCCGGGACACTGTTTCGGGAAAACTACTCATAAGTCCTGCCTATTTAAATTCTTAGAAATTCATCAAAAGAAAACCGCAAAGTCTCTCTCTCTTTTTTGAAGTTCATTTTTTGCAATCCAATTGCAAGTTTTTTTTTATTACTTTTGTGCCCATATGAAAATATTAGCAACCACTTTTTTGTCCTTCATTTTCTTGTTCCAATCTTCGGGACCAGTAATGGATTGGTGTTGTGAGTTACTAAAAATACCAAATCTTGTTGAGCACTATAATGAACAAGCAGCAGGTAGCGGTATTGGCTTTATTGAATTTCTAGACTACCACTACGGAGATCAGAAAAATTTGAATAGACACCAGGACGATGGACATGACGGCGAACTCCCCTTACAGGGCCATCATGTATGTTCTCATGGATTTTCGTTTGTTAACTCAGATACTTTTGAGCTAGCTGTAATTGAACCTTTAGAGGATCAAAGTATAAGTGTTTTTTACCAGCCCCCGTTTTCTTCTGCCGCCCTAGGCGGAATTTTTCAACCTCCCCAAGTTTAATTTCCTTTATTTATAGGATACTTATATCCTAATGTCATTGATCACTTCAATGGCTTACCCTCTTTTTTATAACTGAATTAAACTTTTTTACATGATTAATAAGATCATTGGATTTTCTATAAACAACAAGTTTATAGTGGGTCTACTTACATTGGCTCTAATTGGAGCCGGAATCTGGTCTATGATGACCGTGAACCTGGGTTCGGTTCCTGATATTACAAATAACCAGGTACAGGTAATTACCCAATCTCCCAGCTTAGGTACTGAAGATATTGAACAGTTTATCACTTATCCGGTCGAACTGGCTATGGGTAATCTTCCCGGGGTGACTGAATTAAGATCGGTTTCCCGTTTCGGACTTTCGGTTGTAACCATTGTTTTTGAAGATGATATGGGCACCTATTTGCCCCGGCAGCTGGTTCAGGAAAAATTGACCGAGCTGCAGGAAACCATTCCCGAAAATTTTGGCAGCCCAACTATGGGACCTATTTCCACCGGGCTGGGACAGATTTATGAATATACCATCCAGCCGCAACCTGGTTTTGAGGACAATTACACCCCTACGGAGCTCCGAAGCATTCAGGACTGGATTATAAAGAGGCAGTTAACCTTGCTGGAAGGGGTTGTGGAAGTGAATTCCTTTGGGGGATACATCAAACAGTACGAAGTAGCTATTAGCCCTGAGAAATTAAATGCGCTGGATGTAAGCATCTCCCAGGTATATGAGGCTCTGGCACGGAATAATGTAAATACCGGTGGAGCTTATATTGAAAAGACGAGAATGGCCAATTTCATTCGGGGCGAAGGCCTGGTGCAATCCTTAGACGATATAAGGAAAATAGTTGTAACCAATGAAGGTGGCACTCCTGTCACTATTGGAGATCTATCCGAAGAAGTGAGATTCGGAAGTCAAGTGCGCTATGGGGCTTTTACGAAGGATGGAGAGGAAGCCGTGGGTGGTATTATTATGATGCTCAAGGGATCTAACCCTAATGCTGTGATAAAGAGGGTTCAGGACAGAATGGCGGAGGTAGAAATATCATTGCCTGAAGGGCTTGAAATACAACCTATTATTGATCAAAGTGCCCTTATCGGAAGAACAACCGATACCGTGACTAAAAACTTACTGGAAGGAGCCTTAATCGTAATCTTCGCTCTGGTATTCCTATTAGGTAGTTTGCGCGGAGGCCTGATTACCGCCACTACCATTCCCTTATCTTTGCTTTTTGCCTTCATTTTAATGAAACAGTTTGGTGTTTGGGCAAACCTGATGAGCCTGGGAGCCATCGACTTCGGGATAATCATTGACGGAGCCGTCATTATCATAGAAGGTACTGTTTATGAAATACAAAAGCGTATTAGGGCTGGGAAGCTCAAGTTTAACCGGGGGGTGATGGATGAGGTAGCTTATGATGCGGGGAGTACCATGATGGGGTCGGCCTTTTTCGGACAGATTATCATCCTTATTGTATTTACACCTATTCTGTTTCTCACCGGGGTTGAAGGAAAGATGTTTAAGCCAATGGCCTATACATTTGGTTTTGCGATGATTGGTGCCATTATCTTGTGTCTCACCTATGTACCGATGATGGCTGCATTGTTTATGAAACCCATTCAAAACAAGAAAAACTGGTATGGCAGATTAGAGCGATGGCTGGAAAGAATCAGTGATAAAATTATTGGTGGTATTCATCGTGCCTATCTTCCGCTTTTAAAAGCTTCCCTTCGTCTCAGAGCGGCGGTGATCATAGGATCTATCGTTTTATTAGGAGCTGCAGGCTATGTTTTCTCCACTATGGGGGGAGAATTTATTCCACAGTTGGATGAAGGTGATATTGCCATGCAAGCTTTGATCAGGCCCGGGAGTTCGTTGACTGAATCCATAGAAGTCTCGAAGAAAATTGAAACTTTGTTATTGGAGAACTTCCCTGAAATCGAAACGGTAACAGCCCGTATTGGGGTGGCCGATATTCCGACTGACCCTATGCCAATGGATATCGCCGATATGTATATAATACTCGAAAAAGACACAGAAAAATGGGTGTCTGCTGAATCCAAAGAAGGACTTATTGAACAAATTCAGGACCTGCTCAACAAAAATCTGACCGGTGTCAACCTGGTTTTTACCCAGCCTATAGAGCTAAGGTTTAATGAGCTATTGGAAGGGGTAAGAGAAGATATTGCGGTAAAACTCTATGGCGAGGATCTGGAAGTTCTATCCACTAAGGTTCAGGAAATGGCAGAGATTATTCAAACTGTGCCCGGAACAGCAGATGTAAATGCAGAGAGAACTTCTGGTCTCCCACAAATGACAGTCCGTTATAACCGGGATAAACTCGCTCAATACGGGCTGGATATTCAAAAAATCAATGAGTATATAAGTACCGCATTTGCAGGCGGAGTTGCCGGGGTTGTTTTTGAAGGAGAAAGGCGTTTCGACCTGGTGGTTCGCTTTGACGAAGCACACCGACAAAGCATTGATGATTTAAAAACCTTGTACATCGACCTTGATGATGGTACGCAGATTCCTATCAGTGAAATAGCCGATATAGGTTATGTGCCGGGGCCGATGCAGATATCGCGCGACGACACCTATCGAAGAACGTATGTAGGGGTGAATACCCGGGGACGGGATGTAGAGTCTGTAGTAAAGGATATTCAGGCACGACTGGATGCTGAACTTGATTTACCCCCGGGATACTACATCGAATACGGTGGGGAATTTGAGAACCTTCAAAGCGCCAAAGACCGCTTGATTATCGTGGTGCCTATCGCACTCTTCCTGATCTTTGTGCTGTTGTATTTTGCCCTGAAGTCATTCTCGCAGTCTATTATGATTTATATGGCCATTCCATTAGCGGCCATTGGGGGTATTTTCGCGCTCTGGTTAAGGGATATGCCCTTTAGTATTTCTGCAGGTGTAGGCTTTATCGTGCTCTTTGGGGTGGCAGTACTAAACGGACTGGTGCTGGTGAACCGATTCAATTCTCTTAAAGAAGAAGGCGTGACCAGTATTAAAGATCGGATTTTTATGGGTGCGAAAGAACGAATAAGGCCAATTATGCTTACAGCGGTAACAGATATTTTAGGATTTATGCCTATGGCATTTTCTTCTTCGGCCGGGGCAGAAGTCCAGCGGCCTTTAGCAACGGTGGTTATAGGTGGGATGTTTACAGCCACCTTACTGACTCTGGTGGTACTGCCTGTCCTCTATACAATAGTAGAAAATATGAAAAATAAAAGAAATAAGAATAATAATGGTTTTGCTCCAGCGCCCGCCATTTTAGTAGCAATGCTATCGATTGGAGGTTTAGTTGGTTTTAGTGCACCCGCACAGGCACAAGACAGATCCCTTGAGGGAAATCTTTTGGTTCAGGCCGAGTCAGTTCAACAACAGGATTCCCTTCAAACTCTAACTATAGAAGAGGCAAAGAAACGTGCTGTAGAAGCCTTTCCAAGTATAAAGGCCGCCACTCTGGAAATAGAAAGCCAGGAAGCTTTGAAAAAAACCGCCTGGAACCTTGGGAACACTGTAATATTTACCGGAGCAGAAGAAATAAGTGATGGTTCCAATAATCCTGATCTTGGGGTATATACTCAAATTGGAGTTCAGCAACAGGATATCGATATCTTCGGTATCGTTCCGCGCCTTCGCTTGCAGAAGGAACGAGTGGCCCTGGCAGAAGAAGCTCTTGATCTTTCCATTCTTGAAGTAGAACTGGAGGTAAGTCAGGCCTGGGCGTCGGTATATGCCGCAAAAAATGCATATGAAACTTTGCGGAGTCTGGACTCCGCATTCACCGATATTGAAAGGGCTGCACAAATAAGGCTGGAAACAGAAACGATCTCCAGGCTAGAATACCTGGCTACAGTAAACCAGGGCAATGAGGTTGAAATACAAAAAGAGCAGGCATATCGGGATTATTTAAGTGCCCTGCAGCGATTCAACCTGTGGTTTGCCAGTGACACACTTTATACGGTACCTAATGTTCCTGCCGATCAGTTTGATGAGCCCATAAGTGAATTACTGCAACCCCTTGATAATCATCCTCTGCTCAATGTGTATGAGCAACGGGTAGAGGTGGCTGATGCAACTATAAGGGAAAGGCGATCGCAGTTTCTTCCGAAATTTCAGGCGCAGTACGGTAGACAAAAAATCGACGGGCAGACAGGCTTCTACCAGTATCAGGTTGGCATCAGCATTCCTTTGTTCTTTGGACCCGAGCTGGGGAGGACACAATCTGCCAGGATAGACAGGGAAATAGCTGAGGCAAATTTACAGCAAACGCAGTTTGAGCTAAAGACAGCTTATGCTGAGGCACGCGAAGAATACCTGAAGTGGCTTAATTCCTGGACATATTATCAGGAAGAAGCGCTCCCATTAGCCATAGAGCAACGGACAGGAGCCATTATCGCTTATCGGGAGGGAGCTATTGACTATGTGACTTTCCTGCAAAACATCCGGGATGCTGTACGGATAGAAGTAAATGCCTGGGACGCATTGGGCAATTATCTCGACAGCCGCTCTCAACTCGAATATTATATAAATACTTCGGAATAAAACAATTAATTAATAGACAAAGATATAAAAATGAAAAAGCACATCATAAAACTGTTCACACTGCTCATTATGGTATCGATCCTTACTTCGTGCAACGGCGGAGAAGGCGAAGAAGCTACCGGAACCGGCGAAGACCTTGCTACGGAAGAAGCCGGTCATGAAGAAGATGAAGAAGGAGAAGAAGGCGGATTGGGAGAAGTGCATCTTTCCAGCCTCAAGTTCAACAGCCTGGGCATAAAAATAGACACACTGGCGACCAGAACCCTTTCAGACGTAGTTGAAGCCACAGGAGAACTGGAAGTGCCACCACAATATGAAGCTACAGTAACTGCTGTTTTAGGAGCCAACGTTACCTCTATTGAAGTTATTGAGGGGGATGAAGTTAGAAAAGGCCAAACCCTGGCGTATCTTTCTCACCCCAACCTCACCAGGCTTCAAACCGATTATATGACAGCTTACAGTCGTATGCAGAATCTGGAGCAAGAATTTAATCGCCAACAAACACTCCACGAGCAGGGAGTGGGATCAGGTAAACAATTTCAACAGGCGAAGGCTGATTATCGGGTGATACAGGCAGAAGTGCAAGGTTTGGAGTCTCAGTTAAGACAATTAAATTTAAATGTATCGACAATAAGAGACGGTAATTTAATTGAGAATATACCTGTTGTGAGTCCAATCAAAGGTAGCGTTGAAGATGTGAGAATTCAGGTAGGACAATACGTGGATCCTCAAACCGAACTTTTTGAAGTTATCGATATTGAACATATACATGCAGATTTGATGGTATTTGCTAAAGATGTATATAAAATAAAAGTTGGGCAAAAGGTCCTTCTTAAAATGGAATCTATCCCTAGCAAAACTTATACTGCCCAAATATATTCCATCGGTAAAAAGTTTGAGCAGAATCCCAAAGCTGTTCACGTTCATGCAGAGATACAGGAGGATACAAAAAACCTTGTTCCTGGCATGTACATCAACGGAAGGATTATTACAGGCGCCGGTACGGAGGTGACGGCTTTGCCGGAGGAGGCCATTATTGAGGAAGAAGGAAAATCCTACATCTTCATTGCTGAAAAGCACGAGGAAGATGGGGAAACCGAGTGGTCGTTTAAGCCGGTGGAAGTAGTGACAGGAGAAGAAAATGAAGGCTGGGTTGAAATTAAACTCCTGGAGCCACTACCGGAAGGGGCTAAAGTGGCCTGGAACAATGCATATTACCTAATAGCAGAGATGAAGAAGAGCCAGACTTCTCATGGGCATTAAAATAAGTTATTTTTTGGAACCTGGCTTGTCCGCAACTGTTTGTCTTAATTTATGGCAGGCCGGGTTTTAAATAAAATTAGACCAATAAAAATTTTAAGAAATGAAAGAAATAAAAGCATTTGTCAAGCCCAAGAGGGTTCAAAAAGTTATTGAAGCTTTAAGCGAGTCGGGATTTAAAAGCATGACCATTTCGCAGGGCGAAGGGACCGGTGCATTTAAGGCAAAAGGAGCCAGACCGTCACTTGATTTTCGTATTACAGATAGTCCGGTAGTGAAATTGGAACTAGTGTGTCAAAATGAAGAAGCACAAAAAGCCATAGATATCATAGTCGAAAATGGAAAGACAATGAACCCGGGCGACGGGATCATCTACGTTTCTGATATCGAAGATGCCTTTCAAATAAAGACGGGAAAATCTATCAAAAGACATGAATTGTAAAACTGTTTTGTTCAGGAATGGAAGAATTAATAAAAAAACTTGAAAGCAAAGAGATACGACCCACCGCTATGCGCTTGTTGGTCTTAAATCGTTTTACAGATTCAGAAGTAGCATTAAGTATTGGGGACTTGAAAAAGATTTTCAAAATTCTGAAAGGAGCACCCTCTTTCGTACTATAAAAACATTTGAGGAAAAAGGGATCGTGCATAAGATCGAAGATGGAACGGGCGTAATAAAATATTCCCTTTGTCAAGAAAATTGCGAATGCGAAATTGGCAACGACCTCCATTTGCACTTTCACTGTAATAGCTGTGATGAGACAGTGTGCCTGACCGAACAAAAAATCCCGCATATTACCTTACCCGCAGGGTTTAAAGCAATGGACGCCAATCTTGTTATGACGGGGATTTGCAGCAAGTGCAGTAGGAGATCAAGTTAATTCAACTGATAGTACATTTTTAATTATGTTAATCATCTAAAAAAGTTTGAGCAAAGTAAAGATTTCTGAAGAAGAAGTAATTTGCCGGAACAGTTACCTTTAAAAAAGTGGGCGACCGAAAACACAAGAAATTATGAGGAGGCGAAAAATTTTTATTGCGATTCTAACAGGTGTGATCTTTGGAATTTTTATCGTGCAACCGCTGGTCCTTTCCTTTCAAATTAACTATTTAGAGGGGGACAAAAGTTGGTGGACATACCTCCAAGAAAGTTATCAGGAAGTATTTAACTTTAATGATGAAGATCAAATCTTGATAAACCTCCTTTTTTCAATAATGGGGATAGCTCTTGCGCTTATGGTCACTGTAAGGAGAAGGATTTTTAAGCTTAAAAGACGAAGTAGAAACTCGAGGAAGTGAAGGCACTCCTAATTTGAAAGCTCATCACCAATAAAAAGTTTTCAGAGAGTTTACCGGAAAAACCAAAAAACAATAGAAAGAATGAAAAAGACGCAAGTAAAATTACCAATACTCCTGCCGGAAGTTCCCGATGAAAACGACCGTTGTGTCCAACGGCTAATGGATCACCTGCAAAATAGGGAAGGCATTGAAAAAGTGCATATTGCTTCCGAAAAAGAGGATGATACCCCTCAGCTTTGTTTCCATTACGATCCAGACGTTATATCCATTGCCCAAATTAGAAAACTCGCAAAACAGGCCGGGGCATCATTGACCAATGAGTTTGGGCATAGCCTTCTGGAGGTTGAGGGAATTCGTCATGCAAGGCATGCAAGGAAAATTCAAAATGCCCTGAGAGAATTGGAGGAGATAATGGAAGCCTCGGTTTCCGAATCTGGAATTATAAGGCTGGAATTTATTAAGGCCAAAACCAATGAAGAAGATTTTCGTCAAATCCTGAGGAACGAAGGCCTTAAAATCAGGAGTGCCAAAAAGAATGAAAGAATATCGCTTGAAACGGCTGAGAACGATGAACATTCCCACGAGGAGGCAGAGCTTAAAGATGAAGGCCACGCCCATGACCACGGCGGGATCTTCGGGAAAAATACCGAGATGTACTTTTCCATCATTTGCGGTGTGCTATTGGGAACCGGTTTTGGCCTCTCGTACGTAGAAACTGTGCCGGAATGGGTAAGTTTGGCATTATACATAGGCGCCTATTTCTTTGGAGGCTATTTTACTGCCAAGGAAGCCATTGAAACTGTTGCCAAAGGAGGTTTTGAAATAGATTTCCTTATGCTGGTGGCTGCTATTGGGGCGGCAATTTTAGGAGAATGGGCCGAAGGAGCCTTGCTGCTCTTCCTGTTTAGTCTTGGACATGCCCTTGAAAATTATGCCATGAACAAGGCCCGAAAATCTATTGCGGCTTTAGCTGATTTGGCACCCAAAACTGCTCTGATAAAACGAGATGGAAAGACCCGGGAAGTAAAAATAGAAGAACTTCAGGTAGGTGATATTGTCGTAGTGAGATCCAACACCAAAATTTCTGCCGATGGCGTTGTTGTCAATGGTAATAGTAGTGTGAACCAGGCCCCAATCACAGGCGAGAGCGTTCCTGTCGATAAAACTTCTGTACCCGACCCTGACAAAGATTATTCAAAAGAAAGCGAAATAAAAGATAAACACCGTGTATTTGCGGGAACCATCAACGGCAATAGTACCCTTGAAGTAAAAGTGATAAAGACCTCTCAGGATTCTACCTTATCAAGGCTCGTCAAGCTGGTCAACGAAGCCCAGACCCAGAAATCGCCAACCCAGTTGTTGACCGACAAATTTGAGAAATATTTTGTTCCGTCAGTACTTGTCCTGGTAGTCCTGCTGAATTTCGCCTTCCTTGTCCTCGATGAATCCTTTAGCGAGAGTTTCTACAGGGCAATGGCTGTTTTAGTTGCTGCCAGCCCCTGTGCCCTGGCCATTTCCACACCCAGTGCCGTACTTAGTGGAGTTGCCCGCGCAGCCAGGGGTGGAGTTCTTGTAAAGGGAGGACGGCCCCTGGAAGACCTTGGCGTGCTCACCGCTATTGCTTTTGACAAAACCGGTACCCTTACCGAAGGAAAACCAAAGCTCACTCAGATTATCACTTTTACTGACATATCCGAGGAAGAACTATTAAAGGCAGCAGTAGCTGTTGAAGCTTTGAGTGATCATCCCCTTGCTAAAGCAGTAGTACGTGACGGCAAAAAACGGTTGGGAAATACACAAATTCTGGAAGCAAGAGATTTGGAAGCTGTTTTAGGAAAAGGCATAAAAGCAAGCCTGGGCGAAGACAAGGTCTACATAGGCAATCTTGATCTTTTTGATGCGCTCGATGACCAAAAGCCTTCACAAGAAATCGTAGAAAAAGTCAGGGATCAGGAAGCTGCAGGGAACACGACAATGTTGATACGCAGGAATGAAGAATATATAGGAATTATTGCTCTGATGGACACTCCACGGGAAGAAGCCAAAGCCACCCTGGTGGAGCTTAAAAAAATCGGTATTAAACGTATGATCATGCTTACCGGGGACAACCAAAAAGTAGCTGATGCCGTGGCCAAGGAAATTGGCC
The DNA here is from genome assembly GCF_006159205.1 of Antarcticibacterium flavum. Taxonomy (NCBI): domain Bacteria; kingdom Pseudomonadati; phylum Bacteroidota; class Flavobacteriia; order Flavobacteriales; family Flavobacteriaceae; genus Antarcticibacterium; species Antarcticibacterium flavum. The sequence continues at coordinate 3,916,232 of NZ_CP040812.1, read as the reverse complement.
TTACCGATGCCTGGGGCAGTCTTCTGCCTGAAGAGAAGGTAGATGCAATTAAAAAACTTAAAAAACAGGAGGACAAAGTGGCTATGGTGGGCGATGGCGTAAACGATGCCCCGGCCATGGCACATAGTACCGTGGGTATTGCAATGGGAGCAGCAGGATCGGATGTGGCACTGGAAACAGCGGATATCGCCCTTATGGCCGATAAATTGGAGACCCTGCCCTTTGCAATAGGCCTAAGCCGGAAAGCTAAAAGTATCATCAAACAAAACCTGTGGGTAAGTTTAGGAATTGTGGCCTTATTGATTCCGGCCACAATATTTGGCTTTGCCAATATAGGAATTGCGGTGCTTGTTCACGAAGGCTCCACCTTGCTGGTGGTCGCAAACGCTTTGAGATTATTAGCTTATAACAAAAACAAAACTGCCTTACCCGGAGGCCGTTTAAAGCAAATTTTTGAATTAAAACAAGAAAATGATGTCAGAATTTAAAGTTAAAATAGAATGGAAATCCGATTCCTAAGATTTTTCCTATAAAAAATAAAAGGACTGCCTGCCGTTAAAGGCTATGGCAACAATAAAGAAATTAAGTCCTGTAAAGGCTTGGCAAGCCCACGAGGTATGAAATGAAAAATAATGCTGAAGAAGGATAAATATTATCAACCTTGGTAGAAATAGTTCTACATATAATTTAAATCTATTTAATTATGAAAAATGAAAATCATGAACAACTCGTTCAAACCTTGCTAAACTGTGCTTTAGCTTGTGAAAACTGCGCTGCTCAAAGCTTGGCAGAAGGAGAAACCGGAATGATGGAAAGATGCATTCCGTTGGACATTGACTGTGCTGACATTTGTATACAGGCAGCTAGGTTGCTACAGAGAAATTCTGCCCTTGCGCATGAATATCTTTTGATCTGTGAAAAAGCTTGCAGGATGTGTGCTGAAGAATGTGCAAAACACGATCATGAGCATTGTAAGAAATGTGCTCAAGCCTGTAATGAATGTGCGGAAGCATGCCATAGGCATCATGGCGATGTGCAGTTAAGCTAATGTAATGAAAAGTATGCGGTGTTTATAGCGTCGCATATTTTCCTTAAAGAAAAAACACCAAAAAATGAAGTGTTAGAAGAGAAATAGAGGGCGAACCAAATTTAAAACTAAAAATATAATATTAAGTCCTGTAAAGGAAATTCTAAAAACTGTTTGTCTTAAATCAAGGATTTCCTTTCCAGGCACAATTATTTAAAATCAATGAATATAAATAATAGAACATTTTTTTATTAAACGTTCTTGGTTAAGAAAGACTATCTAAAGTAGATTGTATAATTTAAAACAAGAAAATTATGTCAGAATTCAAAGTAAAATTAGAATGGAAACCAGATTCCGAGGATTTTTCCTATAAGAATTATACCCGTACCCATCAGTGGATCTTTGGGGGAGGGACGGAAGTCACTGCATCTGCAGCTCCGGAGTTTTTGGGGAAAGCTGAATTAGTCAATCCTGAAGAAGCCTTCGCTGCTTCCCTTTCCAGCTGCCACTTATTAACTTTTCTCGCTATTGCCTCCTTTAAAAAGTATATAATAAAGAGTTATAAAGATGAAACCGTTGCTGTGGTTGAGAAAAACAAGGACAATAAACAGGCTGTGACCAGGGTTTTTTTACGTCCCAAAGTAGAATTCTCCGGTGAACATATACCTGATGAAGAAGAAATGAAAAAAATTCACCATAAAGCACATGCTGAATGCTTTATCTCTAACTCTGTAATAACAGAGGTTATAGTGGAACCTGTTCTATAATTTCCTTTAAGAAGATTCAGTGTTCAAGGATTTTGGTTTAAATATTAAAATGGGTGATAAAACATAACTTATATGAAAAATCTCATGGTTGCCTCCTCCATTCTTTCGACAGATTTTGCCTACTTGGGCAAAACTCTCGAGACTATTAACAGGAGTGAAGCAGACTGGCTGCATGTGGATATCATGGACGGAATGTTTGTTCCCAATATTTCCTTCGGAACACCTGTTTTACAAGCTATAAAAAAGTACAATAAGAAACCGGTCGAGCTGCACTTGATGATTGCCCAACCTGAAAGGTATCTGGATTTTTTTTCTAAATATGGAATAGACCAAATTACTGTGCACGTTGAGGCCTGCCTTCATTTGCACAGTGTGGTGCAACAAATAAAAAATCTGGACTGTAAAGCAGGGGTGGCTTTAAATTCACATACTTCTTTAGATTGTCTTGAATACATTATCAAGGAGTTAGATACAGTGTGCCTGATGTCTGTAAACCCGGGTTTTGGGGGGCAGAAGTTTATTCCCCAAACGCTGAAAAAGATAAGGGAATTGAAAAGATTAATACAAAATAAAAATTCAAAAGCCCTAATTGAAGTAGATGGAGGAGTTGATGAGAATAACGTGAAGGAAATTTAAAAAATAAATCAAATAATAATTCAAAAAAAGGTGTTATGCTACAAATATTAGAACAAACTGAAGGGAATTTAATAGCCACAAGGGCAACAGGAAACTTGACCGAAGCCGATTACGATAAGCTATTGCCCCGGCTAAAAAACATAGTGGAAAAATATCAGAAGATCCGGTGGTATTTTGAAATGGAGGGTTTTGAAGGATGGAAACCAAAAGCCTTTTGGAAAGATTTGAAATTCGATATTCACCATGCCAACGACTTTGAAAAAGTGGCCATGGTAGGGGATAAAAAATGGGAAGAATGGATGACGGATTTGATGAAACCTTTTACTTCTGCAGAGGTTAAGTATTTTGCGACTACAAAAAAAATTGAGGCAGTAAAATGGATTAACAGCTAAGAAATAAACCTATGGAAGATCAACAAAGAGAAAAGTACCTGAAAAAAGCCAGGAAGCTCCAGATATATAACGTCATATATGATACTATTGAGGTAGCTGTGTCACTAACCGCCGGTTTTATCTCCGGAAGCGCAGCTTTGATTGGTTGGGGGCTGGATAGCATCATAGAAATTATTTCGGCAAGCACCCTGGGGTGGCGATTACATGGGGAAATCAAGGATATTAGTGATAAGCGGGTGAAAAAAAGAGAAAAAATTACCCTGTATGTAATTGCCACTTCTTTTCTAATTGTTAGCATTTTTATCACCTACGATTCTGTAACTAAGTTTTTTAATAAAGAAACTCCAGACTGGAGCACCATGGGCCTTACTATACTACTCGTATCCTTAGTGGTGAATCCCATTCTGATTTGGTACAAACGCAAGTATGGAAAGAAATTGGACAGTAAGGAATTGATAGCCGATTCCAAAGACACTTTTGTTTGTCTTTATCAAACGGTGGCGGTTCTCGGTGGCCTTCTGGCAGTACAATATCTGGACTGGTGGTGGGCAGATCCCGTGGCCGCCTTTCTTATTGTTCCCTATGCCTTAAAAGAAGGTTGGGAGGCTTTTAAAAATGGAAGAGAAATTTCAGTATAGAAAGCAGAGTTGTATCCGGAAGAAAAGGAGGAGTTGGTTAGGCATTAAAGAAAAATTATTATGCACTGGATGTTTGAAGAATTTAAGACAGACCTAGATTCCCTGAACCGAACTGTTAGGAAGAAGGCCCTTGAAATAGCCAATGAGCTTATGATACAGGGGAAGTGCACAGAAAAAGAAGCTATAACCGAAGCCATTAAACAGGCGGAAGAATGGTTTTATGATCTGGAAGGATGAGATCTGACCTATGCCAAAAAAATTGTCCAGTAAATTTCATCAGAAAGTATTGGGAAAAGTGAAAATATAACGCGAATGTTTCATAAAGACTAGGTTAATATATGATTAGTTGTGAATATCTTAATTAAAAATTAAATTTTAAAAAATGGAAAAATTTGATGTTACAATAATAGGTTCAGGACCCGGAGGTTACGTGAGTGCAATACGTTGTGCCCAGCTGGGTTTTAAGGTGGCCATTATAGAAAAATATAATACACTTGGGGGAACCTGTCTGAATGTAGGCTGCATTCCTTCCAAGGCCTGGTTGGAAGCTTCGGAACATTATTACAAGCTACAAAATCAGTTTCAGGAATTTGGTATTAATTTTAAGGAAGCGTCTGTAGACATAGTTGGAATGAGGAATAGGGTACAGACCGTAGTTCAGGAAATCATTAACGGGGTATCTTACTTGATGAAAAAGAACAAGATAACCGTTTATACAGGTGTAGGAACAATTAAGGACAAATCTACCGTTGAGATTAAGGGTGAAGAAAACACCCACACCATCACTACAGATAAAATCATTATAGCTACCGGGTCAAAACCTGCATCGCTACCCGGTATAACCATCGATAAGAAGAGGGTTATCTCCTCCACGGAAGCACTTGCCCTAAAAGAAATACCTAAACATTTAATGGTTATTGGTGGAGGGGTAATTGGAGTGGAATTAGGTTCTGTTTTCGCTCGTTTGGGTTCTAAGGTTTCCATTGTGGAATACTTAGATACCCTCATTGCCAGTATGGATAGTTCTTTAGGAAAGCAATTATATAAATCATTAAGAAAACAGGGGATGGATTTTTATCTGGGAACAAAGGTAACTAAAGCTAATGTTTTAGATAATGAGGTTCAATTGATAGCCGAAAATGTCGCCAATCAGAAAGAAATGACTTTACAAGGAGATTATTGCCTGATGGCTATCGGTAGGAAACCTTATTCTGATAATTTGGGACTTGAAGAGTTGGGCATTAAAACAGACAAACAGGGTAGAATAAATGTAGATGAAAATCTGGAAACAAATGTTAAAGGCATTTATGCAATTGGAGATGTAGTACGAGGTGCGATGCTGGCTCACAAAGCAAGTGAGGAAGGAGTTTTTGTTGCTGAAACAATAGCCGGTCAAAGACCCCATATCAATTATGCTCTCATACCTAATATAATTTATACTCAACCGGAAGTGGCCGGAGTGGGACTTACCGAAGAAGTGTTAAAAGAAGCAGGAAGAAGTATTAAAACAGGCTCCTTTCCTTTTAAGGCCAATGCAAGGGCGAAAATAAGTATGGATACGGATGGCTTTATAAAAGTTATTGCAGATAAGGAAACCGATGAGATATTGGGAGTGCATATGATAGGCCCACGCATCGCGGACAGTTATACAGAAGCGGTAGTGGCAATGGAGTTTAGAGCATCCGCAGAAGATATTGCACGAATGTCCCACGGGCATCCCACATTTTCTGAGACCTTTAAAGAGGCTTGTTTGGCAGCTACAGATGACAGGCCGCTGCATATTTAGTGGCCTTAAGTGCATTGTAAATTAAATTAGGCAGTATTTAGTCATTCCACAAGACTTAAATCCCTTTGTATTAAGTTTATGTTACTGGTCTAAAAAATGAAATATAAAGAACATGACAACGATTCCCAAAGACAAAAACTTTGATAGTAGTTTGATACTGCTTCGCGACGGCTATGAATTTATTCAGAAAAAGCGTGAAAAGCTTGGGACTGATATTTTTAGAACCCGTTTGATGTTAAAGAAAGCAATTTGCATGAGTGGAAAAGAAGCCGCAGAGGTGTTCTATGACACTGAAAAGTTTCAACGCAAAGGAGCTACTCCTAAAAGGGTGCAAAAAACATTGTTTGGCCAAAAGGGCGTCCAGACACTGGATAATTCAGCACACAGGCAAAGAAAAGAAATGTTTATGTCTTTGATGAAACCGGATAGCCTTCGGGGGTTCCTGGAAATCCAACGAAGCTACTGGGAAAAATACATTGATAAATGGGAGAAAGAAGAGCAAATAATATTATTTAACGAAGCACAGGAGCTCCTTTGCCGTGCAGTCTGTACATGGTCGGGAGTTCCGCTGCGGGAAGAAGAAGTGCAACAAAGGGCCAGGGATTTTGGGGCTATGGTAGATGCCTTTGGAGCCATCGGTCCAAGGCACTGGAGAGGAAAGCAGGCTCGGAAAAGAGCTGAAAAGTGGATTGGTAACCTTATTAAGGAAATCCGTAACGGTAAAATTCATGTAGAAAAGGGTACTGCATATTTTGAGATCCGATACAGTCCATAAAATACTGAAGCTGTCAAAACGATAATTAATAGTATATGTAGTGGATTGGCTAGTTGCATTATTGTTTTTCCTTAGATACCTATTGAACTTGATTTTATAGCGATGTCCACACCACGCCTCAACCAATTAAATACTTTCATTGCCAGTTGTGCCTGGGTAACCGGAATATTTGGTAGCATTGGAACATCACTTTCCTTCATCATTTTAAAGGCGATTGCCCTTTCATTGATGGGCAATTTCATCAGCGATGCAAAATAGATTTTAGGGTTTTTGATAAAATCCTTCCGAGCCTTATAGGTCTCTGCAAAGTTTCTTTGATAGACAAAAGTCCTGTCAAAGGTCTTTTCTGCCTGGTCAAAAAACTGATCACGGTGAAAGCCCCGTTTTACATTCTTACCGTGCATCTCGACTTCCGATGCCTTATGCTTGCTCCCTGGTGAAAGGCTAAAGGTATTGGAGGCATCCTTTCTGCTTACAATGATATGGATATGACTTTGATTTCCTGCCTTTGGCATCCCCTGGACAATTCGCTTTCCATCCTGTTGGTGCGAAGCTTCCTTTTCCAATCGATCAATTCCACTCTGCAATAATTTAATATTGCCTTCAGATCGCCCCTCCTTAATGTTTCTGATTTTTGTTTTGAGCTGAAGGATTTTCGTTGCATTTGGCTGGTTTTCCCTAATCTGCCAATCCGTTCCCTTAAAAGTTCGTTGGTGTTCTATTTTTGCGTAATATTTTATATCATCGATGCTAATCGGTCTTCCGTTGATTTCCCTATTGAAGGATGCCACATAGTTCTTCATCAGTTCACGGGTGTATCTTTTTAGATCCTCGCTATTGTTCTGTAACCGGTTCAGTTCATATTTGGAAGGGCTGACCGTAATCGAATAGAATTTTGGTTCCGTCTTTTTGAGTTTGGAACCATTTCCATCAATTTCCTTTACAACTTCATCCGCTGATATTTCATCATCATATTGATTGAAAAAATGTTCCATAGATCCCTGCTCCAGATCCTGATTTTCCTTCTCCAGGTAGCCCACAAAATCCGCTGAACTTTGCGAGTAATTGTTCCCTAATTTTTGAGGTGTGATGGTAATGTACATAGCTCAAAAATTTACAGATTGTTGTTCCCGTTTAGCTTTTCTCGAAAGCGTACTTCATTCTTTTCTTCAATGATTTTCTTTTCCAAAATTAACGGTTTCTTTTTGGGTTCTTCGGTTTGAAATAGGGATTCTAACATTGCTACAGTGGGTTTGGTCTGGCTCTTTTCCATATCCCTCATAATGGCAATCACCGCATTGATTCGCTTCTTGATTGAAGCTTCGATTGTCCTTCCCGTAGGTCCTAGTTTTTCTTTTGGGGAAATTTCGTTGTAGAAGAAAAAGTCAAGCATTGTTTCTAATGCTTCGGTGTGTGATTTGAAGTGTGTTCTTGAAAATTCCTGAAAACGTTTTGCCGTTTCCTTTTTAAACCTGATGCCGATAAATGAGTCCATAATTCGCCGATTTGTCGCAAATCCTTCCCTAAAAATGGGCGTTTGCAGCGTATTTGTCGCAAATTGTAGAAGGTCGGGAATTTTATATTTTTTCAAGTTACTGAATATCAGTTATTTGAAAACGAAAAGGAGTGCCAAACATCGCATCGCGTGTTACCCTCTTGCTACTCCTTTTCGTTCGCCACAGGCGAACGAAAATTCCGTACAATTTGGTCAAAAGACAATTGCCAGTTCTAGGGAAATAATTTCCTGTTATGTGATTTTTCGATGGGCAGGGCTATCGGCGAAAGTCAAAAAATGGATGACCCTACGTAAAATTGAATGCTGTATTTCAGCGAAATAAAGATAACAATTTTTTATTTAATTGAATGTGTTTAAGTAAAAAAGACCTCTGAAAAATTCAAAGGTCTTTCCGTTAATATTTGAACAATTTCAGATATTAAACACATAGGTGTAACTGTATAAATTCCGTAGTGCTTCTTCCTCGATCATCACATCAAAATTGGTGTGATGTTCTTTTGAATAGTTCCGAATGTCATCGCCAAATTTTTGCTCAACGTCGTTTTTTGAACTTTCCAAAAGCCGTTCTTGGGCTTCCCCGTTCAGGTCTGAAAAATTTAGATAAATCATAATTTTTAGGTTTTTGAAAGGGTTAATATTCGCTCGGCAGCATCAACGTATTATCCACAAAAAATAACCGTAGTTCATCCAATGGAAAATCCGTTACATTATATCGGTGGGTCTCAAAAATATTCCCGTTTCCATCGCTATAAATTAACTCGGCTTCGTACCCAGAATGATCCTGTTTTTCCTTAGATAGCCTTTTAAAGTCGATGGTTACAAAATAGCTTTTATCCATCAAGGTTTTAGCAAATGCGGAGGTATCTGTAATCAGCCAAAAACATTCCGCAGCTTCCGCCAAATATTTCATTCCGTTGGTGTACCGGGTTCTTAATAGTGGGATTTGAAAAATGGTTTCTGAACCGTGAAAATGTTGTAATCCCTCTTTGATTTCGTTAAATTGTGCTTTCATTGTGATTTCTATTTAAGGAGTTAATAATGAAAAAAGAGGGCGCAACTTTAGACGGAAACGCCCTCTTTAATTTTTAGATTAATCGGCTGAATTATTGCCGTTCTTAGTTCCCAACAAAAGGATTTCATTGGCTTCCACTTCGGTAACATACCTTTTGATACCGTCCTTGTCCTCGTAGCTTCGGGATTTCAGTTTTCCCGTTACCCCGATTTCTTTGCCCTTTCCGGCATATTTCTCGATGATTTCGGCAGTTTTGCCCCAGGCTACAATCGTGTGCCATTCGGTATTTTGGACTTTTTCGCCCTCGCTGTTTTTGTAATACTCATTTGTGGCGAGTGAAAGACGGGCTACCTTTTTACCGCTTTCAAGGTTCGTGATTTGTGGCTCTTGGCCAACATTTCCGATTAACTGTACGTGATTTTTTAAAGTACTCATAATAAAAGAATTAAAGATTAATTAAAATGCTACCCGAACCCTTCAGATAGTTTGGGTTTATATTTTTTTGAAGTGATTTACTTATTATATCCAGAGCGTTTTCCTTTTTTTGTTTTTTTAGTCCCGCTTCCTTTTTAATGTTTTTGTAAGATTTCATAATATTCGATTTAGATTTACTTCCCATAGAGCCGTCCGCTGTTACCTTTTTTTGTTGCTGATACATTTTCAATATTTGGAATTAATAAGGACTTATAAAAGGGAGGTACGACCGGTTATGCAGTCCGTTTAACTTCCAAATGTTGGTATTTTGCTTACAAAAAAACGGTTGGGACAGCGGCGGTTCGGGAGTAGGTCTAAATGCCTTTTGTGAAGTACAAAAACATAGGAAGCGGGACTAAATGATAAAATGGAATTCCTATCAGGCGGACTTAGCTTTAAAGATGTAGATTGGGAATGAAGTGTTCCTGCCGTTTTTCAGGCAGGGTTAACGTAATGGAAATCGGAATCTTTAGAGTTGTGTCCAAGACCTTTGCAGGAAAGCTCTTTGCCCGGAATGCAGCTTTTCGCGAAATGGAGCGGCAATGTGCTGACCGGATTATAAAAACGGATTATCCTCTTAAAGTAGGATTTCAAGCGGACTTAACTTCAAAGGTGTAGATGGGAATGGAGCGTTCCTGCGTATTTCAGCAGGATTAGCGCAATGGGAATCGGAAGCTTTGGAGTTGTGTCTAAGATCTTTGTAATGAAGCGCTTTTCCCGGAATGGAGCTTTTTCTGCGAAATGCAGGGAAATGGGCTGAGTGGGATTGCAAAGCCAACTTTTCAATTAATTTCTTTTGCTGAAAATAGAAAAAATCCAGTTTAAGGTACCGGATGAACCTTTAATGACATCAAGCCATTTCATAGACAGCATTGAACAGTTTTTTGTCCAAGCGTTCCTGTTGTGAAAAGCTTTTCTTCAATTTATTGTGAAGCATTTGGTTAAAGGCATTATAGCCTATCCATAAATTGGGTTGTTCATTGAGTAGTAGGGCTTCATTATCCAGAATTTCAAGGACTTCCCGGGATTTCTTTGAAGGATCATTGTTCTTGTCACTACATTCATACCGAAACAATTTAGTTCTGTGCAAGATATCCTCCACAAATTCTTTGGTGTCGATGATCTTAAATTCCCTCATCCTGTCGAATTTCTTGGTAATGGTGTAAAACTCATTGTCCAAGAACTTATCGAACAGATTGCTCAACCGTGGCATTATCAGGTCGGTATTGTTCTTACTGTGCTTGATTGAAAACTCAATTTCTGATTGTGAAACGTGCAGTCCATTGGAGCATACCTGACGGTAAAATCCAAAATGCCCAGACGTTTTTTCGCTACCATCATAGGAGTTTTTGAACCGTAGCATTGGCAGTATCAGGTCTTTTTCATTCTTGACCGAGAATTGGCTGTTGTCATCGATGATAAAGTCGGTTATGAAAGACCGGTCATCCCTATTGATCGTGCGCTTCTGATAATTCAGTCCGGCACCGGTCAACATTTCCTCGGCTTTTTTGAAGTACAATTCGTTCGGTACGTGGCCCTAGCTGTTCGATACCACGTTGACAATCTTGCCATTTGATACAATGACATTTTCAAGCCCCCTTCGGGATTCCATCTGGGTCAGACTTTTCAAGGATTTCATTTCTGATGGAACGAAGATTTCATCCTGCTGTAAATTTGATAAATACATAACATTTGATTTTAGTTAAACAATTAATATTAAGCTAGAGCCAAACGGAAGATAAAATCTCGGCTCAAAAGGAAACGGAATAAAAGGAGTGAGGAACGAGCCCGGTTATGCCGTAGTCTTTTGATGGGAGTATTTTACGAGTTTACCTTTGCGCACATATTGATTGAATACTTTACCTCCCTTTTTTAAGGAAAAAAGAAAACCTACTCTTGCGAGTAGGCTTCCTGTTTAAAAGATTTAAAGTTACCTTAGAGTTCAAACTCTACAATTTGTTCCTCAATCTCGGATTTTCGTTCCTCCAAAGTGGACTGTAAGTGTGTTGTGACCAATTTGATAAGGTTCGTATTGGTCGTTTTAAACTCCAAATTGTGGGAATCCCGGATATAAAATGAAGCTGAATCCCCTTGGTTGTAGTTGAATTTCGTCAACTCGTTCAAGGTTTGGGATAACCGTTCCCGTTGGGTGGCCAATCCTCTCAGTTTTTCAAAATTTTGGATTCGATCATCCAAACTGATGGTAGCTTTTTTGGATGCTACCGCTTTTTCTGTAGAAGCGGTTTTTCCGATAGCTTCATCGGTCAGTTTTTTCTGTACTTCTTTTTTAACGGATGCATTTTCCTTTTTTGCAGTTCCGTTTTGTTTTACTGTTGTTGCCATAATTAAAATTTTTAAATTAAACATTATTTTAAATCGTTTTGGTAGCTTGTAAGGCAACGAGCAATACCAAAACAGGGCATTAACAGCCACAGGTAGGAAGGGGCAAGGTATGAGCGGTTATTTTTCGCAGAAAAATGTTCGGCATCCCGAAGGGCCTGGCCTTGACCAAGCGGTGGGATGTGGCTACATTTGCCCACGGTTTGGTTTTGGTTGCCTCAGCTGACCGAAACAAAAAATGACTTAACGCAGAAATTTATGGCTCAATAAAAAACCAAAATCTGCAAAGGATTTGACGAGAAAAAATAAGAGTGCCGACTGGATTAGAACCTAAAAGCTGTTTTCCAAACCGAATTATTGATAATGCACCCTTGTTTCGGCCGTGTCCTTGGTGTTTAATTTAGTGCGTAACGAACGCATATCCGATGATACCTTTTGCTCGATAACCCGGGCATAGATTTGCGTTGTGGAAAGCTTGGTATGACCTAGCAATTTTGAAACGGTCTCAATGGGTACGCCATTTGAAAGCGTAACTGTAGTGGCAAACGTATGTCTGGCCGCGTGGAACGTAAGCTTTTTATTGATTTTTAGAATTATCGCTATTTCCTTCAAATATTTGTTGATTTTCTGATTGGAAAATACCGGAAGCAGCTTTTCTTGCTTGCTTTTAGGATCTTGGTCATATTTTTTCAGTATGTCAAGGGCTTTATCCAACAGTGGTATTTTTACGGCTTCATCGTTCTTTTCCCTTTTTGTAAATATCCAGTAATCTCCATCGATGCCTCGTACAATATGGTCATCGCAAAGTAATTTTACATCGATATAGGACAGTCCCGTATAACAGGCAAAAACAAATACATCCCTCGTTTTCTGGTGCATCACTTTTGAAAGCTGACCAGATTCCAAAACTTCAAGTTCCGACTGGGACAGAAATGCCCGTTGGTGTTTTGTGAACTTCAGCGAGAACCTTACAAAAGGGTCTTTTTCGATCCATTCCAACCGAAGGGCAAGGTTCATCATCTTTTTCAAGCGTTCCAAGTGTTTCATAACCCCATTGTTCTTTAGGGGCTGTGAACGGTTTATGGATTTTCCGTTACGTAGGAACTGTTCAAAATCAATGATGAATTTATAGGACAGTTGTTTCAGGAAAACGTCATTGGTCTTTAGTTTGTGCTTCAGATACCGTTTGATATAGCGTTCCGTAGTGAAGTAATTTTTCAAGGTGCCGGGTTTGAGTACCGAAACCATATTCTTATTGTGATAAAAAACCAGTTGAAGCAGCGTTTTGTGCTGTTCATCTTCCCCAAGATATCGGGCTTTGATGGCCTGGGCGGTAACGTATTTGGTTTCGCCCAGAAGCTGTTTGTGGCATTCCAATAAATCAGAGTACACCTGGTCAAGGTAAACGTTTAATGACTTTCCATCGGAAGTCCTTAGCGTTGACCTCTTGGAACGGGTATCCCAATAGGTAACCGATGTAGATCGTTTTAAACTGATTTCGGCACGTTTTCCATCGACCGTAATACGGGCATAAATAGGTGCAAAATCATCTTTTGCTTTGGCCATACTCAGCCAAAAATGAATGGTAAAAGTCTTGGAAGTCTGCATAAACTCTCGCTTTAAGTTAATAATCGATTTGTTTACGAAAGTCAAATCGCTGCGAAAGTCAAGTCTATTGAATTACCAATGTAGTGAAAATTCTGGTAACAATTTAGGTAACCGAATAGGTAACCTTTGAATTGATATTAAAGCCAATCTTATGATTTCAAGAAAAATGAAAATCATTGATTTTCATAAGATTAGCTATATTTTAGTGTCTATTGACACCGTAATTGTCGGGGTGGCAGGATTCGAACCTGCGGCCTCCTGCTCCCAAAGCAGGCGCGATAACCGGGCTACGCTACACCCCGAGACTAACGGCTGCGCCGTAAAATCTCAAATTTTTAAATTCCAAATTCCAAAAAAGAATCTCTGAACTCGCGGAATACTTCCAACCTTTCAAAGGTTTTACAATCCGGAATTTTCATTTTAAATATTAAAGAACTTACCGCCTTAGCGGCTGCAAATATATAGGAATTAAGACAACCTGCATTATAAATTTGAATTATTTTTTTCGGGTATTTAATTTTGAAATAATGGTATAGTGGGAAAGTGCCCCTCTCGTCTGTTGTAATCAATTAAGACAGTGGGTGAAGCAAGTTTTATCCTTTCTTACATTACAGGTTTATGGTAAAAAAATAAACATATTTTTTAGTATAAAACATCTTCTATCCTCAAGGCCTTGAAGTCGTTAGTATTTTTCTCTAATATCAACTCTTGATTCTTGTTTCGCTAGTGTCCGATTAAAATTTTTAAAACTTTCCTTAAGCTTTAATCTATATAGTCAGAAGAAATATCAACCTCAATCAGGGGATGGTATTAAATTTAGAAGAGTTTAGGAAAAACCACGCTTTTAAAATTGGGTAAAGCAGTGTTTTCTATACGTGTAGATTTTAGTCCAGGTTCTATATTCCAGCAGCGTAAGCGGTCTAGACTCTTTAGCCGGACCATAATGAACCTGGAATCGTCAGTTTTTTTCTCTTTACCTAATTTTCTTGTTTCCTGGTTCTTGTTTCCTGGTTTCTTGATTCTTGTCTCTTGTTTCTTGTTTCCTGATCTTTACTGGAATACCACCAAAATCTTCCTTTCATCCTCTTAACACAAGTTTTTGAAGGTTTCAGCGGGTTTTTTCATAACTTATGCCTCAAAATTTTTATATATGAAATCGAGTTTACTTTGCTTATTTAGCGCGGCATTTTTCAGCATAATTGCCTGTGCACAAAAAGATACTACTATTGAAGAAGCCAATACCACCATTGATCACGAAGTAGTGGTTGAGGAACAGGAAATTATTTGGGGAATGACCTTCCTGCCAGATGGTAGTATGCTTATCACTAAAAAGAATGGGGAGATCCTCCATTTTAAAGACGGAAACAAACAACAGCTCACCGGTGGGCCAGAGGTTTACGTTCGTGGCCAGGGAGGCCTTCTTGATATCATCCTTCATCCCAATTATGAAGAGAACGGCTGGATCTATATGAGCTATGCCTCCAGCGAAGGAGAGGGAGACGGGGGAAATACCGCTATAGCCCGTGCAAAACTTAGTGGTACTCAATTCACAGATCTGGAAGTGCTTTATAAAGCTACCCCAAATACCACCAGAGGACAACATTTTGGTTCCAGGATGGTTTTTGACAAAGATGGATACCTTTATTTCTCCATTGGAGACCGGGGTAACCGGGATGAGAATCCGCAGGATATAACCCGGGATGCCGGGAAAATTTACAGGATCAATGATGACGGCAGTATCCCGCAGGACAACCCGTTTGTAGGACAGTCGAATGCAAAAGAGGCGATTTACAGCTATGGGCACAGGAATCCGCAGGGAATGATCCTTCATCCCGATACAGGGGAAGTTTGGGTTCATGAACATGGACCACAAGGCGGGGATGAGATCAATATTATCAAAAAAGGTGAAAACTATGGCTGGCCTGTAGTAACCTACGGGGAAAATTATGGGGGCGGAGCCATAAGCGACCAAACTTCAAATCCTGAAATGGAAGATCCTATTTACCAGTGGACCCCGTCAATTGCCCCAAGTGGATTCGCTATTGTTACATCAGATAAATATCCTACCCTAAAAGGAAACCTGTTGGTGGGAGCACTTAAATTCCGTTACCTGGAACATGTGGTCCTGGATGGGGAAAGCGTAGAGCGAAGGGAAAAACTTCTTGAAGATATAGGCCGGGTTAGAGATGTAAAGCAGGCACCAGATGGTACTGTATATGTTTCTGTTGAAGATCTGGGAATTGTGAAACTTGTTGAAAAAGAAGTAGAAAAGACTCAAGAATGAAAATAGTTCTAAAATTATTCCTGGTTGCAGCGCTATTAAGCTGTAAATCTAATGGTGAGAATAAAGAAGGAGATGATTATGTACAGGTGGGGAATTCCCCTGCTACAGCATCCAACCAGGTAAAGCAAAGCGATAGTTATAAACGGGGTAAGGAAGTCTATAATGATTTTTGTGTCACCTGTCATCTTAATAATGGCAAAGGGATTCCCGGCGCTTTCCCACCCCTTGATAATTCAGACTGGTTAACCGAAAAACGCAACGAAAGCATCCACGCGGTAAAATATGGTCTGCGAGGCCCTATAGAAGTTAATGGCGAAAAGTATAACAGTGTTATGGTAGATCTTGGCCTTACCGACCGGGAGGTGGCAGATGTTATGAACTATATCAACAACTCCTGGAGCAACAACATTGAAAAAATGGTAACAGAGGAAGAGGTTGCTGCGCTTGAGAAATAAATAATATCTTATTATAATTATAGAGAGATCGGCGCGAACCGGTCTCTCTTTTTTTGTAAGCAATTTGAATTTCAAAAATATCCCACTCCCCTATTCCAACAGGATTAATTAACTTTGGCAAAAATTAAAAAAATATGCTCATCATTGGAATAGCAGGGGGAACCGGAAGTGGGAAAACCACGGTTGTTAAACAGATCATTGAAGAATTAAAGAATGAAGAAGTAGATGTGATCTCCCAGGATTCCTATTACCAGGACACCACACATCTTAGTTTTGAAGAAAGGAAAAAGATAAATTTTGATCATCCCAAATCGATCGATTTTGACCTCCTGGTGTCCCATCTAAAGGAGCTTAAAGCAGGTAATTCTATCGAAGAACCAATATATTCCTTTACAGAACATAACCGCACCGGGGAAACGCGCACCATCCACCCCCGTAAGGTTGTTATTGTGGAAGGTATCCTTATTCTAACGCACGCAGATATGAGGGATATGTTCGACATCAAGATCTATGTGCATGCAGATAGTGATGAACGGCTTATTCGCAGGCTTAAAAGAGATATCAATGAAAGAGGCCGCGACCTGGATGAAGTTTTGTGGAGGTACCAAACCACCCTTAAGCCTATGCACCAGCAATTTATAGAACCCACCAAGGAATTTGCAGATATTATTATTCCTACAAACCGCTATAATACCGTAGCTGTTGATATTGTGCAAACAATTATAAAAGACAGATTATCCTAATTTTGTATCTTTATCCATCTGGAAAATTCCCGATCCTAAAAATAATCCCAGGCAATGAAATTAAAAGACATCCGTAATAAAAGATGGTTCAGGATCCTGAGCAACCGTTATGTTCTTATTCTGCTCATTTTTGCCTTCTGGATGTTTTTCCTGGACAGCAACTCCTGGCTTATCCACCATGAGCTGGACCAGGAGATCAATGAGTTACAGAGCAATAAGGAGTATTATAAAAAAGAGATCGCAAAGGACAGGACTGTTATTGAAAAACTCAATGATTCCTTTGAGCTGGAGAATTATGCCAGACAAAATTATTATATGAAACGTCCCAATGAGGATATTTTCATCATCGAATATGATACTATTCGGTAAATAACTTCACTTAGACAAAATAACTAAAAATGAGCCAACCTTTATTTCAGGAATTTGAAGATGTCACTGCCAAACAGTGGAAACAAAAAATCCAGTACGATCTAAAAGGAGCCGATTATAATGAGGAATTGATCTATCACAGCAGGGACGGGATAAATGTAAAACCTTTTTATACTGCTGAAGATGTTTCTGAACCTGCAAAAGTTCTCTCTCCAAAGAACTGGGAGATAGTTGAAAAGATCTTTGTTGCTTCTGTAGAAATAAGTAGCCGAAGAGCTCTCGAGGTATTAAAGAAGGGAGCTGAAAGTCTTTGGTTCATCATTCCTTCTGAAGAAACGTCGGTCGAAAAACTACTGGAAAACCTTCCGCTTGAAAAAATAAGTGTGCACCTGGAATTTCAATTCCTTTCAGAGAAATACCTGAAGAATCTTGCTGTTTTTTTTCAGCAGAAGAATGTAGAGGTCTTTTTACACCTCGATATTATTGGGAATCTTGCTCGCAGCGGCAACTGGTATACCGATCTTAGGAATGATCATGAGATCCTGGAGAAGGTGCTTCAGCAAAAGCAATTTCTTTCAGCAGTGAGTGTAGACACCACGCTTTACCAAAATGCAGGTGCAACAATCCCCCAGCAACTTGCTTATGCACTGGCTCATGCTAATGAATATCTCAACCATTATAGGTATAAAACCGAACTGAAAGATCTTAACATTCAGTTTCTTACCACTACCGGCCCAAATTATTTTTTTGAGATTGCCAAGCTTAGGGCTCTAAGGATCCTTTACGCCAGCCTTGCTTCTGAATATGATGCAAAGGAGGATTGCTTTATCCTCTCCCAACCCACCAAAAGAGATAAAACGCTGTATGATTATAATGTTAACCTCCTTCGCACCACCACCCAAAGTATGAGTGCGATTTTAGGGGGTGCAAATGCGGTTTACAACTCACCGTATAACGCGATCTATCACAAGAACAATGAATTTGGTGACAGGATAGCAAGGAACCAACTCCTGGTCCTAAAGAATGAAAGTTACCTGGACAAGGTTTCTAATGCGGCAGAAGGCTCTTATTATATAGAAAGCCTCACTACACAATTTGCTGAAAAAGCCCTGGAGATCTTTAAAGACATCGAAAAAGCCGGCGGATTTTTAAGTCAGCTAAAAGAAGGAGTGATCCAGAGAAAAATTTCAGAAAGTGCTCAAAAGGAACAGGAAGAATTTGATAAGGGAGAGCTGGTGCTCATAGGCACGAATAAATATGCCAATCCCGATGACCGGATGAAGGGGGAGCTGGAGTTATTTCCCTTCTTAAAGAAGAATCCGCGAAAAACTTTAATTCAGCCAATATTAGAGCGGCGCCTGGCAGAAAAATATGAACAGGGAAGACTGGAAAAGGAAGAGGAATAAGAAGTCCTGCTCTCAATATTTCAAATAGTTTAAATTCAAAAAAATGTCTCGTAAAGACCTTCAAAATATAAGCCTGAAAAAATCGATTTCTGCAGAATCCGGACAAATATCCAATGAGAGATTTGAGACTGCAGAAGAGATCTCTTTAAAACCCGAATATTCGAAAGAGGATATAGCAGAAGCAGAACATTTGAATTTTGCAGCCGGGATCCCTCCTTATCTGCGCGGGCCTTACAGCACTATGTATGTAAGCAGGCCCTGGACCATACGGCAATACGCGGGATTCTCAACTGCTGAAGAAAGCAATGCCTTTTACCGCCGTAACCTGGCGGCAGGTCAAAAAGGTCTTTCTGTAGCTTTTGATCTTCCTACACACCGCGGGTATGACAGTGATCACGAGCGTGTAGTTGGAGATGTGGGAAAAGCCGGAGTGGCGATAGACTCTGTAGAGGATATGAAGATACTTTTCGACCAGATCCCGCTTGATAAAATGAGTGTCTCCATGACAATGAATGGAGCCGTTCTACCAATAATGGCTTTTTATATAGTAGCTGCAGAGGAACAGGGGGTAAAACCCGAAATGTTATCCGGGACCATTCAAAATGATATTTTAAAGGAGTTTATGGTGAGGAATACTTACATCTACCCTCCTACTCCTTCGATGAAGATTATTTCAGATATTTTTGAATTTACATCTAAGAATATGCCTCGCTTTAACAGCATAAGTATCTCGGGATACCATATGCAGGAAGCCGGAGCTACCGCAGAAATTGAACTTGCATATACCCTGGCCGATGGGTTGGAATACATTCGCAAAGGCATTGAAGCGGGTATGGATATAGATACCTTCGCGCCCCGTTTATCCTTTTTCTGGGGAATTGGAATGAACCATTTTATGGAGATCGCCAAAATGAGGGCCGCAAGAATGTTGTGGGCAAAGCTGGTGAAACAGTTCCATCCTAAAAATGAAAAATCCCTGGCGCTGCGTACGCATTCCCAAACCAGCGGATGGAGTTTAACAGAGCAGGATCCTTTCAACAACGTTGCCCGTACCTGTATCGAAGCGGCCGCGGCAGCCTTTGGAGGAACTCAAAGCCTTCATACAAATGCACTGGATGAAGCCATCGCCCTGCCAACAGATTTTTCAGCAAGAATTGCAAGAAATACGCAATTATACCTCCAACAGGAAACCAATATTACCCGTACGGTGGATCCATGGGCCGGAAGCTATTATGTTGAAAGCCTCACCCACGACATCGCTCAAAAAGCCTGGAAACTGATTGAAGAGGTTGAAGGTCTTGGCGGTATGACAAAAGCGATTGAAGCCGGAATTCCTAAAATGAGAATAGAAGAGGCAGCTGCAAGAAAGCAGGCTCGCATAGACAGTGAAACCGATATTATTGTAGGGACAAACAAGTACAGGCTCGATAAAGAAGATCCGCTTGTGACCCTGGAGGTAGATAACCAAACGGTGCGCTTACAACAGGTGGAAAGACTTGAAAGAATAAAAAAAGAGCGAAATACTGAAAATGTAAAAAATACCCTGCAGGCACTTACAACTGCCGCGAAAACGGGTGAGGGAAATTTGCTGGCACTGGCTGTGGATGCTGCAAGAGAAAGAGCTACCTTAGGAGAAATAAGTGACGCCCTGGAAGAAGTTTATGGCAGGTACAAAGCAAAAATTCAATCTTTTAGCGGGGTTTATTCAAAAGAAATGAAAGACAATACCTCTTTTCATAAAGCACGGGAACTGGCAGATAAGTTTGCAGAACAGGATGGCCGCCGTCCACGAATTATGATAGCAAAAATGGGACAGGATGGCCACGATCGTGGTGCCAAGGTAGTGGCAACAGGGTATGCCGATCTTGGTTTTGATGTGGATATTGGTCCGCTATTCCAAACTCCTGCCGAGGCAGCGAAACAGGCAGTAGAAAATGATGTGCATATACTTGGTGTCTCCTCCCTGGCTGCAGGACATAAAACCCTGGTTCCCCAGGTGATTGAAGAACTCAAAAGGCTGGATAGGAAAGATATTATGGTGATCGTTGGCGGGGTGATCCCTTCCCAGGATTACCAGTACCTTTTTGATGCAGGAGCCGTAGCAGTCTTTGGACCCGGCACTAAAATTAGTGAAGCGGCAATTCAATTACTCGAAATTTTAATTGACTAAAAATGAGTTATCAGTTTTCGGTTGTCGGTTGTCAGTTGTAGGTTGTAGGTTGTAGGTTGAAAAAGGTTGTCAGTTGTCGGTTGTCGGTTGTCGGTTGAAAAAAGTGGAGGGTGGAAAGTGGAAAGTGGAGAGAGGATAGTTTGGACGGGTTGTGGGTTGTAGGTTGAAAAAAGTGGTAAGGCAGCCCCGCACTCAGGAGGCTTAAAAAACTCCGTGAAACTCCTTTTAAAACTCCAATAACTCTGTGGTTAAATACTCATAACCTCGAAAAAAGGAAGCTTGTTCTCGTTAATTGAAAAAAGTGATAAAGATAAAAACATTCGTGCATTCGTGGCTAACCCCAACGGAAAACAGAAAACAGAAAACAGAAAACCAACTAACGACTAAAGACTAACGACTAAATCATGGACTATACAAAAAAAATGCTTAGAGACGACGCTTTAAAAGGCAAAACCATAGTAGTAACAGGTGGCGGGAGCGGCCTTGGTAAGGCGATGAGCACTTATTTCCTGGAACTGGGAGCCAATGTGGTGATCACCTCCAGGAACATAGAAAAACTGGAAAATACTGCCAAAGAGCTGGAAGAAAAAACCGGAGGCACAGTTTTGCCCGTGCAATGTGATGTGCGGAATTATGACGAAGTGGAGGCGATGGTGAAAGCTTCAGTAGAAAAATTTGGAGTGGTTAACGGCTTGCTGAACAATGCCGCAGGAAATTTTATCTCTCCTACAGAACGTCTAAGCGCTAATGCTTTTGATACTATCATAGATATTGTTTTAAAAGGAAGTAAGAACTGCACCCTTGCATTTGGAAAGCACTGGATTGATAAAAAGGAAAAAGATAAAACCGTACTTAACATCGTAACCACCTACGCCTGGACAGGATCTGCCTACGTTGTTCCAAGTGCCACAGCAAAAGCAGGGGTACTTGCAATGACACGATCCCTCGCAGTGGAATGGGCAAAATATGGAATAAGATCCAACGCAATCGCCCCCGGCCCCTTCCCTACCAAAGGTGCCTGGGACAGGCTTCTTCCGGGCGACCTTAAAGAAAAATTCGACCTCGCCAAAAAAGTACCGCTAAAGCGTGTGGGCGAGCACCAGGAACTGGCAAACCTCGCGGCATATCTGGTTTCAGATTTTTCTGCTTATGTAAATGGAGAAGTGATCACCATAGACGGCGGAGAATGGCTTAAAGGTGCAGGACAATTCAACTTACTCGAAGCAATCCCGGAGGAAATGTGGGACCAGCTGGAAGCGATGATCAAATCGAAGAAGAGGGAATCGTAAATCATTGTTTTCCGGGAATAGAGTCTTGACCGCTGCGCTACTAGAATTTAGAAACTAGACTAAATTCTAAGTGTTTGGAAATTAGTTCCTTAATTTTTGCTGGATAACTTGAAATTTCCTAAACTATAGTAGATTCAAAACAACCCCTGGTTGAGGTTGCATTATCCACTTACTATATCTAGAAAAGGTTAAGGAAGACTTTAGATAATTTTATCGGATAACAGTGGTCATAAATCCGGGAGTCGAGAGACGAGGGGTGAGGGTCGGCTGAACTAAGTTCGTAGTTTATCACCTGCCTGCGGCATGTTTGTTTGGTGTTTGGGGTTTAGTGGCCTCTTCAGCACTTTCATAATTACCCCCTTAAATTATCATCCTGACGAAGGATTGATCTCACATATAAATACAAAAATGGTATCGAGATCCTTTAGAAAATCGAACTCGAAAGACTTCTCGATACATTTTTTCTTTCCCTATCGGTCAGAAAAAACGCTCGAAGTGACGGTAGCACGACTATTTGAATCTTCTAACTCCACTATAAGATCTAAATTGCCTGAGTCCAGACTATCCTCTCTCCACTCTCCTCTTTTTCAAACTCACAACCGATAACTGACAACTGGCAACTTTCCCATCTTGTCTCCTGGTTCTTGTCTCTTGATTCCACTCCAACTACTCCTGCAAGTTGGCCCAAACCCGCCCCACCAGCCAATCTACCAATATAAAGACCAAATTTTCCCTTTCCTGTATAAGCTGTTAACAAAATCATTTTCTAAACCTGTAATAAATTGTATTTTTACCTTTTAAAAACCGATAATAATTAATGGGTAAAATCATTGCTATTGCAAACCAAAAGGGAGGGGTAGGAAAAACTACCACTTCCGTGAATCTGGCGGCTTCCCTGGGAGTTCTTGAGAAAAAAGTACTATTGATAGATGCAGACCCCCAGGCCAACGCGACTTCAGGTCTTGGAATCAATGTAGAAGAGGTAGAGTTGGGTACTTATCAACTTCTGGAACACTCCATAAAAGCTGAAGAAGCAATTATGAAGACCAACTCCCCTAACCTGGATATCATCCCTGCCCATATAGACCTTGTTGCTATTGAAATTGAACTGGTAGACCAGGATGAGCGGGAATATATGCTTAAGAAGGCCATAGAGCATCTTAAGGAAAGTTATGATTATATTCTTATAGATTGCGCCCCCTCGCTGGGATTACTTACCCTTAATGCCTTAACAGCATCAGATTCTGTTATAATACCCATCCAATGTGAATATTTCGCGCTGGAAGGTCTGGGAAAATTGCTCAATACAATTAAAAGCGTACAGAAGATCCATAACAAGACCCTGGATATAGAAGGTTTATTGCTAACAATGTATGATTCCCGTCTTAGATTATCCAACCAGGTGGTGGAAGAGGTGCAAAAACACTTTAATGAGATGGTATTCACAACAATCATTCAAAGAAATGTGCGTTTAAGTGAAGCCCCAAGTTATGGTGAGAGTATTATTAATTATGACGCGGGAAGTAAAGGTGCGACCAATTATTTGAGCCTGGCGCACGAAATTATCAAGAAAAACTCATAGAAGATGGCGAAAGCTACCAGAAAACAAGTTTTAGGGAGAGGACTTTCAGCTTTGCTGAAGGATCCTGAACAGGATATAAAAAGTGCTGAGGATAAGAATGCAGATAAACTTGTAGGCCATATTGTGGAACTGGAACTTACTTCTATTGAAGTGAACCCTTTCCAGCCAAGAACAAGTTTTAATGAAGAATCCCTTCGGGAGCTGGCTTCTTCGATTAAGGAACTGGGAGTTATACAGCCTATTACCGTAAGGAAGCTGGAATTCAACAAATATCAGTTAGTATCGGGAGAACGACGTTTTCGCGCATCCAAGCTAATTGGACTTGAGACAATCCCGGCCTATATAAGGATCGCCAATGATCAGGAGTCCCTGGAAATGGCCCTTGTTGAGAATATACAACGGCAGGACCTTGATCCTATTGAGATCGCATTATCCTACCAAAGATTAATAGACGAGATCAACCTCACCCAGGAGCAGTTGAGTGAAAGGGTGGGAAAAAACCGGTCTACTATTGCCAATTACCTTAGATTATTGAAACTGGATCCTATCATTCAAACAGGAATGAGGGATGGCTTTTTGTCCATGGGACATGGACGGGCGCTAATTAATATAGAGGACCCCCAAGTACAGCTTGATATTTATGAAAAGATCCTGGAGAGATCTCTCTCTGTACGGGATACTGAAAAACTGGTAAGGGAAATAAGCGGGGCAACCCCTGCAAAGGCAGCTGCCAAAACCAAACCGATGCCTACGGAATTTAAAAAAGGCATTAAGGAGTTCACAGATTATCTTGGAACCAAAGTAGATATAAAAGTGGCAGCCAAAGGAAAAGGAAAATTAATAATTCCTTTTAATTCTGAAGAAGATTTCAACCGCATTAAAAAACTAATCCAGGGTGAGGCTTAAAAAACACCTTTCGGCAATAATTTTGTTGCTGTTGCCCTTATTTATAAATGCACAGGAAGATACCCTTGCTATTCCTCCCGTACCTCCACCCGTAGAGGCTATGGTAGAAGAACAGCAGCCGGAGCAGGATTATCTGGATTATGATCCCCTGGCGCCTGCAAGGGCCGCATTTTATTCAGCCATTCTTCCCGGCCTTGGACAGGCATATAATAAAAAATACTGGAAAATTCCTATTGCGTACGCAGGATTGGGAGTGGGTATCTATTTCTATATTGACAATGATCAGAAGTATGACCGTTACCGTTCAATATATAAGAGAAGGCTGGAAGGTCACCGGGATGATGAGTTCATTCGAAATGACGGCGTGGAACTGGTGACAAATGATGGATTGATCCGTGCCCAGCGCTTTTATGCCCGTAACAAGGAAATATCCCTGCTGGTTACAGTTGGAATTTATGCCCTCAACATTATTGACGCCAACGTTGATGCCCATTTGGCGCAGTTTAACGTGAGCGAGGACCTTTCTTTACGACCATCAGTCAACTTTGATGAATTTACGGGTAAGACCGGATATGGTCTTTCCCTCAATTTAAATTTTTAGTAAGAATAATATGAAGATAGCATTGCTTGGCTACGGAAAAATGGGAAAAACCATTGAAAAGATAGCCATAGAACGCGGCCACGAAATTGTAATTAGATCCACCGGAAACATCAAGGAGCAGGATCTTTTACTGGCCGATGTAGCAATAGACTTTAGTGTTCCCACTGCAGCATTTGAGAATATCACCGGGTGTTTTAAAAGTAAAGTTCCTGTGATAAGCGGGACTACAGGCTGGCTGGAAGATTATGGCAAGGCAGTTGAAATTTGTAAAAGTGAAGATGGTTCTTTTCTCTATGCTTCCAACTTTAGTATTGGTGTAAATCTATTCTTCGAACTTAACAGGAATCTCGCAAAGCTTATTTCCCCTTTCAGGGAATATGAGGTAGATATAGAAGAGATACACCACACTCAAAAACTGGATGCTCCCAGCGGTACTGCAATAACCCTGGCTGAACAAATTATTGACAACTCCTCAAAAAAGGGTTGGCAGCTTGATAATGCAGGTGAGGATGAGATCAAGATAACAGCAAAAAGGATTGAGGATGTCCCGGGAACCCACACAATTTCCTACAGGTCCCCTGTTGATACCATCGAGATTAAACACACAGCCCATTCAAGACAGGGTTTTGCCCTTGGAGCAGTTATAGCAGCCGAATGGATAAAAGATAAAAAAGGGATCTTTACCATGAAAGATGTTCTTTCCATTGGGTAACGAAATTGATTTGTAACAGTTGAGGTGCAAAAGACACCTATAGCATGAAAAAATAAGATTATGACAATAACCCAATGGCTCCTTTTTTTCCTAATAATACAGGTTATACATTTTTTAGGTACCTGGAGATTATATAAAAAAGCCGGCCGCAGTGCCTGGGAGGCAGCAGTTCCCGTTTATAACGCGGTGATCCTGATGAAGATCATTAACCGGCCCTGGTGGTGGGTGATCCTGCTGTTCATTCCCATTGTGAACCTCATAATGATCCCGGTAGTTTGGGTAGAGACCATTAGAAGTTTTGGAAGGAACAGCGGGATGGAGACCTTTTTGGTAATTGCCACTCTTGGACTCTATATCTTCTATGTAAACTATGTTCTGGATGTAAAATATATAGAAGACAGGAGTTTAAAGCCGCGAACAGCGGCAGGAGAATGGGTTAGTTCCATACTTTTTGCGGTAATTGCCGCCACGCTGGTACATACATACCTCATTCAGCCTTTTACAATTCCCACCTCTTCCCTGGAGAAAACGCTGTTGGTAGGAGATTTCCTTTTTGTAAGTAAATTCCATTACGGCGCAAGAACCCCTATGACGGCCGTTGCATTCCCAATGGTTCATGATACGATTCCCGGACTTGGCGTAAAATCATATTTAGAAAGACCACAGATACCTTATTTTCGTCTCCCCGGTTTTCAGGACATTGAGCGAACAGATATAGTAGTTTTCAACTGGCCCGTGGATACGATGCTGAATATGTATCATACAGACAGGCATTATTACAAACCAATTGATAAAAAGACCAACTACGTGAAACGTGCCGTTGGAATCCCGGGGGATTCCCTCAGGATAATAAACGGAAGGATACATATTAATTCCCAGCCATTGCAACTGCCTGACAGGGCCAAGCCTCAGTTCTCATATGAGGGTACTACAAAGGGCCAGCCTTTCAACCCACAGTACCTCTATGAGCGGTATGATATTACTGATCCTTATGGGTATAATTCGGCAAACAACACCTTCAGGATACATTTAACTGAAGAGTCCTTTCAAAAATTCAGGAACCATCCAAATGTAGAATCGATAAGGCGAGTGATCGATTCTTCGGGTACCGGCTTTGGAGATATTTTTCCGCAGAAGGGAGATAACTCCTGGAACGTGGATAACCTGGGTCCTATATTCATTCCGAAGAAAGGGGTAACCACACCGCTTACCGCAGAGAATTTTCATACCTACAAACGTCTTATCGAGGTATATGAAGGATCGGAGATGGATATCAACAATAAACTTGGAATCAACGGCACCCAGGTGACCCTAAACGGGCAGCCTGTGGACTCTTATACCTTTAAGCAGGATTATTACTATATGATGGGAGATAATCGACATAACAGTCTTGACAGCCGTTATTTTGGTTTTGTTCCTGAAACTCATATCGTAGGAAAACCTGTATTCATTTGGTTAAGCATTGACGGGAATGCCGGTGGCTTTGATAAAATTCGATGGGAACGTATGTTCACAACTGTGGGCGGCAGTGGTGATCCAGTTTCTTATTTACCATATTTTCTTATCATCGTCCTTATCATAGTAGCTTTTAACTTCTTTAAGAAGCGCCGGGACTCTTAAGCGAATTGCATGCACGAAACCCTGTTACACCTTCCCTATTTTGGACCTGTCACTCATTTTAAAGAGCTGGTAAAAGCCCGTCTTGTCTGGTTTGAAAATGATGATAATTATCAAAAGCAAACCTATCGTAACAGGATGTATGTTTACGGGGCAAATGGCAGGCTTCTGCTTAATATTCCTATAAAACACCTTCATTCCCCCGGGATAAAACAACATCAAAAATACAGGGACGTAAAGATCGAAAATGATTTTGACTGGCAAAAACAGCACTGGAAATCGTTGAAATCGGCTTACCAAACCTCCCCTTTCTTTGAATTCTACGAAGATGATCTCGCCCCCCTTTATCACGAGAAAGCCGAATTCCTAATGGATTTCAATTACCGCTGTTTTGAGAAGGTCCTGGAGTGCCTGCAACTGGAAGTCAATTATAAGAAGACGGAAGAATTCATTAAAGAACCTGTAGGAATAAATGACAGGCGTGACCTCATTAACGCAAAAAGGGACCGGGAGATTGAGCCTTACCCACAGGTTTTCCAGGATAAAGAAGGCTTTTTGCACAACCTGAGCATTTTAGACCTCATGTTCAATGAAGGGCCTAATGCAATAAATTACCTGAAGCAGCTATAGCTCTACACTACCAGGCAATACTTGCCATAATAGGAAAATGATCTGAATATTTTATGCGGAATACTTCATAGGTATTCACTTTGATCTCGCGGTCTATAAGAAGAAAATCTATCCTGAGAGGAAAATAATTTATATTAAAGGTCTGGCTGAAACCGCTGCCCGACTCCCGGAACGCATCCTGGTATTTCTCGCCCTTGATCGTCCTGTATATATAAGAGAACGCTGTGTTATTGAAATCTCCCAGGATGATATTTTTGTATGGGGAATCATTGATATCGTGCAAAAGGATTTCTGCCTGGATTTGTTGTTCCTTAAAGCCACTACCTATTCTTCCCACGAGTTTCTTTGAATCCTCATTTTGTAATTCATGTATCTCGGGTTTAATATTCAAGGACTGAAAATGTACATTGTACACCCTTAAAGTATCTTCGTTCTTCACAATGTCCACGTAGATAGCATTGTTATTCCCCCGCTGTGGAAAATCCAGTGAATGCTCATTTACTATAGGATATTTGGAAAATATGGCCGATCCAAATTCAGATCCATTTTCCTTGAGTTTAATAAAGCTGTAGGGGTAGATCTTTCGCAATCCCGCCACTCCCACATAATGCTCCTGGGTAACAAGCACATCGGGATCCTTTTCCTGTATAAAGGATGTGATCTTCTGGGGGATATCATCATCATCCACCCACTTATATGCATTGAACATACGTACGTTGTAACTCATGACCTTCAGGTCCTCGTCACTATTTTCACCGGTGCCAGAAAATTGGATCCAGGACAGAATATGGTTATAGCCTAAAATGAGAACAAACAGCGGTAATAGAAATTGTCTTTTTAATCGCACCGCCCAAAAGAGCAGAAAAATAAGATTTCCCAATATAAGCAAGGGCACCCCCAGGCTTAATACAGAGATGAACGGAAAGCTCTTTGGTGGAATATGCGGCAGCAAATAAGCCAGTAGTAAGGCAAACGCCAGGAGGGAATTAAAAATAAAAAGCAGCTTATCCAGTAACTTCAAACCTTTCATTTAGTTATCTTTTCCCGCCTGGAATAAAAAGTCCTTTTCCTGTTTGGTTAAACTGTCATAACCGCTTTTACTTATTTTATCCAGAATAGCATCAATTTTTTCCTGCTTCTCTGTTTTACTTATTTTTGTGGAGGTCGTGGTAGTTGAAGTACTACTGGCTTTGGAAGGTTTTCTATAGACAGTCCTCATCCTGGATTTGGTTTTTCTTCCGCTCTCAAAATAAGACAGGAATCCTGCAATTACTTTTTCAAAACCACCTGCAATGTCATTACCTTTTTTGAGCTGGCTTGCATATACATAACCAAAAAGGGCTCCTCCCAAATGGGCAAGATGTCCCCCGGAGTTGCTAATGGGAATTTGGATAATATCCAGCAGAACAAGAAAAGCTGCTATATACCAGAATTTGATACTCCCCAGGAACAATAATCTTATTCTTAGGTTAGGGACGTGGGTCGCAATACCTACAAGAACTGCCATCACCCCGGCAGAGGCTCCAACTAAATATGATCTCCCTGTTGCTGCAAAAGCCGGAAAGAGATTATAACTAAGCATATAAACAAGGGCTCCAATTATAACCCCCATAAAATAGAAATTTAGTAGCTTCCTGGGCGAAAAATATTGTAGAAAATAGATCCCGGCATAGTAAAGAATTAGCATATTCGACAAAATATGCCATATTCCTGAATGCAGAAAGGAATAGGTAATGATGGACCAGGGTTTAAAGATATATTCTCCCGGTTCCTTGGGAAAAACGAACCATTCTAAAAGGAAATCTGCTGGCCATTGAAAAAGGAAGGCAATGGTCCTGGCAAGAAAAAACAGGATAAAGCAAATGACATTAATGGCGATAAGTTTCTCGACCACTGTTGCTGTTTGCAATTTATACCTGAATTTATCTGCTGTTCCCATCAATACCAGCGGTTTTGATTAAATTGATTCTTCTTCCAGTACCACATCATAATAAAACCAAACAGGGCTCCTCCCACGTGTGCAAAATGAGCAATTCCCCCTCCAAATAATGAGTATCCTGTAAACCCCGAAAATAAGTCAATTCCAATTAATACTGGAATAAATATCTTAGCTTTTATTGGTACAGGTACAAATAAAAGGAATAGCTCCACATTTGGAAACAACATCCCAAATGCCACGAGTATCCCGTATATGGCTCCAGATGCCCCAACTGCAGGAGTATTAAAGGCCACATACATCCCTTCCAAAGTTTCCCTGGTTACATCCTGGAGGATTGCGGTATTATATTGGCCAGTCTCCAGCATTTGATATATATTCCCGGGAGTCATCCCTGCCGCGAGCAATTCATTAAAGCCAGACTGAACATGAAAATAATTCACCAGGCTGTGTATAAGTGCCGCACCAATCCCGCAGGAGAAATAAAAGAACAGGAATTTCTTTTGTCCCAGCATTTGCTCAATTGGGCTTCCAAAAGCCCATAGCGCATACATATTGAATAAGATATGCATAAAGCTGCCGTGCATGAACATATGGGTGATAACCTGCCAAATCCCAAAATTATCATTCTGGAAAAACCAAAGGGAGAATAATTTGTAGGTGTATTCACCTACCGTAAGGGTTCCTATAAAAAATATAACATTAATTATTAAAAGCACCTTTACGGTCTCTGTCATTCTTCCCATTTACATAAATTTTTTCTCCAGTTCCTCTACCGGCAAGGTAATAAAAACCGGCTTATTGGAGGGTGTTAATGTGGGCTCTTTACAAGCAAATAACCCATTTACAATATGTTGTTGTTCTGTGGTATTTAAAAGGTTCCCGCTTTTCACAGCCATACTTTTGGCAAGGGATTTTGCCAGCAGGTCGGTTTGTGAAAAATTATTTTCCGGTACCTCATTCTCAAAATCGGCAAGGAGCTGCTCCAGGAGCATTTCCACTTCACTTTCAGATATAGTCGTGGGAATTCCAGTGATCTCTACGGAATCTGATTTAATTTCAGAAAAAATAAATCCTGTTTGTTCCAGGGAATCCTTGATGCCTTTTAAAAGTGCTATTTCATTCTGACTAAACTGAAGTATAAGCGGAAACAGCAATTGTTGGCTCACTGCTGCAGATACGGTAATGCTCTTCAACAATTCCTCGTACAGGATTCTCGTATGGGCCCTGTGTTGATCAATTACCAGCATTCCGTTTTTGAGGGTGCTAATGATAAACCTCTTGTTTAGCTGAAAAGTGGTGTTTTGCACCTCTTCCGTTCTACCTGCCTGAAAGAGATTCCCTGTAACTTCCTCACTCTCAAATTCAATTTGCCTTATATCTACATCTGTCTCAGTATTTCCACCTTCCAGGCCGGTATACAGGCTTTCCCAGTTGCCACTTTCCTTTTTGAATCCTGAACTAAAATTCCTGCTGCCACTCTCCTGTTTAAATGGATTGAAATTCCTGTCTACTTCCACCTTCGGGTTAGATGCTGCCCTGTTTTCATAATCGTAAGGCGTATCCAGGTTTGGATCCCTCTCAAAATCCAGGACAGGTGCCACGTTGAATTGGCCTAAGCTGTGCTTGATGGAACTTCGCAATATAGCATATAAAGCGTGGTCATCATCGAATTTAATTTCGGTTTTCGTGGGGTGTATGTTGATATCAATGCTCCCGGGATCTACAGTAAGGTAGAGAAAATAGCTGGGATATGCCTTATCTTTTAATAATCCCTCAAAAGCCGCAGTAACAGCATGATTAAGGTAGGGACTTTTAATGTACCTGTCGTTCACAAAAAAGAATTGTTCTCCTCTTGTTCGTTTGGCAAATTCAGGTTTTCCAACAAAGCCGGAGATTTTTATGATCTCTGTCTCCTCATTCACCGGTACCAGCTTTTCATTGGTTTTTCCTCCAAGGATATTGGTGATCCTTTGCCTGTAATTGGAACCCGGCAGCTGGAAAAGCTCACTGGCATTATGGATAAGTGAAAAGGCTATTTTGGGATGAGCCAGGGCCACTCGCTGAAATTCATCTATGATATGCCGCATTTCTACGGTATCAGATTTCAAAAAATTCCTCCTGGCGGGAATATTGTAGAACAAATTTTTCACTGAAATACTCGTTCCCTTTGCTGTTGAAGAAGGTTCCTGGGAGGTAATATGGCTGCCCTCTATTTTTATACAGGTGCCAACCTCTTCGGTTTCCCTCCTGGTCTTTAATTCCACATGTGCAATCGCCGCAATTGAGGCCAGTGCCTCTCCCCTAAAACCTTTGGTATTTAACCTAAAAAGGTCTTCGGCCGAGGTGATCTTGGAGGTAGCGTGTCTTTCAAAACTAAGGCGGGCATCTGTTATGCTCATCCCTACACCGTCATCTACCACCTTGATAAGGATCTTACCCGCTTCCTTAATATATAACTGGATATTCTGCGCCCCGGCATCAATGGAATTTTCAAGGAGTTCCTTGACTACAGATGCCGGCCGCTGTACGACTTCACCGGCAGCGATCTGGTTGGCCACATGATCTGGCAGCAAATGAATAACATCACTCATGAATGCTTAGTTCGAGAAAATGGATAAATCAAAGTCAAGTATCCATAAAACTATAAGCAGCAGAATAAGGATTATGATCACCACGCGGTTATTTATTTCACGATTGCCCCTAGTCCTGCTTGAAGCGCGGGCGTCTGCCCATTGAGAACCAAAGTCTATGGAGTTTGTGGCGTTCTTGTACTTATTGAATTTTGAATCAAACTCGTACATATTGCCTGTATCCTTACCCTTATAATATCTTGGAGTATAATTATAGCGGGTATTCTTCCTGAGTTTGCCTAGATTTAATTTCAAAATTTTTTGCTTTACAGATGTTTCAAATTTACTCAAAAAGCCACAGAAAATAAAGCTTGTCGAGTAAAATAACAAAAGCAAGAATAATGCCGAAGTTTAGGCCTAGAAGCGGGCGTCTTTGCGAAGCTGGGCCATTTTAATAGCTGCAACAGCAGCCTCTGCCCCCTTATTCCCGTGTTTTCCACCGCTGCGGTCTATGGCCTGCTGCATATTTTGATCTGTAAGCACACAAAAAATAACAGGGATATCATATTGTACGTTAAGATCTTTTATACCCTGGGAAACACCCTGGCAAACGAAATCAAAGTGTTTGGTTTCTCCCTCGATCACACTGCCAATCGCGATCACGGCATCAAGCATATCATAACTTTCCAGCATCTTCTTACACCCGTAGATCAATTCAAAACTCCCGGGAACATTCCAGCGAACGATCTTCCTGCTTAGCACCCCGTTTTCTTCAAGAACTTTTATAGCTCCCTGGTAAAGGCCTTCGGTTATATTATCGTTCCACTCAGAAACAACGATCCCGAAACGAAACTCTGTTGCGTCCGGGATCGAATTTTTATCGTATTCTGAAAGATTTTTTCCTTCTGTAGCCATATGGTATTATTTCATTGCCTGCGCACGACCTAAATAAACAGGAACCTGTTCAGCCTCTGGAGTATCTCCATATTCATCCTGTATCCTGGTTAAATATTTTGCAGCCTGCTCGCCTTTACCCAATTGTATAGCTGTTATAGCAGCTTTAAGAAGGGCTTTGGGTGTTGAGAAACTGTTAGATCTCATTGAAGCGGCTTTGTCATAGTAATTAAGTGCCTCTTCTGGCTGGTCCAATTGAAGGAAAGCATCACCAATTCCTGCTGTCGCCAGAGGAGCCAGGATCTCATCATTACTTTTAAAGTCCTCAAGATATTCTATGGCTTCACGATACCTGTTGGTGTGCAGGTAAGCAAATCCTGCGTAGTAATTTGCAAGGTTACCTGCATTAGTACTGCTGTAATCCTCTATTATATCAAGGAAACCAAATTTACCCTCACCACCGGTTAGGGCCATGTTGTATAAAGAATCACTTTGTGCGCCTGAACTTGCCAGGGCATTGTCAAAATACTGCTGAGCCTGAAACATTTCATTGGCAGCTTCCCGCTCCTTTGGCTCCTGTATGAAGCGCTGGTATCCCAAATAACCAAGGATTACCACAGCAGCCAGACCAACGATCACATAAATGTACTTTTGATTTTTTGCAACCCAGGCTTCCGTCTTGTTTGCACCCTCATCAAGAGTGTTGAATACTTCTGCCGTTGTAGATTCTTCCTCTACCTTTTTTGTTTGCTGTTCTTTATTGACTGGTTTATGCCCTTTTTTCTTGTAAGTTGCCATAAAATCTGTTTAATGAGTGGCAAAAAT
This sequence comes from Antarcticibacterium flavum, assembly GCF_006159205.1. Classification (NCBI taxonomy): domain Bacteria; kingdom Pseudomonadati; phylum Bacteroidota; class Flavobacteriia; order Flavobacteriales; family Flavobacteriaceae; genus Antarcticibacterium; species Antarcticibacterium flavum. The sequence goes on along the minus strand of NZ_CP040812.1, from coordinate 3,882,269 downwards.
AAAATTTTTATTCTTATTTAAAAGGGAAAATTTTTCTTATTTTTTAATAATTTCCACGCTATTCTTTTACCTTTACAGTCATAATTAATAATCTTATTAAGCTGTATTACAGTCTTTTATGTTTTTAAAATCTCTTTCCCTGGTCAATTACAAGAATTTTGATTCTGCTTCCTTTGATTTTGATCCAAAAATTAACTGCCTGGTAGGCAATAATGGAGTAGGTAAAACCAATGTACTGGACAGCATCTATCATTTGTCCTTTGGGAAAAGTTATTTTAACCCCGTCACCATCCAAAACATAAACCACGATGCCGATTTTTTCGTCGTGGAGGGTAACCTGGAAAAGAATGAGAGAGATGAACATATCCTTGTAAGCGCTAAACGGGGAAATAAAAAGGTAATAAAGCGGAATAATAAGCCGTATGAGAAATTTAGTGAACATATAGGCTTTATACCTGTTGTGATGATCTCGCCGGGAGACCGGGACCTTATCCTTGAAGGCAGCGAGACCCGGCGCAAGTTCATAGACGGTGTAATCTCCCAAAGTGACCAGGTATATTTGAACACGCTGCTGCAATACAATAAAGTAGTGGCACAGCGAAACGCTTTATTAAAGTTCTTTGCTGCAAATTCCAAATTTGATCGCGATACCCTGGAGATCTACAATGAGCAGATGGCAGAATTTGGTGACCTGCTCTTCCAAAGAAGAAAGCAGTTCCTAAATGATTTCATACCCATATTCAACATTCGTTATGCTGAAATTACTAACCAAAAGGAGCAGGTAAGTATTGAATATAAGAGTAGGTTATTTGAGAAACCTGTCCTGGAGCTTCTCGAAGAGAACCTTCAAAAAGACATGGCATTACAATATACTAGTGTAGGTACCCACAAAGATGACCTTAGCTTTGAAATTGCAGGCCATCCCATTAAAAAATTTGGTTCCCAGGGCCAGCAGAAATCTTTCCTTATCGCATTAAAACTGGCTCAGTTTGATTTCATTAAAAACATCAATAAAGCCAATCCTATCCTGTTACTGGATGATATCTTTGATAAGCTGGATGAGCAAAGGGTAGCTCATATTGTTGCCCTGGTTGCTCAAAATGAGTTGGGACAAATATTCATAAGCGATACGCATGCAGACAGAACAGAAAAGGTTGTGAGGGAAAGCAACCAAACGTATAAGATATTCAAACTTTAATTTTTTAAAAAAAATGTTCCTGAATCCGAGAATCCTTCAGCTTTTAAAATCAGTGAAATTCACCGCTTTTCTCGCGTGTCTTGTAATCCTTACATCCTGCAACAGCAAGGATCCTGAGGAAAAGATACCACACCTTGAAGGATACTGGGAAATAGAAAAGGTAGAATTTTCAAAAGATTCAATGAGAACCTATACCTTTAATGAAACTGTAGATTTCCTTGACCTGGAGAATGGCAGCGGATTTAGAAAAAAGGTTAAACCTCAACTCAACGGTTCTTACCTGGTAACCAATGATGCCGAGCAGGTAGAAACCATAGTAGAAGATAATGAACTTTTTCTTCTATATACCACCCCTTATGACACCTGGAGGGAAAAAGTATTAAAGGCTAATGAGGATCATCTTCAAATTGAAAATGAGCGTGGTATCATCTATCATTATAAAAGATTTAAACCTCTCTTAAATAATTATTATGAAGCGGAATAACGAAAATATCACGATTGGCGATGCCCTCAAGGATTTTGTGTCTAAGAACAAATTACAAACCGGATTGGACAAAATCAATGTGCGGGATGTATGGAACCAACAAATGGGGCCTGCCATAGAAAAGTATACCACAGCCATAAAGCTGGAGGGTTCCACCCTTTTTGTACAGCTAAGCTCCTCGGTTCTTAGAGAAGAGCTGGGTTACGGAAAGGAAAAAATAATAAGGAACCTCAATGAAGCATTAGGAAAGGACCTCATCTCAAAACTGGTATTGCGATAGCAGCATTAAATAAAAAACCCGCTTTCTTTTTAGGAAGCGGGTTTTTTGATTATTCTAATATGTCTTAGAACATTTCTCTACCGGCAAAATGGAAAGAAGATTCAATCTCTGCATTCTCATCACTGTCACTACCGTGAACTGCATTTTCACCAACTGAGGATGCATATTTCTTACGTATAGTACCTTCAGCAGCTTCCTCAGGGTTTGTGGCCCCAATTAAAGTCCTGAAATCTTCCACAGCATTCTCTTTTTCCAATATAGCCGCGACAATTGGCCCACGTGTCATAAACTCCACCAATTCTCCAAAGAAAGGACGCTCTTTGTGTACTGCGTAAAAAGTCTCAGCATCGTTCTTTGTCATTTGGGTCAATTTCATTGCAACAATCCTAAAACCGGACGCATTAATTTGTTCAAGGATCGCACCTATATGTCCTTTTTCAACCGCATCGGGTTTAAGCATTGTAAATGTTCTATTTGTAGCCATCTTATGGTTTTTAAAATTTTGTGCAAAAATAGATAAATAAGCTGCAATTACAAGCGCCTTTAAGTTTTATATGAATTTAGCCTTCAGGCAACTGAAATATCCCAGATGTATATTATCTAATCCCTATAGTGTACGGTATATTCCTGTTGAAGTATATTTCCAGGACCACGCATCTCCATTCTCACCTTTCCTGTTTCAAAATCAAACTTTAAAATCCCAAAGCTTAAATCGCTTACCACCTCACCTACTCTATATTTATTAGGCTCCCCGCTAAAACCGGCATACGAGTGCGTCATCCCGCTCGAAGTAAAATCCACAAGTTTATAATCCAAACCATCTACATCTTTTTCTGAAAATTCTGAAATATGCCTGTCCCCACTAAGGATTATAACATTTTTTGCTCCGGAATTCCCTAAAAGTTTTTCAAGCCTTTCCACTTCTGAAGGAAAATTGCCCCAGGTCTCAAACCCGTGTTCTGCTGAAAGTACTTGTATGGAACTTAATATCAGGTTATAATCACTCTTACTATTACTCAATTCATTTTCCAGCCATTTCCATTGTTCTGCTCCCAGGACTGTGCCTTTGTCATTTATTTTATAGCGTTGGCCAGGTTGTGTTCCAGGCTCTAATTTTGTCCTGAAATAGCGTGTATCCAGAACAATTATTTTTAAGGATTTGCCTGCCTCCTCAATTGTTCTGGAATGGTAAACCCCTTCCCTTTTCCTGCGGTCATCATCTTTTGGAACATCAAAAAAATCGAGGAACAGTTGCTGACTTTCATTTTTATATTCCCATTCCTCCCCCGCATCATTATTCCCGTAATCGTGATCGTCCCAGGTACCCATAACCGGGGTGGTTACCAGTAATTTCTTATAATCTGGTTGATTCTTCTGTGTATGGTAATCGGCTTCCAGCTGTGCCATGTCATCTGTATCTGCATAAATATTATCACCACCCCAAAGAAAAAGGTCGGGTGTTTCCTCTATAATTGCATCCCATAAAGGCTGGGCTTCATCCTGCCGGTTACAACTCCCAAAGGCAATGACATAATCATAGGTTCCAGAAGATTTACTGGCTTCAGGTTGAGGCGCCTTTTGAATACTTCCGCAGGAAATAAAAAGAAAAAAGCTTAAAAAGAGCGATAGAATTACCTTCATTTTTTGTTGTTTTGTTGAATACAAAAATACAGATTGGTTTATTAGCCGGGTATTATTAAATTGTATCTTTACTCACTAAGTGAGAAATGGAGCACTAACCCTTAAGGCAAAGCTGTTTTCATTTTTTCAACATAGTACCTTGTTGAGTATGCTTCAGGGTATTTTATATTTTACAATGATAGAACAAAGCATTTTAGAGATCACATCTGCCCTTTCACAGTCTAACAGAATTGTGATAGTTCCTCACAAAGGCCCGGACGGTGATGCCATAGGTTCCTCCCTTGGATTATATCATTTTTTAAAGGAAAAAGGCCACGAAACCACTGTTATCGCGCCCAATGATTTCCCTCAATTCCTTAAATGGTTACCTGGTAGCGAGGAAATTCAAATCTATGAAGGTAATAAAGAAGCCTGCGACCGCTTAATTCAGGATGCAGATATTATATTTACCCTGGATTTTAATATGCTGGAAAGGGCCGGTGATATGGTAGAACCGCTTAGTCAGGCTGAGGCTACTTTTATCATGATAGACCACCACCCGGAACCTTCAGATTATGCCGACCATACCTACAGTGATGCAAGTCTGAGCTCGACCTGCCAGATGGTTTACAAATTTCTTCAAAAACTAAGGGCACTTAAATATATCACTCCAGAGATCGCAACCTGCCTGTATACCGGTATAATGACAGATACCGGCTCCTTTAGGTACAGGGCAACCACCGGTGACACCCACCGTGTTATTGCAGACCTTATCGATAAGGGAGCAGATAATAATACCATACATTCCAATGTTTTTGATAGTTTTTCTAAAAACAGGATCCAGTTGCTGGGCGTGGCTTTGCAAAACCTTCATGTTAATAAGGACCTTAGAACAGCTTATATCACACTTTCCCAGGAAGAGCTGGACAGGTATAACTTCCAGAAAGGTGATACAGAGGGATTTGTAAATTATGGTCTTGCAATTGAAGGAATTATATTTGCAGTAATTTTTATAGAGCATAAAGCAGATGGAATGATCAAAATGAGCCTTAGATCAAAAGGTAATTTTTCTGTAAACAAATTTGCACGTGCGCATTTTAATGGCGGGGGACATCTTAATGCCGCAGGCGGGAGAAGTGAGCTTTCAATGGAAGATACCATTACGAAATTCAACACCATCCTCCCCCAGTACAAAGAGGAATTGAGTTTATGAAGAAGTACACCTATATATTATTAGTTTTTATTACGGTCCTTTCGGGCTGTAAATCACCAGAAGCACGGCGTCCCGTAACACAAAAATCTGGATCCTTTATCAATGAATCTATTGAACGCAACCGGGAACTGGTCGCCAGGGAAGAAGCAGAGATCCTGGAAGTCATAGAAAGGGATTCTGCAAACGAGTATTTTGCATCCAACAGCGGCTTTTGGTATTATTATAATAAGAGGGCTACAGACCCTTCCAATACAGAAACCCCGGAATTTGGAGATGTGGTAAGGTTTGATTACAGCATAACAGATATCGAGGGGCAGGTGATCTATGCCGAGGGGGAGATTCCCACCAGAAGATACGCAATGGATAAAGAAGAGCTATTTGGAGGATTACGTGAAGGTCTTAAACTTATGAAAGAAGGAGAAGTGGTAACCTTTATTTTTCCATCTCACAAAGCATTTGGATATTACGGCGATAAAGATAAAATAGGAACAAATCTTCCCATTAGAACAAAAGTAACCCTTCACTCAATAACCGAGGAAGAGCAACCCAGAAATTAAAAATAACCCACGGCTTTAGAAGCGGGATCTACCGCTTTTTAAAAAAGCCCCTAACTTCAAAAATCAATTTATGAAAAAAGTGAATTTGCTAATTGTTTTATCAATTATTCTTGGCTTTACAAGTTGTAAGGAAGACTATCCCGATCTTGAGGATGGCCTTTATGCTGAATTTAATACCAATAAAGGAACTTTCCTTGCAGAATTGTACTATGACCAAACCCCACTTACAGTCGCCAATTTTGTTTCGCTGGCTGAAGGGGACAGCCATAGTATGGTAGACAGCACATACAAGGGAAAAAAATTCTATGACGGGATCAAGTTTCACCGGGTGATCAAGGATTTTATGATCCAGGGTGGTGATCCACAGGGAACCGGCAGCGGTGGACCGGGTTATAGATTTCCAGATGAGACCATGGATGATCTAACTCACGACTCAAAAGGATATCTTTCAATGGCCAATGCAGGTCCCGGCACCAACGGGAGCCAGTTCTTTGTAACCCTGGCAGAAACTCCCTGGCTGGATGGACGCCATACTATTTTTGGAAAAGTAATAGAGGGCCAGGAAGTTGTAGATAGTATTGGTCAAATGGAAACAGGTCCACAGGACAGGCCTGTACAGGATGTGGTGATCGAAAAATTGAACATTATTCGTAAAGGAAAAGCTGCAAAAGACTTCAATGCCCCAAAAGAATTTGAGGACAGGCTGGCACAAATAAAGGCAGACGAGGAAGAACTTGCCAGGCAACAGGAAGCAGCACAGGCTGAGAATGCTGAAAGGTTCAATGCTCTTAAGGAAGAAGCTGAGGAACTTGAAAGTGGCCTGCAAATTCATTATCTGGAACGTGGGGAAGGCCCAAAACCTGCAATGACAGACCAGGTACAGGTACTTTATGAAGGTTATTTTGACAATGGTGGTGTCTTTGATACCAATAAGGAAGAACTGGCCAGGGAACTTGGGATCTTTAATCAGCAAAGGGCTGCCCAGGGTGGTTATGGCCCAATGGTTACTCCAATTGGTGCCGATGCTCAAATGATCCCGGGCTTTAAAGAAGGTTTACAGCAAATGAGGGTTGGTGACAAGGCTGTTTTATTTATCCCTTCTCACCTCGCATATGGTCCCGGTGGTGCCGGTGGTGTGATCCCACCAAATGCCGATCTTATTTTCCAGGTGGAAATGGTAGGCATCCAGGAATAGATACTTAAATTTCTAAATATTAAAGGGCCAATTCTTTGTGGAATTGGCCCTTTTTGTTTTTCGCTTCTTTAATTTTAATTCTGCGGAATATTTTTAAGGATCTCCAATACAAATTTCCAGTATTTTTGGGCAGATGATATACTTGCCCGCTCATCTGGTGAATGTGCACCTCTAATTGTTGGGCCAAAGGAGATCATATCAAGGTCTGGATAATGCTGCCCAATGATCCCGCACTCGAGACCCGCATGACATGCTGCAATATTTGCCTTTTCATTATTCATTTTTTGATAAAGCTCATCAAGCACCTTAAGAATATCTGAATTTCGGTTTGGGGCCCAACCCGGGTAATCACCAGACTTTTCCACCTCATAACCTGCAAGTTCAAAAACTGCTGTTAAACTATTGGCAAGATCTTCTTTTGTCGAATCTACAGAGGATCTTGTAAGGCACTTAATATTAATATTTCCCTCTTTCACCTCAACCTTTGCAATATTATTGGAAGTCTCTACAAGGCCCTCAATATCCGGGCTCATCCTGTACACGCCATTATGCGCAGCATATACTGTTTTGAGCAATACCTCCTGGCTCAATAGGTTCATTACATTTTCAGGAACTTTTGTTTCTTCAATAGAAATTGAAAGTTTAGTTTCCAAAGTGGAAAATTCGGTTTTGATAGCCTCAACAGCCTTGTCCATTTCCGCTTTAAAGACTTTAACCTGCATCTCATCTATTACAACAACAGCTTCGCTTTCACGAGGGATGGCATTTCGAAGTCCCCCCCCGTTAATTTCTGCCACTCTAAGTTCAAGCTCCTCAGATGCCCTGTAAAGCAGCCGGTTCATTAGTTTATTGGCGTTCCCCAGTCCTTTGATAATGTCCATTCCAGAATGTCCGCCTGTAAGCCCTCTCACTGTGATACTAAATGCTGCTACCCCGGCTAGGACCTCTTCTTCCTGGTAAGTTCCAGAGGCAGTAATATCCACCCCCCGGCACAACCAATTCCAATCTCATCATCTTCCTCAGTATCCAGGTTAAGCAGGATCTCCCCCTTAAGCATTCCCGGCTCCAGCCCTTTGGCACCGGTCATCCCGGTTTCTTCATCAATTGTGAAAAGTGCTTCCAGGGCGGGATGGTCAATATTCTTGCTTTCAAGGATCGCCATCATAGTGGCCACTCCAAGACCATTATCGGCCCCCAGGGTCGTACCTTTAGCACGAACCCAATCCCCATCAACATACATATCAATTCCCTGCTGCTCAAAATTGAAAGAAGTATCGTTATTCTTTTGATGTACCATATCCAGGTGCGACTGCAGGATCACCGGTTTTTTATTTTCCATTCCAGGAGTAGCAGGTTTACGAATAACGACATTCCCCACCTTATCTACCTCTGTTTCCAGTTTCAATCCATTGCCAAATTTCTTAATGAATTCAATGACCCTTTCCTCTTTTTTCGATGGTCTTGGAACTTCATTAAGATCTGCAAATTTATTCCAGAGTTCACGCGGCTCAAGGGCCCTTATTTCATCATTCATAGATATTAATTTTTGTTAGTTTGTTTAAAATACCTGATAGGCTTCAGCAAATACCCGGATAAGTTATCCTTGATTCAAAGGAAATTAACAGGTATCTAATAATTATCTCCTTCCTGTAACTTTTCAGCTAAAAAGAAAATTTGTGAAACCTTTTTTATTGGTACCTTCACAAAGATATTGGTAATTAACAAAGCATGAAAATTTGCGGGTCCTTTATTAGTTTGTAATTTTAGCTTGTGAAAAGATACACGGGACTCATTCTGGCCATTTTGTTGCCCCTTCAATACATTGCAGTGAAGATCATTGCAGGATATCCCCAGTTTGTAGAGACCTGGTACAGTACCGGTCTATATCCCTATATTTCCCAGTTTATGAGATATCCCCTGGGGTTTCTTCCGTTTTCCCTGGGTGACCTGTTATATGCATTCTTTATCATCTCCATAATCAGGTGGATCGCCATTAGGATAAATACGAAGTTCAGAAATCCAAAAAAATGGGTACTGCAGGTATTTGCCTTTGCATCTATTGTATATGGTTGTTTTCATTTATTCTGGGGCCTTAATTATTACCGCCTACCACTCCATAAAACCCTAAAGATCAAAAATGATTATAATACCGAGGAGCTGGTCAAACTCACCAGAACCCTCATAGAAAGGTCTAACGAAGTGCAACTGGAACTCACCGGGAATGATAGCTTAAAAGTACCTTACAGATTCAAAAAGGGAGATCTCCTGAGAACTACGGTAGAAGGTTTTGATTATTTAAAGGAGGAATATCCCAAACTAACCTATGATGGGAAAAGCCTGAAGCGTTCCCTTTATAGTATTCCCCTTACCTATATGGGATTCAATGGATATTTGAATCCTTTGACCAATGAAGCACAGGTGAACACTAATATTGTACGCTACAAGATCCCTACCACGGCTAGCCACGAAATAGGTCATCAACTGGGATTTGCCAAGGAAAATGAAGCAAATTTCATCGCCTGCCTGGCAACTATGAATCATCCGGATCCCTATTTTAGATACTCCGGGCTCACCTTTGCCCTTCGTTATTGTTTAAATGAACTATATATAAGGGATAGGCCCCAGGCCGAGGAACTTGTTAAAGGAATAAATTTTGGTATAATGGAAAATTACCGGGAGGTCCGGGAATTTTGGGCGAGGCATCAAAATCCATTTGAACCTTTATTCCTCTATAGTTATAACAGCTTCTTAAAAGCAAATAACCAGCAGGATGGAATGAAAAGCTACAGCTATGTAGTCGCACTTTTAGTGAATTATTTTGATGATGTGGAAAATGCCTTTTAAATTAACTTCTGTTTTATTAAAATTTTCCTAAATTCTGCCCTTATATTTTCCAATAACACATAACCCAAAATTTATGAAATTAAAATTTCTACTGTGCATCCTCTTATTTGTGGGGGTAAACCTTTATGCCCAGGATTATTTTCCTACCAATGAAGGTGTTAAAACACAGAACACCAATTACACCGTCTTTGAGAATGCAAAGATCCATGTTGATCCCAATACAGTGATTGAAAATGGCATGTTTGCAGTAAGAGATGGTAAGATCACCGCCATTGGCAAAACAATAAATGTACCCGCTAACAGCCATAGAATCGATCTGGAAGGGAAAGAAGTCTATTCTTCGTTTATTGACCTCTACAGTGAATTTGGTATCAAAAAACCTCAACGCTCCAACAACAATTCTAACCAGCCGCAGTACGAAGCTGAAAGGGAAGGATACTACTGGAATGATCACATTAGGCCCGAAACAGATGCTGTAAAGCATTTTAGTTTTAATAAAGAAGAGGCAGGAAAATTACACAAAGGAGGGTTTGGAGTTGTAAACACCCATATGCCCGATGGGATCATAAGAGGTACCGGAGTGCTTGTTGCTCTTAATCCTGAAGGGACTGAGGGTGAAAGGATCCTCGCCGACAGGTCTTCACAATTTCTTTCTTTTGATAAAAGTGTGCAATCGCGACAGTCATATCCCACTTCCATTATGGGAGCAATGGCGTTGATAAGACAAAGCTATATGGATGCCGATTGGTATTCAAAAGGGAACTCTAAAAACCGCGATCTTGCACTGGAGGCCTTAAACCGAAACAAGGACCTGCTACAGGTATTTAAGACAGATAACCTGCTTGATGCCCTGCGTGCAGGAAAAATAGGCAGGGAATTCAACATAAATTATGTGATCCTGGGAAGTGGTAGTGAATATGAAAGAGTGAATGAGGTGAAAAATTCAAATTCAACTTTTATTATACCCCTGGATTTTCCAGATGCTTATGATGTAGAAGATCCCTTTATGGCTAATTATGTAAGCCTGCAGGATATGAAAAGGTGGAATCAGGCTCCTGCCAATCTAAAAGTACTGGCAGAGAACAATGTTCCTTTTGTTATCACTATGCATAATTCAAAGGACGAGAAAAAATTTCGCGAGAACCTGTTAAAGGCAGTCTCCTACGGGCTTGATAAGAAAGCCGCACTTGCCGCCCTAACCACTGTTCCTGCGAGGACACTAAAACAGGAGAATAACCTTGGTACACTTAAACAGGGAGCCTGGGCAAACTTTATTATTACCTCTGGAGATTATTTTGAGGAGGAGACCGTGATCTATGAGAACTGGGTACAGGGCCGCAGGGCGATCCTGGAAAATATGAGTACCGTTGACCTTGCCGGCACCTATGATCTTAAAGTAAACAACACCTCCTATGAGGTTAAGATCACAGGAAAACCAACCGCCCCAAAAGTAGAAGTGAAAGAAGGCGAGAATAAGCTAAAGTCAAAGATCGCCTACAGCGATGGATGGATGAATTTACTTATTTCCTCTGCAGATACTACCAGTGCTAAATTTACAAGGTTAGTGGCGCAGGTTCCTTCAACAGCCAAAACCATCACAGGAAAAGCAATATTACCTGCGGGTGATGAGACGACATTTACCGCTACGAGGACAGCGGGCCCTGAGTCTCCAAAAAATGACAAGAAAACCACGGTAGCCAATGTAGTTCCTGTAACCTATCCAAATATGGCATATGGATATAAGGAAATGCCGAAGCAGGAAAACATTCTTTTCAGGAATGCCACTGTATGGACGAACACCAATGACGGGATCCTTACGGAAACCGATGTTTTAATAAACAACGGAAAGATAACAAGGGTTGGAAAAAACTTAAACGCAGGGAATGCAAGGGTTATCGACGCTACCGGCAAGCACTTAACTTCCGGGATCATCGATGAGCATTCCCATATAGCAGCATCTGCCATCAATGAAGCAGGGCATAATTCTACCGCAGAAGTTACCATGGAAGATGTGGTAGATCCAACCGATATCAATATTTACAGGAACCTTGCCGGGGGAGTTACCACAGTACAATTACTGCACGGGAGCGCCAACCCAATTGGAGGCCGCTCAGCCATCTTAAGGCTAAAATGGGGAGCACCGGCAGAGGGGCTAATTTTCAAAGAAGCTCCAAAGTATATCAAGTTTGCATTGGGAGAGAACGTGAAACAATCCAACCGCAGCAATGCCAACAGGTTCCCACAAACCAGGATGGGTGTGGAACAGGTGTTCACAGATTATTTTACACGGGCCAGGAATTATGAGCAGGAGAAGAAAAACAATAAGAACTTTAGAAGGGACCTGGAAATGGAAACCCTTGTAGAGATCCTTAACGGCGAACGCTATGTGACCAGCCACTCTTACATTCAAAGCGAGATCAATATGTTGATGAAAGTTGCTGAAGCATTTGACTTCAGGATCAATACCTTCACTCATATCCTTGAAGGCTATAAGGTTGCCGATAAAATGAAAGAGCACGGTGTGGGAGCTTCTACTTTTTCTGACTGGTGGGCCTATAAATATGAGGTGAACGATGCTATTCCATATAACGCCTCAATTCTTCATAATGTGGGGGTGACAGTAGCCATTAACAGTGATGACAGCGAGATGAGCCGCAGGTTGAACCAGGAAGCTGCCAAGTCTATGAAATACGGTGATATCTCTGAAGAAGAAGCATGGAAATTCGTTACCCTTAACCCTGCCAAATTATTACACATTGATCAATATGTTGGTAGTGTGGAGGCAGGAAAGCAGGCAGATGTTGTACTGTGGAGTGACCATCCACTCTCCGTCTACGCTAAAGCAGAAAAAACACTGGTAGAAGGTGCTGTTTATTTTGACCTTGAGAAGGACCAGGAACTTCGTAACGAGATAGCACAGCAAAAAAACACGTTGCTTACTCAAATGCTGGAAGCAAAAAATGGCGGTTCAGCTACACGACCGGTAACAAAGAAAGAAGACCAGCATATTCACTGTAATACACTGGAAGTACACTAAAAATTTTGAAGATGAAAAATATAAAAATAAATATTCTCGCCGTGCTCCTTTGTCTGGCAACAGGTGCAACTGCACAACAAACCCCGGCTCCTTCACAAACTGAAGCTGTAACTATTGTAGGTGCCACTGCACATATTGGAAACGGGGAGGTCATTGAGAACAGCCTTATCATTTTTGAGGATGGAAAGTTGACCCAGGTTCTTGATGCGACCTCCACTAAGATGCAGTACCGGGGTAAAGTCATTAATGCTGAAGGTAAGCACGTTTACCCCGGCTTTATAGCACCCAATGCTACCCTGGGTCTTGTAGAGATCTCATCGGTAAGGGCAACAGATGATGAAGATGAAATTGGGGATATGCTTCCACATGTAAGGAGCCTTATAGCTTATAATGCTGAAAGTAAGATCGTGGAAAGCATGCGGCCAAACGGCGTGCTTGTAGGCCAGATCACGCCGCGTGGGAGCAGGATCTCGGGAACATCCTCTATTGTCCAGTTCGATGCCTGGAACTGGGAGGATGCAGCAATGAAAGAAGATGATGCAATACATATCAACTGGCCTAACAGCTTTACCCGTGGCAGATGGTGGGCAGGCGAACCCCGTGGGATGAGGCCAAATAAGGAATATGCGACCGAGGTTGCCGAACTTAAAGAATTCTTTGGGCAGTCCAAAGCCTATCTGGGCGGTGACCAAAAGCTTGTTCATCTTCCCTACCGGGCTATGGGGGAGGTGTTTTCAGGAAATAAAAAAGTGTTTGTTCACGTAAATGGGGAGAAAGAGATCCTGGACGTTATCCAGTTCAGTAAAGAACAGGAACTTGACAACCTTGTAATAGTTGGAGGGTATGATGCCCATAAAGTAGCAGATCAAATTAGGGAAAATAATATTGCCGTTCTTTCAGGAAGGCCCCACTCTACTCCAAACCAGGAGGACGAGGATTATGATTTTTCATATAAAAATGCACGCCTGCTTCATGAAAAAGGTATTCTTGTTGGCCTGGAAAGCAGCGGGCAAATGGAAACAATGAATACCAGGAACCTGCCGTTCTATGCTGGAACGGTAGCGGGTACGGGTATGGATAAAGAAGATGCGCTAAAACTTATTACTTCCAATACTGCAAAGATCCTTGGAATAGATAATTTGGTAGGAACATTGGAAAAAGGGAAAGATGCCACGCTATTTATAAGCGAGGGAGATGCACTGGATATGCGTGGGAACAGATTACAACATGCCTGGATCCAGGGAAGGGAAATAAGCCTGGACACTCATCAAACTGAATTATATGAACGATATTCCAATAAGTTCCAGGCTGCTAAGGCAGAATAATACTAAAAAGCATTAGAACACATTGAACCCCCATTAATTTGGGGGTTTTTATATTTAATCTCCTTATTTTAGCTTTATGTTTAAAAAGATATCCAGTACAGCCAATCCTGCCATAAAAAGGCTTTTACAGCTTCAGGAGAAATCCCGGGCTAGAAAAAAAGAAGGGGTTTTCGTTGTGGAGGGTCAGCGAGAAATAGAAATGGCCCTCAAGGGCGGCTATGAAATTCCGGAAGTCTTTATCGTGGAGGACCTTATTTCAGAAGAAAAGCTCGAAAGAATTTTCAGAAGGAGAAAAATGCCGCAAATCACTGCCCTCACTGCTGAAGTTTATGAGAAGATAGCTTACAGGGGAAGCACAGAAGGTATCATCGCCATTATTAAAACAAGGGACACTGGCTTGAAACAGCTGGAATTGCCACAAAAAAACCTCCTTATCCTGGTAGCCGAAGCTCCCGAAAAACCCGGCAACATAGGAGCGTTGCTTCGCACGGCAGATGCTGCAGGAGTAGACGTGGTATTGATCGCCAACCCCAGGACAGATATTTTTAATCCTAATATTATACGTTCAAGCGTTGGCTGTGTTTTTACGAACCGCATAGCAACTGGAACAACAGGTGAGATCATTGAATTCCTTCAACGAAACAAGATCGAGATCTATGCCGCAGCCCTTCAAGCCTCTAAAAATTACAGTGAGATAGATTACACCGGCTCCTGTGCCATCATTGTAGGAACAGAAGCTACAGGCCTTAGCAGGGAATGGGTTGAGAATTCTTCCCAAAATATAATTATCCCAATGCAAGGTCATATAGACTCCATGAATGTTTCTGTAGCAGCGGGGATCCTCATTTTTGAAGCCAAGAGACAAAGAGGTTTTCAGTAGGATAAAAAGGGGCAATACATTCGCCATTGCTATTGTTAAACCAAAAACTGACACAGGTACATTTGGATTAAAATTTGCTTATAAGTCTCAAATTAAAATAACTTAAAACTAAAGAAAGTGACCCCCGAAATATTGTTCTACATAATTGTTGCTGTAATAATTCTGGACTTCCTTATAGAGAAGGTACTGGATTATCTCAACGCGAAACATTTTGATGACCCCGTTCCAAAAGAGCTGGAGGACGTATATGATGAGAAAGAGTATAAGCGCTCGCAGGATTATAAAAAAGAGCGATATCGTTTTGGGATCATAACCTCCTCTTTCTCCCTGTTACTTATTCTGGGATTTTTATTCTTTGATGGTTTTGCAGCAGTAAATTCCATTGCTGAAAGTATTTCCGGTAATTCCATCATCATAGCTCTGGTTTTCTTTGGGATCATTTTTTTTGCAAGTGATCTGCTTACTCTTCCTTTTTCCTGGTACAGCACCTTTGTAATTGAAGAAAAATATGGTTTTAATAAGACTACTCCTAAATTATTTATTCTGGACAAGTTAAAGGGCTGGGCCTTGATGATCGTAGTGGGAGGCGGTATCCTGGCGCTCATTGTATGGTTTTATCAATGGGCAGGCAGCAACTTTTGGTGGTATACCTGGATCCTGGTAACCGTTTTTACGATTTTCGTTAATATGTTCTATGCAAAATTGATCGTGCCCCTGTTTAACAAACAAACCCCGCTGCCAGAAGGTTCCCTGCGATCTAAGATAGAGGAATACGCACATAAGGTAGGATTTAAGCTGGATAATATTTTTGTAATAGATGGATCAAAGAGAAGCACCAAGGCAAATGCCTATTTTTCAGGTTTTGGAAAGGAAAAGCGAATTACCCTCTACGATACTTTAATAAATGACCTCGAAGAGGAGGAGATAGTGAGCGTTTTGGCTCACGAGGTGGGGCATTATAAGAAAAAGCACGTGATCGCCAACCTTGCGGCTGCCATTATCACGACAGGATTCACCTTATGGTTATTATCCCTCTTCGTTGGAAATCCAATATTATCGAATGCGCTGGGCGTAGAGGAGCCCAGTTTTCATATAGGCCTTATTGCCTTTGGGATACTTTACAGCCCAATTTCGGAAATAACAGGTTTGATAATGAACTACCTGTCCCGTAAGTTTGAATACCAGGCAGATAATTTTGCACGAAACACCTATGATGGAGAAGCATTGATCTCCAGCCTTAAGAAACTTTCAGGATCGAGTTTAAGCAACCTTACCCCACATAAAGCCTATGTATTTGTGCATTACTCCCACCCTACTCTGTTACAGCGATATAAAAATTTAAGGGGTCGGGATTAGTTGTTTCTTTATAATCTTAATCGTAATTTTAGCCTATGACAGAAGCCGCTATAGAAAAGGAAAACAAGGACATTGCAAGGCAATATAAGGAACTGCTGCGCATAAGTTACCGTTCCCTGAATGAGGAGGATAAAAAGCTGATTAGGCTTGCTTTTGATACTGCTGTAGATGCTCATAAGGACCAGCGTCGTAAAAGTGGAGAAGCTTATATTTTCCATCCCATTGCGGTTGCAAAGATCGTAGCCTCGGGAATAGGCCTGGATGCAACTTCCATTGCTGCTGCCCTGCTTCACGATGTAGTGGAGGATACCAAGTATACCCTGGACGATATTGAGCGTATGTTCGGGAAAGTTGTAGCCAGGATCGTAGACGGGCTTACCAAGATCTCCAGCCTTAAAAAAGACAAGGATGTTTCCCTGCAGGCAGAAAACTTCAGGAAAATGCTGCTTACCCTTAATGATGATGTAAGGGTGATCATTATCAAGATCGCAGACAGGTTGCACAATATGCAAACCATGGAATCCATGCGACCGGATAAGCAGGAGAAAATCGCTTCAGAAACACTTTATATATACGCCCCCCTGGCCCACAGGATTGGACTGTACAGCATCAAGACTGAATTGGAAGACCTGGGGCTTAAATATACCGAACCTGAAGTTTATAATGATATCCTCACCAAAATAAGGGAAAGCAAGGAAGAGCAGGATGCTTATATCAAGGATTTTACAAAAGTAATAAAAGATTCCCTGGATCAGGAAAACCTGGATTATGAGATCAAGGGCCGGCCTAAATCCATCTTCTCCATAAGGAGAAAAATGCAGGCTCAGAACATCTCCTTTGACGAGGTATTCGACAAATTTGCTGTAAGGATCATTTACAAGAGTGATCTTGCCAATGAGAAATTTTTGGCCTGGAAGATTTATTCTATAGTTACAGATCACTTTCGGCCTAATCCTATAAGATTACGGGACTGGATCTCCTCTCCAAAATCCACGGGTTATGAGGCACTGCATATCACCGTCATGGGCCCTAAAGGCCGCTGGGTGGAAGTTCAAATAAGGAGCGAGCGAATGAACGAGGTGGCAGAAAAAGGATATGCTGCCCATTATAAATACAAGCACGGCGAGGAGCAGGAAGAAAAGGATATGGAAGAGTGGCTAAACCGGTTACAGGAAGCCCTCGAAAGTGCTGAGACGAATGCTGTAGATTTTGTAGAACAATTCAAGCTAAACCTTTACGCCAAGGAAATATTTGTTTTTACACCGCAGGGAGATTTAAAATCCCTTCCAAAAGGTGCAACCCCTCTGGATTTCGCTTTTAGTATCCATACAGAGATCGGCCTAAAAACAAGGGGAGCAAAAGTCAATAATAAACTGGTGCCTCTTAGCCACGAGCTAAAGAGCGGAGACCAGATTGAGATCATCACCTCAGAGAATGCCAAACCCAATGCCAACTGGCTGGATTACGCGACAACTGCAAGGGCAAGGGCAAAGATCAAGTCTTCGTTAAGAGAGGAAAAGAAGGAGATCGCCGAGGAAGGAAAAGCTATTCTTGCAAGGAAACTTAAAGCCCAAAAATTGAGCTTCAATGAGAGAATGATCAATGAGCTAGTGATCTATTTTAAGTTAAAGACCAGCCTTGACCTGTTCTATCGTGTTGGAATTGGTAAAATTGATAATAAACTTTTAAAGGAATTTACTGCTTCCCGCAGTAACGCTTTTGTAAGCTATATAAAGAGCAAGATCAAGAAACCCACCATAATGGAAGATCTTGACAAGGAGGAGATCACCAGCAAATATGACCAGCTGGTCTTTGGCAAGGAAGAGGAGATCCTGGATTATAAACTCGCCAATTGCTGTAATCCTATCCCAGGGGATAATGTCTTTGGTTTTATCACGGTGAGCGAAGGGATCAAGGTCCATAAAAAAGACTGCCCCAATGCCATACAGTTCCAGAGTAATTATGCCTACAGGATCATCCAGGCAAAATGGATAGATTCCTCGCAGCAGGATTTCAAAGCGGTTATCAAGTTAACAGGTATGGATAACCTTGGACTTGTAAGTGAGATCACCAATGAGATTTCCCGAACCATGAACGTGAACATGCGCAGCATCAACTTTGAAAGTTCTGAAGGTTTATTTAGCGGAAAGATCACAGTAATTGTCAAAAATAATTCTATATTGAATACACTGATACAACACCTTAAAAAAATCAATGGGATAGATAAGGTGTCCAGAGAATAAACAATACATTTGCACTCACGATAAATTATGAGCAAAAAAGTAGTAAATAAGAACGACCAGGCAGTAGTAAAGAATGTTTTTACGAAGTTTTTGGAGGAAAAAGGCCACCGGAAAACGCCTGAGCGCTTTGCCATATTGCAAGAGATCTATAATAATGAAGAACATTTTGATATAGAGTCCCTTTATATTAAAATGAAGAATAAAAAATACAGGGTAAGCCGCGCCACGCTGTATAATACCATTGAACTTCTTCTTGAATGCGGCCTGGTGAGAAAACACCAGTTTGGTCAAAACCAGGCACAATACGAAAAATCCTATTTTGACAGAAATCACGATCACATTATTCTTACCGATACAGGAGAGGTGATCGAGTTTTGTGATCCCAGGATCCAAAGCATAAAACAAACCATCGAAGAGGTTTTTAACATAGATGTTTCTAAACATTCTTTATACTTTTACGGCACCAAAAAGCAATCAACAAATTAAATTTTTATGGCAGTAGACTTACTACTCGGGTTACAGTGGGGAGATGAGGGAAAAGGTAAAATAGTAGATGTATTTACCAGCAAATATGACATCATCGCACGTTTCCAGGGAGGTCCAAATGCAGGTCATACCTTAGAGTTTGACGGGCAAAAGCACGTTCTTCACACAATTCCATCCGGGATTTTTCATAAAGACACCATAAACCTGGTAGGTAATGGAGTAGTGATAGACCCTGTGATCTTCAGGAAAGAACTTCAAAATCTGGATAAATTCAGCACCAGT
The DNA here is from genome assembly GCF_006159205.1 of Antarcticibacterium flavum. Lineage (NCBI taxonomy): Bacteria > Pseudomonadati > Bacteroidota > Flavobacteriia > Flavobacteriales > Flavobacteriaceae > Antarcticibacterium > Antarcticibacterium flavum. The sequence continues at coordinate 3,863,269 of NZ_CP040812.1, read as the reverse complement.
TATAAAACAAACCTTCTTATTTCAAGAAAGGCACATTTAATACTTCCCACCCACCGCCTGCTTGATGCAGCCAGTGAGGCTTCCAAGGGCAAAGCAAAGATTGGTTCTACCCTAAAGGGAATAGGGCCCACATATATGGATAAGACCGGGAGAAATGGACTTAGAGTTGGAGATCTTGAACTTGAAGGTTGGGAAGAAAAATACCGCTCTCTTGCCGATAAGCATGAATCGATGATCGCCTTTTATAATGTTGATCTTCAATATAACCTTGCTGAACTGGAAGAGGAATTTTTTGCTGCTGTAAAAGTGCTGAAGGAACTTACTTTTATTGATAGCGAGGAATATCTCAGGAAAGCCCAGAAGGAAGGAAAAAGCATTCTTGCAGAAGGTGCCCAGGGCTCCCTGCTGGATATAGATTTTGGAACTTATCCATTTGTGACCTCTTCCAACACAACAGCTGCCGGAGCCTGTACAGGTTTAGGAGTTGCACCTAATAAGATCAAGGAGGCCTACGGGATTTTCAAGGCTTACACTACAAGAGTAGGAAGTGGCCCCTTCCCTACCGAACTTTTTGATGAGGATGGGGAAACAATGGGCCGCGTTGGAAATGAATTTGGAGCAACTACAGGCAGACCCCGCCGCTGCGGCTGGCTGGACCTTGTAGCCCTAAAATACGCTGTGGAGATCAACGGGATTACCCAGTTGATTATGATGAAAGGGGATGTCCTTAGCGGCTTTGAAGAATTAAAAGTATGTACTGCCTATAACTATAAAGGGAAAGAAATATCTCATTTACCATATAATATTGAAGCAGAAAATGTTACTCCAGTCTATACCACAGTAAAAGGCTGGAAAGAAGATCTTACAGGAATGACTTCAACATCTGAGCTTCCAAAGGAATTCAATGATTATGTCGAGTTCCTTGAAAAAAAACTGGAAGTACCAATCTCTGTGGTATCTGTAGGACCGGACAGAAAACAGACCATTACCAGGTAATTTTTCAGAAAAATTAGATCATAATGCTCTTCAGAAATGGAGGGCATTTTTTTTGCCATGTTTTTATGTTCAATATAAAACACCAGTCCTGAAAGGGCGAAATATACCAGCGATGGGTGCAGCCCATCGTAAAATAACCCCCTGGAAAGTCCTGACCGGGCGAATATTCTCAACCGTCAAACCTCTCAAACCTGATCGATGAAGAATCAGCCAAGCCAGTCCTGAAAGGGCGATATAAATCAGCGATGGGTGCAGCCCATCGTCAGAAAGTCCCCTCATCATTTTTAGCCCTGAAAAAGCGAAATATCAAAGTCAGCCTCTTCCCAAAGTATTCCAAAGTAAGCCCTGAAAGGGCGAAATCCAACAGCGATGGGTGCAGCCCATCGTAAAAAAGCCACCCCGATATCTTAAGCCCTGAAAGGGCGAAATATCATAGTCAGCCTCTTCCCAAAATATTCCAAAGTAAGCCCTGAAAGGGCGGAATCCAACAGCGATGGGTGCAGCCCATCGTAAAAAAGCCACCCCGAAATTTTAAGCCCTGAAAGGGCGAAATAAATTTCCTTGAGGGGAATATGCAATCGCCCACCATTCCTGTCCGCTCAATATTTCTCCTCAAAACGTATTTCATATAGAGGCTTTTCTTTACTTTTGATGTAAATTCCATTGCTTTGAAGGGAATCCTGAAATATCTTGTAATTTTCATAATAATATTTACAGCTTCCTTGGGGTTTGCCCAGGAGGGCCGTCTCATTGATTATGAGAGTGAACGCCAAATTATTAACGAACAGCGTTATCCCGGGGCAGTTGTATTAAGCGGGATCAATGAACAAGTATATTTTAATCACGAGGGAATTGAAGTTTGGTGTAATAATGCTGTTTTTTACAGGGATGCCAATTTCTTTAAGGCATATGGGAATGTAAGAATGCAACAGGGAGATACCGTGACCATGACCAGTAATTATGCTGAATATAATGGCACCACCCAGTTTGCATTTGCCAGTGGCCGTGTAAAAATGACCAGGCCTCAAACCACCCTGGAAACCGACAGTCTCTTCTTTGACAGGGTAAAACAACAGGCATATTACAGGAGCGGCGGTACTGTTAGGGACACAGCCAGTGTACTCACCAGTATTGTGGGACGATATTTTATGGAGGATGACAAGTATTCCTTTGTTTCCAATGTAGTGGTTACCAATCCCGAATATGTAATTAACTCGCAGCAGCTGGATTTTTATTCAGAGAACGGTCACGCTTATATGTATGGGCCAACTACCATTACCAGTGAGACCAGTACGGTTTATTGCGAACGAGGATTTTATGATACCCGGGGAGACACGGGTTATTTCGTCAAAAATTCTCGCATTGATTACGAAAACAGGATTTTGGAGGGAGATAGTCTGTACTTTGACCGCAGCAGGAGTTTTGCCTCTGGAACCAATAATATAAGGGTTACAGATACATTAAATAATAGCCTGGTTACGGGACATTATGCTGAAGTGTTCCGTGACAGGGATTCGGTTTTTATTACAAAACGTGCGGTAGCAGCTACCTTGCAGGAGCAGGATTCTGTCTTCATCCACAGCGATACCCTTATGATCACCGGGAAACCAGAGAACAGGATAATCCGCGGCTTTTATGACGTGAGAATGTATAAGAGCGATATGAGCGGTAAAAGCGATTCCATTTTTGTAGATCAACAGTCAGGACTCACAAAACTCATCAATATCACAAGGGGGGCGTTAACTTCTGTTGATGTTAGAAGAAACCCAGTTATTTGGAGTGATAACAACCAGATGACGGGAGACACTATTCACTTAATAAGTAATCCTAAAACTGAAAAACTGGATTCTCTTAAAGTGTTTGACAATGCCTTTATGATCCAGAAGGATACTATTGAGGGCTACAATCAGATAAAAGGAAAGGAACTCACCGGCCTTTTTGTGGATAATGAGCTGTACCAGGTAGATGTGATAAAAAATACCGAAACCATTTATTACACCCGGAATAGCGAAAATGAACTTATAGGGATCAATAAAACGCTATCCAGCGCCATTAGGATCATGTTTGAAAACAAAGAGATCGATTATATAGATTACATCACCCAGGTCGATGGCACCCTGACGCCTGAACCTGATTTCCCAGAGAATGCCAGGATTTTACGAGGTTTTAACTGGCGGGGTGATGAACAACTCCACAGCAAGGAGGATCTTTTTGCCGGAAAACCACCACCGCAACTGGTACCCATAAGAGGAATCCCGCTACCTGAAATTCCAGATGACTTCTTTGATGAAGAGGATGAAGATTCCCCGCTATTAAATGAGAATTCAAGATTAAAGCCGCAGGATCTCAGGGACAAAAAAATTGATACCATTGCCCCGGTGGAACAGGTGCAGGACACTCTTGCCCTGCGACCTGTGCAAAATATGCTGGAAGATGAAAAGGAGGAGCTAAAGGAGCTCCTGGAGCTGGAAGAGAAGGAAGAAACCAGGGAGCAGCAAGAAAAAGAAGATAAGGAAGGAGAAGGATCAAATTGAAGGAAGATTTTTTAAAATATCAGGCGCAAACAACACCTCACCCTCTTGCGCTGGAAGTATCCCATGCCCTTGGGTCATATATTTATGCCACTAATGGCCAGAAATACCTTGATTTTGTTGCGGGAGTATCTGCTACAAGCCTTGGACATTGCCATCCGGCGATCGTAAAAGCCATCCGGGAGCAGGCAGGGAGATATTTGCATGTGATGGTATATGGGGAGTATGCCCAGGCTCCTGCAGTGGAATTTTGTAATCTGTTGGCACGCCACCTGCCGGCCTCCCTTAATAAAACGTACCTGGTAAATTCAGGTACTGAAGCTATCGAAGGTGCTCTTAAACTAGCACGAAGATATACTGGAAGGTCACAGATACTTGCAGCCAGAATGGCTTATCACGGTAACACAATGGGTTCTCTTAGCTTAATGAGCTATGAGGAACGGGTAAAACCATTCAGGCCTCTGGTTGGTGATATTTCCTTTATCGATTATAATGAAGAAAGGGATCTGGAAGGGATCACCACCTCTACTGCAGCCGTGATCCTCGAAACAATACAAGGTGGTGCAGGTTTTATACAGCCTGAAAACGGTTATTTGCAGAAAGTAAAAAAACGCTGCGAGGAGCAGGGTGCTTTGCTTATTCTGGATGAGATCCAGCCCGGATTTGGCAGGACGGGAAAACTTTTTGGTTTTCAAAATTATGAGATGGTACCGGACATCCTGGTGATGGGAAAAGGAATGGGCGGCGGCCTGCCGGTAGGAGCGTTCACAGCATCTAAAGAAATTATGGACAGTTTGATGGACAATCCTAAACTTGGCCATATAACCACCTTTGGGGGAAATCCTGTAATTGCTGCTGCAGCATTGGCTACGTTAAAAGAAATTACCACGACTGACCTTATGGCAGAGGCGCTTGAAAAAGAACAACTTATAAGAGAATTACTCGTGCACCCCCTAATTACAGAAATTAGAGGAAAGGGCCTTATGCTCGCTATGATGGCACCTACAGAGGAAATAGCCTCTGAAATTATACTTAAAGCTCAGGATAAAGGGCTTATACTTTTCTGGCTGCTTTTTGAGAAGAAGGCAGTTCGTATCACGCCTCCCCTCACTATTTCAAATGAAGAAATAAAAGAAGGGTGTGGCATTATTATTGAGATTCTCAATGGAATAACCCCACAAAGTAAATAAACAGGAAACTGTTAATTACTTTGTTAAAAACAATATGTTGATCTTCTGTATTTACAGGTTATCATTTATAACTTTAAAAACAGTAGAAATCCAGTAATCCCCAGTGTATGCAATTAAGTCATAACGAAGAAAACAATTTCTCACTCACCCGTTTTGAATCAATGCTTAAAACAAATGACGTTTTGTTTTTTGATTCAGAAGAATTTGAGGATATCATTCACCACTATTTGGAGAATGGAAAGATTGCATTAGCCAAGAAAGCTGTAAAGTTGGGATTGGCCCAACACCCCACCTCTACAAATTTGAAGCTTTTTAAAGTTGAGATCCTGGTTTTTGAAGACAAACTCGATCTTGCAGATGGCCTTTTAAATGAATTACATGTCCTGGAAACTTCCAATGAGGAGGTATATATCCAGAAGGCGAATATATTTTCAAAACGTGATGACCACCGCCGGGCGATCAAGATGCTTGAAAAAGCCCTTGAGATCACTATGGACGAGGCCGATGTCTATTCTCTTTTAGGAATGGAATACCTGTTCCTGGAGGATTTTGAAAATGCCAAATTCAGTTTTATGAAATGCCTGGAGGCAGATATGGAAGATTATTCTGCCCTCTACAATATCATGTATTGTTTTGATTTTCTGGAACAAAAGACAGAAGCTATAGACTATCTCAACATGTTCCTTAACAAGAATCCATATTGTGAGGTAGCCTGGCACCAGATTGGAAAACAGTATTTTGATCTTAAACAATACGAGAAAGCATTAACTGCTTTTGATTTTGCTATTATAAGCGATGATATGTTCATTGGTGCCTACCTTGAAAAAGGAAAGGTCCTGGAAAAAATGGGCAGGTTCAATGAAGCCATTGAAAATTATCGTATTACCCTGGATCTCGATGATCCTACTTCTTTTGCCTATTTGCGCATTGGTAAGTGTTTTGAGAAGTTGGGACTGGAAGAACTGGCCCTTGAGCATTTTTCCAAAACAGTACATGAAGATCCCCTGCTGGATAAAGGCTGGATCGCGATCACAGATTTCTATTATAAAAAAGGAAATTTCCAAAAAGCATTATACTACATCAATAAGGCCATAAATATTGATGAAGAGAACGTTTTGTACTGGAAGCGTTATGCAAAGATCAATGGCAGACTTAACTTTTTTGAGGAAGCCGAAAAAGGTTACCAGAAGACGATAGATCTTGGTAATTATGAACTGGAGACCTGGATCAAAAGATGTGATATCCTCATTAACCTTGGGGAATATGAGACCGCTGTACAAAACCTGATGCAGGCCCTGGAATTCTATCCGGACACTGCCGAGATCGAGTACCGCCTGGCGGGATTATTCTTTACCCTTAATGAAGGTGACAAGGGATATTTCCACTTAAATAACGGACTTAAAACAGATTCTGAATACTACATTATTATCGAAGAACTATTTCCTAATATTTTTAGCCGAAAAAGTGTTAAGGAAATAATTAATTCTTACCTCAAAGCCTCCTGATTTATTTACCTTTGACCGGAAAATAACTTAGGATGCAGCGCAGCTTTAGAGATTACATTACAATAACCCTTAAAGGGATGGCCATGGGTGCAGCAGATGTTGTACCGGGGGTTTCCGGTGGGACAATTGCATTTATTACCGGGATCTACCAGGAACTTATCGCCACAATTAGTGGGGTTAACTTCTCCCTTATTGGCACCTGGAAGGCAGAAGGTTTCAAAGCTGCCTGGAAAGAACTTAACGGCCCATTCATTCTTGCACTTTTAACTGGGATCCTCATTAGCATTTTTACCGTGATGCGTATTGCCAATTACCTGCTGGAGGAACATCCTATACATATTTGGTCATTTTTCTTTGGGTTGATTGTCGCCAGTGTTTGGTTTGTAGCCAAGCAGGTGCCTAAATGGAACCTAAAGATCGTCCTTGCCCTTATTGCCGGTGCAGCCGTAGCATTTTATATCGTTTCCCTCCCTCCCCTTGGAGGAGGTGTGGCTAGTAACTGGTTCCTGTTCTTTGCCGGGGCGATTGCCATTTGCGCAATGATATTACCTGGTATTTCGGGCGCTTTCATCCTGGTTCTCCTTGGTGCTTACAAACCCATAACAGAAGCAGCACATGATTTCGACCTGAAGACTCTGGGAATAGTAGCAGTGGGAGCTGTAGCAGGCCTTTTAAGTTTTGCCAGGATCTTGAAATGGCTATTCGACCACCATAGTACAATTACCCTGGCAGTGCTCACAGGGTTCATTGCCGGTTCCCTTAACAAGATATGGCCGTGGAAAAAAGTACTTGAAACGGCTCAATATGGAGATAAAAGTGTGGTGATAAGAGAGGCCTCTGTCCTACCGGGAAATTTTGAAGGGAACCCACACCTCTTACCCGCAGTAATTCTAATGCTTGCAGGATTTTTTTTAATTCTTATCTTAGAGCAAATCGCAACCCAAAAACCACTTCCTGCACATGCAACAAACCCGGACGCTTAGTGACAAAGTCCTTTTAGTTCTTAAGGGTTTGGCGATGGGAGCCGCCAACAAGGTACCGGGAGTATCTGGCGGGGTGGTAGCATTTGTAGCAGGGTTTTATGAGGAGTTTATTTTCTCTCTTCAACGCATAAACGGGAAATCTTTCCTGTTGCTCATCAATGGTCGTTTTCGTAGTTTATATTATTATACCAATTTTAAATTTCTTGGGCTACTTATCCTGGGGATGGTGATAAGCTATTTTAGTGTTTCCCAGTTGCTGGATTATCTTATCCTGCATTATGAATTATATGTTTGGGCGGCTTTTTTCGGTATGATAATCGGCTCTATATATTATATAAGCAAGGATTTTGATGACTGGACCGGGAAGAGTATTTTGTATGTTCTTGCCGGTATAGCAGCCGGGGTGGCCATAAGTTTCCTGGAGCCGGCAAAAGAAAATGACAACCTCTGGTTTGTTTTCTTCTGTGGGATCGTGGGGGTTTCAGGGATGACCCTCCCCGGCCTTTCCGGTTCTTTTATTTTGATCCTGTTCGGGAACTATGTGTTATTACTTGTAGACTCTGTAAATGCCTTATACAGTACGATACGGGATCTTATGATGTGGGACTTCGCTTTTACAAATGATGCTGAAAGATTGCGTTTGCTACAAGTACTGGCCGTTTTTTCTGCAGGTTCCCTTGCCGGCCTTGTTTCTCTATCGCACCTACTCGGGTATGTCCTGAAGCGCTATAAAAGGCAGACATATGCAGTGATAATTGGATTTATAACCGGTTCCCTTGGGGTTGTATGGCCCTGGAAGGAGAAGATCTTCAAATTGGATGCATCTAGAGAGATCATTCTGGACAATAATAATAACCCGATTTTGGATAACTATGACAGATATTTTCCCGATTTCAGTATAGCTGAAACCTGGTATGCCATTGTATATATAATAGTAGGAGTATTTATTGTCCTGGGATTGGGATGGTATGAAAAGAGAAATTCGGTTTAATGAAGATCTACGGCCTCATAGGAAAGAACATCGATTATTCCTTCTCCAGGAGCTATTTCAAAAAGAAATTTGAAGTTGAAGGGATTGCAGCCGAGTACCGCAATTTTGACCTTGACAATATCGAGGAATTTAAAAATGTCCTTAGGACCAACCCTGTACCTTCAGGTTTAAATGTCACCATTCCATACAAACAGGAGATAATGAGGTTTTTGGATCAGATGGATCCTGTTGCTGCTGAAATTGGTGCGGTAAATACTATTAAATTTGAAAAGGACGGCAGTCTTACTGGCTATAATACAGATCATTATGGGTTTACCGAATCACTTAGGCCAAACCTCAAGCCACCGCATACAGCGGCACTTATCCTGGGAACCGGGGGCGCTTCTAAAGCAGTTGCGTTTTCCCTTGCACAATTAAAAATACCTTATTCCTTTGTTTCAAGGAATGCAGGAGCGAACTCTTATTCTTATCAAGACCTTACAGAGGAGCTCATCACCTCCCACCCTATTATTATAAACTGTACTCCCCTGGGAACTTACCCGGCTATAGAAAAAGCTCCAAAAATTCCGTTTGACGGCATTACACCCGCACACCTTATTTTTGACCTCATTTACAACCCTGCAGTAACAAGGTTCATGGAATTGGCTGCAGCTAATGGAGCAGTTACACTCAATGGATACAGGATGCTGGAATTACAGGCAGAAAATGCCTGGAAGATCTGGAATACCTTGTAAAATCTACTCTTATTCCCCTATTTATAAAAAGGGGGAAAAGCTTGGCTTATTTTTAGGGAGTTAGTATCTTTCAACTTTAATCATATTCAAGGAACCTTAACATTGAAAGATATGTCTCAGCAAGAACAAGATAACCCTAAGAAAGACCTCCCAAATAACGATTTAGAGAACAGTAATGCCGCAGCCGCAGGCCGTGGTGGTAATGTAAAACCGGAGGAAAATGAGAGGAAGGAGAATACCGCTGAGCGTGCTTTTTCTAATCCGGCAACCGGGCAGGATTCGGGCGATAAAGAGGAAGACAGGCTTGAAAAAGCTATGCTGGAAGAGAATGAATCTTCCGGTTTAAGAGCGCAAAGTGAGGAGAAGGAGAAAGAATATTCCAATGCTCAAAAAGAAGATTCTGATAAAAAAGAAGAGCCTTCAGGAAATAAAGACCAAGCGGGTGAAACAGCAGCAGATAAAAATATAAAGAAGCAGGAAAGTGATACTGACACCGCATTGGAAAAAATGAGATCTGAAAAACCTGAAACAGAAACAAACGAAAATAAAGAAGAAGCATCTGGTAAAGAAAAAAAGATTTCAGAAGAAGAGGCTTTAGAAAAAATGAGGTCTGAAAGGTCTACTGTTGAAGAAGTAAATAAGGACCTATCGAAGGTTGAGGAAGCTTCAGAAGAAAAGAAAACAGAAAATCCTGCTGCTCCACAAGCTTCTGATGCCGAAGAAGAAGATGATGAGGACCATAAAACTTCAGAAGATAAAAAAAACGCCCAAAGCGAATTTGAAGACTCTGTTGCCGGCGACAGTGAGGATGAAACTGCTACAGAAAGACATGGGATTGAAAAAAAAGATTATCATTCCATGTCAAAGGAAGAACTGGTGGCTGAACTGGAAAGGCTTGTAAAAAATGAGAAAGTACAGGCAATCAAGGAGCATGTTGAAGAAATAAGGGCAGAGTTCAATGCGAAGTTCGATGAGGAACTGGAAGAGAAAAAAGAGGAATTTCTTGCCGATGGTGGTAACATAATTGACTTTCACTATTCTACGCCTCTTAAAAAGCAGTTTAACAATGCCTATTTTGATTACAAGGAAAAACGAAATAATTATTACAAACAGCTAAAACAGGACCTTAATAAAAACCTGGCAAGGCGTCTTGAGATCATCGAAGAGTTAAAGGGATTGCTGGGCGTTGAAGAAAATATCAACACCACCTATAAGCATTTTAAGGAGTTACAGGACAGTTGGAGAACAGCCGGACCAATTCCAAGGGATAAGTATAATACTGTTTGGAATACTTACCACCACCACGTAGAGAACTTCTACGATTTCCTCCACCTCAACCGGGAGTTTAGGGATATGGACTTTAAGCATAACCTGGAGCAAAAGCTAAAAGTGATTGACCGGGCAGAGGAACTCACACAGGAGAAGGATACCGGCCGTGCCTTTAGGGAACTTCAAATGCTCCACAAGATGTGGAAGGAAGAACTGGGACCTGTAGCAAAAGAATACCGGGAGGATATATGGAATAGATTTAGTGAAGCTACTAAAAAGATCCACGATCTTAGACAGGCTTACTATGATCAACTCGACCAGCAATTTGAAAAGAACCTGGAGGTTAAGCAGGAGATCAATGAAAAGATAAAAACCCTGGCTGAAACTGAATATACTTCTCACAACCAGTGGCAACAAAAGATCAAGGAACTGGAAGCCCTGAGAGAAGAATTTTTCAAAGCCGGGAAAGTTCCACGTAGTAAGAATGAAGAAACCTGGGCAGAATTTAAAAAGAATGTAAGGCAGTTTAACCGCAATAAGAATGCATATTACAAGAGTCTTAAAAAGGACCAGTATGAAAACCTTGAGAAGAAAAAGGAACTTATAAAGATTGCTGAGGATAATAAGGATAATGATGATTTCAAGGCCACCACTCCTTTGATGAAAAAGATCCAGGCAGACTGGAAAAAGATAGGACACGTTCCCCGTAAAGACAGTGATAAGGTTTGGAAGCAATTCAAAGCTGCCTGTAATCACTATTTTGACAGGCTGCATAAGAACAATAACCAGGAAAATTCTGAGGAGTTGCAAGCCTTTGAGAAAAAGAAAGAGATCCTGGACAACGTTAAGGGCCTTGAAATGACCGGGAATAAAAAAGAGGATCTTCCAAAGATCAAAGCTGCTATTGAGGAATGGAAAAATATTGGAAAGGTGCCTTACAATAAAAGATTTATTGAAGGTAAATTCAATAAATTACTGGACCAGTTATTTTCAAAGCTGGATGTGGATAACACCAAGGCAGAGATGATGAAATATGAGAATAAGCTACAGGCCATAAATGATGCAGATGATGATAAACAATTGCGCAACGAGCATTATTTCCTTAGTAAAAAGATCGAAGAGACAAAAGCTGAAATAAGACAGCTGGAGAATAACCTGCAGTTCTTCTCAAATGTAGATGATGATAACCCCCTTGTGAAGGACGTGCATAAGAATATTGCAGAACACAAGGAGCAATTAAAGATATGGCAGGAGAAACTGGAAAAAATTAAATCTCTTTACTAAAAAAATTACAGCTATCTTCTTTAAAAATGCGATGTTCTCTTTGCGACAGTCCAACTAAGGAATTTTACAGGGAGGAACATCGCATTTTTGTTCGCTGTGATTTGTGCAGGGGAATATTGTTACTTCCTGAATTCTACATTGATCCGGTTGCAGAAAAGAACAGGTATATGGACCATAACAATGATGTTGATGATCCCAGATACCAAAAATTTGTAAGTCCTATTACTGAAGCTGTCTCTGCTGCTTTCCCCTTTACGGCCACCGGGCTTGATTATGGTTGTGGAACCGGGCCGGTAGCTGCGGTACAACTACAGAAGAAAGGTTACTCTGTTAAACTTTTTGATCCTTTTTTTGAAAACCATCCCGAAAATCTTGAGCACAAATATGATTTCATTATTTGCTGCGAAGTGATGGAGCATTTTTTTAGGCCTCATGAAGAATTTAAGCTTTTATCGTTTTTACTTAAACCGGGCGGAAAGCTATATTGCAAAACCTCTATTTTCCCCGTTGAAAGGGATTTTGGTTCCTGGTATTATAAAAATGACCCCACTCATGTATTCCTGTATTCACCCGAAAGTTTGAAATGGATAAAGAATAATTTTGAATTCAGTGCACTCAAGATAGAACCTCAGCTTATTGTTTTCGAAAAGTAGTGGGAAGTCCCGTATTTAAATTAAAGCTTCTTGGCCTCTTCCCAGAAGACATCCATTTCTGCCAGGGACATCTCGCTTAATGGTTTGTTCTTCTCCCTGGCCTTTTCTTCCAGGTATTTAAAACGCTTAATGAATTTTTTATTGGTACGCTCAAGAGCATCTTCGGCATTAACGTTAAGAAAGCGGGCATAGTTGATGAGGGAAAATAGTACATCCCCAAATTCAGATTCTATTTTATCCTGGTCCTGTACCTGCAATTCGTGTTGGAGCTCATCGAGTTCCTCCTTAAGTTTCTCAAAGACCTGTTCTGGTTCTTCCCAGTCGAAGCCTACCCCAGCAACCTTATCCTGTATCCTGCTGGCTTTTACAAGGGCAGGAAGTGAAGCCGGCACTCCTTCAAGAACACTTTTCTTTCCTTCCTTTAGCTTTAAATTTTCCCAGTTCTTTTTTACTTCCTCCTCATTGGCTACTTCCACGTCTCCATAGATATGCGGATGCCTTTCTATAAGTTTATCACAAATACTATTGGCAACGTCCCCAATGTCAAAATGATTGGTCTCGCTTCCAATCTTTGAATAAAAAACAATGTGCAGCAGGATATCTCCCAATTCCTTTTTTATCTCCTCCCTGTCCTTGTCCAAAATGGCATCTCCCAGTTCATAGACCTCTTCTATGGTAAGGTGCCTCAGACTTTCCATGGTTTGTTTCCTATCCCAGGGACATTGATCCCTTAGCTCGTCCATAATAGTAAGCAACCTGTCGAAAGCAAGTAACTGGTCTTTTCTGCTATTCATCTTTCTTCTGTTTAAAACTTGAAATAGTAAGATATTTCTTCTGCACTAAACTAAAAACAAAAAAGCAGTTTTAAATGAATAAAACTGCTTTTCCTATATTATTTATAAGGTTCTATTCTTCCTCATCTTTACCTTTTTCTTCTTCTTTCGAGAAATCTGTAAATCCATTGCTTACTAAAAGGTTGTACCACTGGATGATCTTTTTAATATCACTCTGGTAAACCCTGTCAACATCATACTCCGGCAGTACTTCAGCAAAATAGGATTCCAGTTCTTTTTTAGAGGATTTATGGTCTATTGCTTCCCCTCCATCTTCTTTCTCATAGATCTTTTGAAAAACTTCCCCAAGAGGCACCTCTTCAGTATAAGTATACACTGCGATCTCGCTTAACAGGCTCACATTATGACGCACACTTACAGAGATCTTTTTTCCTTCAGTAATCGATTTTGCGACAAACCCTCCTCTGGTTTGAGCGGTTAACTCATATAATCCCGGTTTTCCGGATATTGATAAAACTTTTTCTAAACCCATAGCGTCTTATAATTTTGGCTGGCAAATATCATATCTCTTCCAGTAATATCAAAGGAATCACCGGCCTTTTTTCATTAACGGGAACCTCATCCTGTATTCTGCTTCGATCTTTCCTTTGGAAATATTTGCAAGCTTTCCTTTTATCAATCTTTTTTTAAGACTTGAGAGCTTATCTGTAAATAAAATTCCCTCAATATGATCATATTCGTGCTGAATTACCCTTGCGGCTATACCGTCATAGGTTTCCCTGTGGGAATTAAAATCCTCATCCTGGTATTCTATGGTAATGGTAGATTTTCTAAAAACATCCTCCCTCACATCGGGTATGCTAAGGCAACCTTCATTAAAAGCCCACTCCTCCCCTTCTTCACTTACGATAGTAGGGTTAATGAAAACTTTTTTAAGATTGGAAAGCACTTTTTTCTCCTCCTCTTCCAGGGAGTCATCATCTGCAAAGGCAGTAGGATCAATTATAAAAAGTCTAATAGGCACCCCCACCTGTGGAGCGGCCAGTCCTACCCCGTAAGCCTGGTACATGGTCTCCCACATATTTTCAATAAGCTCCTTAAGTTTAGGATATTCTGGAGTGATCTCCTTACATTTCTTTCTTAGAACAGGATCTCCGTATGCTACAATTGGTAAAATCATTCTTCTTAAATTATATTCTTCCGCATCAAAAAGCGGAAATTTCAATCTATTTGTATAAATATGTTTGCAGGATTATCGTGGCACTTATTTCATCCAGCAAGGCTTTATCCTTTCTTTTCTTTTTACTGAGTCCGCTATCTATCATAGTCCTTACCGCCATTTTAGAGGTGAACCTTTCATCCACCCTTTTCACCGGCATCTGCGGAAATTTTTCAGCGAATTTTTTTAAGAACTCTCCTATGCTCACCTCGCTTTGAGAGGCGGTATTATCCATTTGCTTAGGTTCTCCTACCAGGACAAGCTCAACATTCTCCTCGCTGAAGTATTTTTCAAGGAATTCCAGAAGATCCAGCGTAGGAACCGTAGCAAGCCCCGAGGCAATGATCTGCATCTCATCTGTCACCGCGATCCCGGTGCGTTTTAACCCAAAATCCAAAGCCACTATTCTTGCCATTCCTGCAATTTGGGCAAAGGTAAGGTTTCATGTGCAATATTAAAATATAATAGTCGGTACCCTTTCTTTGCAGAAGGGTAAAAAAAGAGTTTAGGAAAATGTTCTATCTTCGCCGGCTAAAATTTTAAAGAAAAAGTGAATTTCACCAATCCTACAAAGGTATTCTCTGCTTTAACCGGCTTTATCTTAATCCTGTTGATATTGAATATCGCCAGCTATCTCAATTTTTTTCTGAATGATCTCACCCCCAGAGACTTCTTCTTTAGAAAGACAAATTTTAATACAGAAAAGAACCTGCCATCCATTTTTTCCGGGATCATCCACTTTATAGCTGCTTTTTATCTTTTTAAGGTCGCAACTGCCGAATTGGAGATTGAAAAAAGAAGAAGATTCTGGTGGACGATGAGTGGGGATCTTCATCTTCCTGGGGTTTGATGAGATCTTTAGAATACACGAAAAGATAAATGGAGACTTTTCCTTTCTCAGTGAGAATTTTGGAATATTTTTATATAGTTGGATAATATATTATGGAAGTGCCCTGGTGCTCCTGTTCATTATATTTTTCAAACCTCTCCTTTCACTTCCCCGGCCTACCTTGTTCCGTTTTATAACGGCAGGATCAATATTTGTTGCTGGTGCCATAGGGCTTGAGAATATTACAGGCTACATTATAGCCAATCATGAACTGCCCAAAAATGCTATAATCCACAGCCCGCTAATATTCAGTCTTTACACCATTGAGGAACTTATGGAAATGATGGGAGTAGCCTATTTTATTTATGCTATCCTGCAATTTTATTCATACTACAGAGTAACACCCGTATTGGCCGGACCTAATTACTAATGCAAATAATTATATTTGCATAAAATATCATTAATGGAAAACTTAAAAACAAAAATAGAACAAGCCTGGGAAGACCGCAGCCTCCTGAGCGAATCCACAACCATAGACGCAATAAGACAGGTGATCCTGCTTTTAGATGAAGGAAAGCTAAGAGTTGCAGAGCCAACAAAAGATGGCTGGCAGGTGAACGAATGGGTAAAGAAGGCGGTCGTTCTTTATTTCCCAATTCAAAAGATGAAGACCCTGGAGGCCGGGATCTTTGAATATCATGATAAAATGTTCCTGAAAACCGGTTATGCCGAAAAAGGCATTCGCGTGGTACCAAATGCTGTAGCAAGATACGGGGCTTACATCTCCTCTGGTGTAATACTTATGCCAAGTTATGTAAATATAGGGGCCTATGTAGATGAAGGCACCATGGTAGATACCTGGGCAACCGTTGGCAGCTGTGCCCAAATTGGAAAGAATGTGCACTTAAGCGGCGGGGTTGGAATTGGCGGAGTACTGGAGCCATTACAGGCAGCACCTGTAGTTATAGAAGATAATGTTTTCGTGGGCTCCCGTTGTATCGTCGTGGAAGGGATACGTGTGGAAAAAGAAGCTGTCCTTGGAGCTAATGTAGTTCTCACAGGTTCTACCAAGATCATAGATGTCACCGGCGATGAACCAAAGGAGATAAAAGGTTATGTACCTTCAAGATCAGTAGTCATCCCGGGGAGCTATACCAAAAAGTTCCCGGCAGGGGAATACCAGGTGCCTTGTGCATTGATCATTGGTACCAGGAAGGAAAGTACTAACAAGAAGACTTCTCTTAATGATGCGTTGAGGGAGTATAATGTGGCGGTATAAGCCCCCTGGCCCCCGAAGGGGGAGCACTAAATTGTAATAAATAAGTTCGATAAATTTTACAATCGAATAAAATCATTCGTGTAAGGAAAATACAAAAAGGACTTATGAAGATTCTGATTATTCAACAAAAAATGATTGGGGACGTGCTTACGTCCTCAATCTTATTTGAGGTGCTGCGTAAAGAATTTCCCGAAGCCCGTTTGGAGTATCTTATTTATAAACATACTTTTCCGGTTGTAGAAAACAATCCTTTTATCGATGAGCTCATTCCTTCAGAAAAAGAAGATCTAAAACCTCATAAATTTCCTGCTTTCCTTCAAAGGATAAGAAAACGGAAATATAATATCATTATTGATGTGTATTCCAAGATTGGCACTGCACTTCTCTGTGCTTATTCAGGCGCGAATACAACTATTTCTTATGAGAAGTGGTACACGAAAAATTTCTATTTCCGGGTTGTAAAACGGGCAGAAACACCCCTTACTCCTGCGGGGCTTGCCATAGAAAACAGATTGCGCCTGCTAACTCCCCTTATCGAAAAAGGCCCTGCACAGATAAAACCAAAAATCTATCTAACGACAACTGAAACTACTGCGGCTAAAAATCGGCTGGAGCAGGCAGGGATTTCAGGGAAGGAAATGCTGCTCATGGTTTCTGTTCTTGGAAGTTCTGAAGCCAAAACCTATCCGCTGCCATACCTCGCCACTTTACTTGATGAAACAGTGGAGGAAACCGGTGCGCATTTACTTTTCAACTACATCCCAAAGCAGCTTCCCGAGGCGCAGCAGGTGTTTGAACTTTGCAATACTGAAACAAAGGAGCATATCCACCTGGAGATCTTCGGAAGAAGCCTTCGGGAATTTATGTCTTTAACTTCGCACTGTGACGCGATCATTGGAAATGAGGGCGGGGCAATTAACATGGCAAAAGCTTTGGAAGTGCCTGCCTTTGCAATATTTTCTCCCTCTATTAATAAGGAGGATTGGGCCCTTTTTGAAAATAAGGCAACCAATACTTCTGTACATCTTAAAGATTTCAGGCCGGGACTGTTTGAGAAAGGGTCGACTAAGAAGTTAAAGAAAGACTCCGAAAAACTCTATGACCTCTTTAAACCAGAAATGATTTGGCCCGAATTAAAGGAATTCCTTCAATCCATTGAAACCAATAAAAAGAATTCCCATTAAGCCTTCTTCCAGAATTTCAGTTTCTTTTTCATTCTTTGTTTACGGTGAAACTTCTCCTGGAAACTTAAGGTTTCCATCCACATCTTATTAAAAACTTCAGCTTCCGGTTTAGTGATCAATTTCGAGTATTCATTTGCCATTACCTCTACCATTTCTTTTTTTGGTGTAAGCCTGGCGAAATTTTTCATTCGATCCTCAAAACTGAGGTTCCTAAAATTCATCCGGTTAAGGTCCACCAGGTAAAATTTATATTCGCCTCCATCAATTTGAATAAGGGTATTGCCCGGGGAATGGTCCAGGAATTCGATGCTGTTTTCGTGTAGTTGGAAAGTGAACCTGGTAAAAGCTCTAAGTATCTCCTCGTGATCTGGAAAATCGGGTTGAGTTACCAGTTCCCTGTAGGTAAGTTCGTATGGCAGGTGCTCGCTTACATAATAACTTTCCTGGAATCCAAGAGCAGAGGTTTCTTCAGCATAAGCGATAGGAAATGGGGTACCAATATTTTTCGAGATCAGGTGCCCGGCATATTCGAAGGAACGTTGTGCCTTGGATTTCCTGAAAAATCTATATGCTATTTTATTTATCGCATTAGGAACCTTAAACGATTTTATGTTTATAGTTTGGGCTTCAAGATCAAAAAGCTTGATACTGTTTCGCTGGCCATCATTCAACAGTCTTCCTTCCCGTTCAAAATTTTCAATGAATTCGAGGAGCTTTTTACGACTGGCTTCATAAGTGGGGGATAAAACATATTTCATACTACCTGCCGCTTTCCTGGTTCAAATATTTATCCACCCCGTTCTTACACCAGGTCTTATTCTCATGAATGGTAGTCTGCTGAATTTGATTGTTTCTCTCCAAATTTTCCTTCGATTTCTCCGGGTGAAATATATGATAGACAATCCCCCCATATCTCAAACGTTTTCCCTTCACTCCGTTATTCAGTAGTCGTAAAACAAATTCTGAATCTTCCCTGCCCCAGCCTTCCATAGTCTCGTCGTAGCCATTCACTGCAATAAAACTCTTTCTCCAATAGGAAATATTGCAGCCACGGGTCTTTTTAGAAAAATTGGAATTAGGCTTATATATTTTCTGAAGTACCGGAATTCTTAGGTTACGTGTCCTGTTCTTGATAGCCCCGGAGAACATTGGGAACTTTGCGAATTTCTCCCGAATGACAAATGCCACTGCCTCGGGCTTAATATTTACCCGAGAGCCATAGATATATGTATAGCCCTGAGAAGAATTCAAATGGTCATCTATAAAATGAGGGTGCATAATACAATCTCCATCTATTTGTATAATATAATCTGCGTTTGTTTGGGCTATTGCTTTATTAAGAATGGCCGATTTACGAAAACCCTCATCTTCCTGCCAGATATGTTTTATGGGAATAAGCAGTTTCTCTTTATAAGCCTCAATTATCTTGCGGGTTTCCTTCCCCGAGCCATCATCTGCTACCAGGACCTCATCTGGCATTCGCACCTGCATAGTGAGACTTTTTAGAACCACGCCTAAAGCTTCCGGCCAGTTGTATGTGGAAATAAGTAAGGCTGTTTTCATCTAAAATGGTTCTAATTTCTTCTTGCTACCGTAGCATATTGGGGAAAACGAATATCCATCTGTGAAAATAGAAATGGCAGGTTGTATAAATAAGCCTTTAAGGATCTACTCTTATTAATACCCTCATGTACAACTACCTTATACCCCAGCTCCTCATACATTCTCCGGATACTCTTACCTGTAAAAAACCTTAGGTGGGTATGGTCCATCACCCCAAAATCTTCATATTGCCAGTCTTTATTTACCAGCAATTTCACCAGGGCATTGTGATAGCGTATATTCGGAATAGAACTTATCACTACCCCGTCTTTCTTAAGATTATTCTTAAGATTTTTCAGGACCATATAAGGGTCGGCAAGATGTTCCAGCACATCATTCATATAGATCACATCAAAATAATCTTTTGGCAGGTCTTCCAAATGTTCCTCAACAGGACCCGAAAAAACCTTGTGCAAATGTTTCTCTGCTTCTTTGGCTTCGTTTGGCATTAATTCTAAACCCCAAACCTCTGCCTTTTGTTTTTGCTGGATCACCCTTCCAAAAGCTCCCCTGCCACAGCCAATATCTATAATGGTCCTTGCATCCTCTGGAAGATACTTCAACATTTCATTTCTTACATTGGAGTAATAATCCCCCGGTTTATTCTCGTAATCCATACTTATAGCTATGAAACAAATATATTAAATGTATGTGCAAATTTTTATTTTTGAAGAGTTTCATTCCGGCTCTAGGCGTATTTTCATAAAACATTACCTTTACCTTAATTTTTTATAAGAAATAAATCACCCTAAGGTAACCTTTAATCTAAGTAACTTTTGTCACCAAATCAGGATAAATCACACCTCTCTGCCTTTGAAATTGCGGTGGTAGTCATAAATTATAACTCTTCAAATTACACAATAGATTGTGTGAACTCTTTGTTGGAAAAGACTTCCCCCGCTGTTTCCCTGCAAATAGTAATAGTAGATAATGCATCTCAATATACAGATTATATAAAGCTTGCAGATTATCACCGCGGCCTTGAAAACAATGTAAAGCTATTAAGAAGCAGGATTAACACCGGTTTTGGTGGCGGTAATATGATAGGTGCAAACCTTTGCGATGCTAAATATATAGCCTTCGTTAATAATGATACTATCCTGGAGAATGACTGCCTTAGCATCCTCCGTGATTTTATGATTGAGAATCCGGAAGCAGGCATTTGCGGGCCACAGGGATTTAAAGAAGATAATACCTTACTGCCCACTATAGATCACTTCGCATCTGTAAAAAGAGAGATCTTTGGCAGGAAATTCCTCGAGAAAATAAATTCCAAAAAGTATCCAACACGTAAAAAGGAATATGACCACCCTGTAAGATCTCAATTCATAGCTGGTAGTTTTATGTTTTTTCGTACTGAAGATTTTAATGAGATTGGAGGGTTTGACACCAACATCTTCCTTTATTATGAAGAGACAGACCTCTGCAAAAGGCTTCTAAACCTAAAGAAGTATGCCTACCTGGTCCCGGCAGCCAGATTTATGCATTACCACGGTGCAAGCACAGAAAAGTCTTTAACAATCAAAAAAGAACTTAAGCTTTCATTGCTCTATGTGATCAATAAGCATTATGGTTTTTTCCACTTCTGGACTTTGTTGATCTATTTCCAAATAAGGTATTTTTTCAGCTCACTGGTAAAGCCAAGGTATTTCCCGCTATGGATTGTTTTTATGAAACAGGCAAGGATGAGCAGTTCGATGAAACATCAGCAAAAGATCCATTCGCAATAAGATTGAAAATTAATTTGACAGGTCCAGTAATTTTTCAATTCAACCTTTGATATTTTTATAAAAAAAGAACAATCACATGAACATCCTCCATCTTTCAGCAGTCAAAAATTGGGGTGGTGGTGGAAATCATATTGAGAATTTATGTTATGAGCTTTACCGGTCTAATCCCGAAGTGAAAAATATTATCGTAGTAGCAAAAGGTGGCCAGTTCCACGAGCGGTTAAAGAATGGCAATTTTGAATATGATACGGTTCCCTTATCGATGAATTTGGACCCGCGTGCTCTTCTCAAATTCATCAGGTTGTGCAGGAAACATCAAATAGACCTTGTACACCTCCACGGCTCTACTTCTCTTAGCCTGGCTGTGATCGCCACAAAACTGTCATCCCTGCCTCCTTTTATTTTTAGCAAAAAAACTACTTTTCCAATTAAGGAGAGGAAACAAACTTTGTACAAATACAATCACCGGCAAATAAAAAAGATCCTATGTGTTTCTGATGGGGCAAAGAAAGTGGCTGAAAAAGCAATAGATGATAAATCAAAACTCAAAACTATTTACCACGGCACCCGCATAGATAATAAAAGCACAGAGACACCTTTCCTTCTTCGGAAAAAGTTCAACATTCCTGATGGTTCCAGAATTGTAGGTCACATAGGAAATCATATTAGAGCCAAGGATCTTGAGACCTGGATCTCTGCCATAGATCACCTGGTTAACAAATTGAACTATCAAAATATCTTTTTTGTTCAAATTGGTACTTTTTCAAAACAAACGTCTTTATTATTTGAAATGCTGAAAGCTAATAACCTGGAAGAACGGGTTTTCTTTACCGGGTACGTGCCCAATGCATCCAATCTTCTTCCACAAATGGATACTCTAAGCATTAGCTCGCAAAGTGAGGGCCTCCCGCAGGTAATTTATGAGGCGGCCTGGCATAAGGTCCCTGTTGCAAGTACAGACGTGGGCGGTATCCCCGAATTCATTTCGCACAATGAAAACGGACTTTTATCGCCGAAAAAAGATGCGGTGAAATTAGCTGAAAATTTAGCGGTACTTTTGGCAAATCCTGATTTAGGTAAGACCTTTGCATCAAGAAGTCATGAAAAACTGCAACCACAATTCACTGCAGCATTTATGGCCAGGCAAACCCTGGAAGTATACAGGGAGGTTTTAAATAAATAAGCCAAATGAAAATAATTCCGTTCGTTAAAAATCTGCTCACCTCCCCTGCCCGCTCATTGAGGAAAATTGAGGTGAAGAACGGTCTTATAAACAGCCCCCAGTTCAACCGTGAGATTGCCAATGTTTACAGGATGGACATAGATAATGCAGGGGATTATTACAGTTCCCCTGTGCATTATTTTAAAGAGTTAGGAGATATCCAGGTGGATATCTTTGACTTTAAAAATTCTGCCGACACAAATCTCGAAGAGCAAATTTCCAATAACGCCCTTATAATTGGGGGTGGTGGACTCCTAAACCGAAAGAGCTTTAAATTTCAAATGAAAACCTTTGAAGCCCTTGCCGGCAGAGGGAAGAAAACTGTGCTTTGGGGAGTTGGGCACAATTCAAAGAATAAAAAAGATTTCAGAAAACTGGAATCATATAATATAAAGACAGAGAAATTCGGACTTGCAGGTACACGTGATTACAGCCTTTCAAAAGAATGGGTTCCCTGTGTAAGTTGTTTAAATGAGGTTTTTGATAAATCCTATTCTGCCATCAGGGAAACCGGAATCATCTTACATAAAAAAACATTAAAGAATTCAAGAATTGCGGCTGCTTTTAAGGACTATCCCCTTATTTCCAACTCCCAGGATCTGGAGCAGTTTGTAGAATTTATAGGAACTTCAGAAAACATCATAACAGATAGCTACCATGCGATGTACTGGGGGATCCTGCTCAATAAAAAAGTGGTTGTGGTTCCCAACTCTTCCAAATTCTTTGATTTTAAATATGCTCCTGTTATCTCAAGTTTTGAGAATTGTATTGAAGATTTAAAAAAAGCAGAAGTGATTGACGGAGTCCTGGAAGAGTGCAGGGAGAGAAATAGGCTTTTTGCAGAGAAAGTGTTTAATTATCTTGAAATTTAAAAAATGAAAGAAGAAATAGAAAAGGCTCTCGAAGTCCTTAAAAAAGGTGGAATTATTTTGTATCCCACAGATACTGTATGGGGGATTGGATGTGATGCCACAAATGCAGAAGCTGTAGACAGGATCTATAAACTTAAAAAGCGCAGTGACAGTAAAGCGATGATATGTCTTGTAAACAGCGTAAAAATGCTGGAACAATTCATAAATTCTGTTCCCGAGCCCGCTTACGATATTATTGATCATGCCCAGCAGCCTACTACTATTATTTATGATAATCCTATAAAAGTTGCCAATAATCTCGTAGGTGAAGATGATACCCTTGCAATACGTGTTGTAAAGGAACAATTTTGTGAAAATTTGATCTACAAATTAAGAAGGCCCCTGGTTTCCACCTCTGCTAATATTAGCGGCGAACCAACCCCAAATTCTTTTGCTCAAATAGCCCCTGAAATTTTAAAAGGTGTGGACTATGTAGTAAATTTGCACCAGTCAAAAACCTCAGGAAAACCGTCGGCAATTATTAAGATTGGCAATGACAGAACGGTTAAAGTGATACGCAAATAAAACATGCCCAAACAACAAAATTATCAGCAGGCGCTTCATCATTCAATTTTCAAAACCATATCTAAGGCAACAGAAGAGACCGGCCATGAAAGTTATGTGATAGGCGGTTATGTTCGGGATCATATCCTTGGCCGCGGCGAACCTAAAGATATTGATATTG
Organism: Antarcticibacterium flavum; assembly: GCF_006159205.1. Taxonomy (NCBI): domain Bacteria; kingdom Pseudomonadati; phylum Bacteroidota; class Flavobacteriia; order Flavobacteriales; family Flavobacteriaceae; genus Antarcticibacterium; species Antarcticibacterium flavum. The sequence continues at coordinate 3,839,678 of NZ_CP040812.1, read as the reverse complement.
TTGCAGTGGGAAGCGGGATCGAGCTCGCCAAAAAGGTTTCCGGTTTACTACCACACAAACCCAAAGTGCAGGTTTTTAAGAATTTTGGGACCGCGATGTTACGGGCAGAGAACCTGGAGATTGAATTTGTAGGTGCCAGAAAGGAAAGTTATAACCGTGACAGCCGTAAACCAATGGTGGAGGACGGGACGCTGGAAGACGACCAGAACAGGCGGGATTTTACTATTAACGCGTTGGCCCTAAGCCTGAATGCAAATTCTTACGGAGATCTTGTAGATCCTTTTAACGGAATGAAAGATCTCGAGAACAAGGTCATTAAAACTCCTCTGGATCCTGATATCACTTATTCTGATGATCCCCTGAGGATGATGCGGGCCATTCGATTTGCCACACAACTTAATTTTAAGATCGAAAAAGAATCCCTTAAAGCTATTACAAGAAATAAGGAACGCATCAAGATCATTTCAAACGAAAGGATCGTGGAGGAGCTTAACAAGATCCTGCTGGCAGATAAGCCCTCGGTAGGTTTTGCACTTTTGCATAAAACAGGGTTGCTGCACCTTATCATGCCACAGCTAACAGCTCTTGAGGGTATTGAAGAAATAGAAGGACAACGGCACAAAGACAATTTCTGGCATACGCTGGAGGTGGTAGATAATATTTCAGAAAACACCAATTACCTCTGGCTGCGGTGGGCGGCGCTTTTGCACGATATAGGAAAGGCACCTTCCAAGCGGTTCGACAAAAAGATTGGCTGGACCTTTCATGGCCACGAATTTTTAGGTGCTAAAATGGTCTACAGGCTTTTTAAACAACTGCGTCTTCCGTTAAACGAGAAGATGAAGTACGTCCAAAAGCTGGTATTGATGAGCAGCAGACCTATTGTCATTGCAGATGAGAACGTAACAGATTCCGCAGTGCGCAGGCTGGTATTTGACGCCGGGGATGATATTGAGGATTTAATGACGCTGTGTGAGGCCGATATCACTACAAAAAACCCGAAACGTTTTAAAAAATATCATAACAATTTTAAAAAGGTACGAAGGAAAATAAAGGAGGTCGAGGAGAAAGATCACGTTCGCAATTTTCAACCCCCGGTGAGTGGAGAGGAGATCATGGAAACTTTTGACCTAAAGCCATCCAGGGAAATAGGTATAATAAAAGATGCCATAAAAGAGGCAATTTTAGAGGGAGAGATCCCTAATGAATACGAGGCAGCAAGGGAGTATATGCTTTCAAAAGGACGCTCCCTGGGTCTTACCCCGGCACAAAATAAAGACAGCACCGGGAATTAATTCAATTACAATTCAATGAAAGACAATAAGAAGGTTGTTTACTGGTTGTTCACAGGTTGTTTTTTAATATTTATTATGGTGATCGTAGGCGGGATCACGCGGCTTACACAAAGTGGCCTCTCCATTTCAGATTATAAATTGATTAGCGGCACAATCCCACCACTTAACGAGGAAGAATGGATTGCAGAATTTGAGCTTTACAAACAATACCCCGAATATCAAAAGCTTCATTACCATTTTGAACTTGAAGATTTTAAACAGATCTATTTCTGGGAGTGGCTACACAGGGTTCTGGGAAGGCTCATTGGCCTGGTATTTATAATCCCGTTCATATTTTTTCTTTTAACCAGGCAACTTACCAGTTCTACTATAAAAAAATCCATCATCCTGCTGTTCCTAGGTGGGTTCCAGGGATTTTTGGGTTGGTACATGGTCAAAAGCGGCCTGGTAGATATTCCCGCAGTGAGCCACTACAGGCTTGCGGCCCACTTAACCACAGCCTTTATAACTTTTGCCTACACCTTTTGGGTAGCTTTGGACCTTATATACCCTAAGCGAAAGACAATTAATAAGGCCATGCGAAATGTGGTGAGATGGGGAATGGCAATCCTGCTGCTGCAAATCATTTGGGGAGCTTTTGTCGCGGGTCTTGATGCAGGTCTTATTCACAATACCTGGCCAATGATGAACGAAGGTAAATTCATGCACGAAACAGTTTATATTGAGCAAAGCCCGGTATGGAAGAATTTTATTGAAGGTAAAAGCGGGGTGCAGTTCGTGCACCGTTACCTGGCATTTTTTGTGGTAGGGATCATCGCCTATATATGGTATCGTTCCAGACAAATTGCATTGACTGCCCTTCAGCAAAAAGCCATAAATGCATTATTGATTCTTGTATTTGTGCAATTCCTGCTGGGGGTATTAACCCTTATTTATGCGGTGCCTGTATGGCTTGGGGTAGCTCACCAGGTGGGGGCATTTTTCCTGCTGGCAGGCATGACATTCACCCTGCACAGATTCACCAGATAGTGTGATTTTCTCATTGAAAACTGTATCTTTGCAATCCTAAAATTTTACTATGGTTTATCGATTTCGGGTTATTCTTGATGCAGAAGAAGATGTGTTCAGGGATATAGAACTTTTACAGGAAAGTACCCTCGAAGATTTTCACAATTCCATCATTAACGCTTTTGGGTTTGATGGCACAGAAATGGCATCATTCTACATTAGTGATGAAGATTGGAACCAGGGGCAGGAGATCTCCCAATTTGACGTAAGTGACGGGGAGGAATCGGTAATGCTAATGAATGAAACGAAACTGGACAGTGTAGTTTCTGAAGACCAAACCAAGCTTATTTACGTCTATGACTTCCTGAATATGTGGACGTTCCTTATCGAACTTGGAGAAATAGCTGAAATTGAAGAAGGTCGCGATTATCCAAATTTGATGTTCGTGCACGGGCAGATCCCTCTCGAGGCACCCGATAAGGAGTTTGTTGCAGAAAAGGATGAATTCGGAGATAATTTTGACGAGGATTTCGATCTTGACGATTACGATGACCTACCTTTTGACGAAAACTGGAATTAAGCGAAATACACCCGGCTGCGACAGGATAGTTAATAAGTACTAACTTTTATCCCCCAACCGCAGCAATTTTTTTCAGAGGATTTTACTATAATTGCTTCCGCCAAATGGCGGTATAAATCGGCAGCAAAAATCTCATATCTCAATACTCATATCTCAATTCTCAATACTAACCAAGCATGATCAACTTATATAACGCTCAAATTGAATCTCTTTCTATTCACAGGGTTGGAAACAAAAGCCGGAATGAGAATATCTTTTTGTCTGAAACTCCTTTTCAGCTCAACGATGAGATCACTCCACTTATCAAGGAATATTTTCTAAAACCCTTCAGGGAAAAAGAAGAGAATTACTACCAGTTCTTTCACGAAACAGATCTTGAATTCAATGAGCTTTATAATCTTTCAAACCAGATCTTTGACGCTCCCGATACTGTACACGAGGTTAGCAAGAAAATAAACACCCTTCTTTTCGAGCAGTCTGCCCACCCTCATATAAAAAGCGGGGAAGTATATGTGGTATATTTTGAGAATATGCTTCTGGATAATGAGAAGGTACCTGCCATAGGGATATTTAAATCTGAATTAAAGCATGATTTCCTTCAGTTCCAGGAAAAAGGCAGTGTTTTGGAGATGATCATTCAGCAGGGGATCAACCTTAACAAGCTTGATAAGGGAGCGCTTATATTCAATAAGAACAGGGCTGAAGGTTACAAAATCCTTTCAGTAGACTCCAATAAATATGATACCAAGTACTGGCTGGAAAATTTCCTTGGGGTTGATGTACTTGCAGATGATAATTTCTACACCAAGAAGTATTTAAAATTCTGCCAGAACTTTGCCAAAGATGTTGTTTTCCCGGCGGAAGATAAAAAAGAAGAGGTGATGTTCATGAACCGAAGTGTGGATTACTTTGCCAAAAATGACGCTTTTGAGGAATCTGCCTTTATGAATTCTGTTATTGATAACCCGGCTCTTATCCCTGAATTCAATAATTATAAAACAGAAAAAGCCCCGAAATACAAGATTGAGGACCTAACCTCCTTCCCTATTGCCAACAACGCTGTTACTGCTGCCAGAAAATCGATCAAAAACGTGATCAACCTGGACACCAATATCCAGATAAAAATGGATTTTGTGAATCCGGAATCTGCAGAGAAATTCGTGGAAAAAGGCTGGGATGAGGAAAAGCAAATGTATTACTACCTGGTTTACTTTAATAAAGAGGAGAAAAGCTAGTTTACCTGCGTTTTCATATTCACATCCTCATAATTTCTTTTTACAAATTCAAGGGCCGTGCGCAGGATCTGTCCCATAGTGCGAGCCCTTTTGAATTTCATATCGTTGGTAAAATGATAAAGATCCTTTCTTAGCTGTCTCACATTCTCCTGGGTGGAAACATGGTCATTTATCATACACCGAATTAATTCTTTAAACCTGGTGCTGGCATTGATCATCCTCTTTGCCAACAGCGACCGCTCCTCTTTCCTGTATTGCTCAATAGAGTTTTCCTGGAGTCTATCTGTTACCAGCTGTACCATTTTAAAATTCTCCTTAAAGAATTGAGGCCTGTACACTTTTAAATTCCCTTCATAGCTCTGCTGGTCAAAATCTATAGCCCGAATTGTATATTCTACATGATCAAAGTCGTGGGTGGGAATTACTACATAATTGTATGATCGCATATCTCCCAGGAGCCTCACCATACAGCGTTCATTAAATTTCACAAATTGCTTGGCAAGCTGGGTTTTGGCCCTGTCATCACACAGAGGCAATTCGTTTTCAATAAAAACATCCCCCGGGATACCTGCAATATGCTCCTCAATAAGCGTGTCCTTATACACCAGGAAATTGATACGATGGGGAGATAAAATATGCTCCACTTCCAGTCCATAGATCCTGGAGGCATCGGCCATTTTCACATAGAAATAGGTAAAACTATCATTAAGGATATTCCTCACTTTGATCCTGAAAGGTTTGGAATTCCCGAAGGTGCAGTAATCTATGGCATCGATATTCAAATATTCCAGTGATTCATCACTCCCATCTGAGTGCAGAATATTATACACATGCTTTAGTGATTCATCTATCTCCACCCTTTCATGGTCTGAATAATAACAGCGTACCCAAAGAGTATCCTCATCATGCCGGTCATAGACCGTAATAGATCCTGCAAACCTAAGAAGGTCATCATAGAACACCGGGATCTTGGTATTGCGGTTATATTTTGCCAGGTAGTTATGAAACCTTTCATTAACAGGAAAGGAGGGTTTTTTTTTGGACATCAATTTTTCTTCCATAGAAGGGGTTTTTTCAAAAATACAGATTCCTGTTCATTTCTCCTGTAACAAAACGTTAACTTAGACGTCACATGATTAAACAACAGCCAAATTGGAGACAATACTCACCTTAAATAATCTTACCAAGAACTATGGTTCTTTAACGGCCGTGAATAACCTTTCCTTTACCATAAAAAAAGGAAATGTCTACGGGATACTGGGACCAAATGGCAGTGGTAAATCCACCACCCTTGGAATGGTCCTGAACGTCGTTAATAAGACTTCCGGGGATTTTCACTGGTTTGACGGTAATGACTCTACCCACGAAGCCCTCAAAAAAGTTGGAGCTATTATAGAACATCCAAACTTTTACCCATATATGACCGCAGCACAAAATCTTGCACTGGTATGTAAGATCAAGGGAGTAAAGCCTGAGAAGATCACAGAGAAACTGGAACTTGTTGGTTTACTTGACAGGAAAGACAGCAAATTCCGTACCTTTTCCCTGGGGATGAAACAGCGGCTTGCTATAGCCTCTGCCCTATTGAATGATCCAGAGATCCTAATCCTCGACGAGCCTACCAATGGCCTGGATCCCCAGGGGATCCATCAAATAAGGGAGATCATTCGCAAAATAGCATCTATGGGCACTACTATTCTGCTCGCTTCACACCTCCTGGATGAAGTAGAAAAAGTGTGTTCACATGTGGTTATTATTAGAAAAGGAGAAAAACTCTACAGCGGGCCTGTAGATGAAATGAATGCCAGCCATGGCTTCTTTGAACTTAAATGCAGTGAGACAGAAAAATTACAGGCACTTTTAAGTGAGCATCCTGCCATAGGAAAGATAAATTCTAAGGATGGACTGGTTACCGCATTCCTCGATGAACCTATGGACGCAGAGACTCTCAACTCATACCTCTTCAGCAAGGGTATCGTGCTGTCTTATCTTGTAAAGAGAAAAGAAAGTCTTGAAGAACAATTCCTGCAACTAACCAACCAAATCTCCAACTAAGATGTTACGTTTACTCAATATAGAATTCCATAAATTAAAATACAGCAGGTCTGCCAAAATATTGACCGGTATCTATTTTATCCTTATTACTTTCATCGCCCTCATTGCCTCTGTTGAATTTCCAATAGGACAGGTAAATTTCCGCCTGGCCGACCAGGGAATTTTTAATTTCCCTTTCATCTGGCATTTCAACAGCTATATCGCTGCCACCCTAAAGTTGTTCCTGGCAATTGTGATAGTCTCAATGATGTCCAATGAATACAGCAACAGGACTTTAAAACAAAATCTTATTGATGGACTGAGCAAGAAAGAATTTATTCTCTCAAAATTTCTTACGGTAGTGCTTTTCTCCGGCATTTCCACTTTATTTCTGTTTATCGTGACCATTATCCTTGGCTATTCTTTTTCAGATTATAATGAGATCTCGATAGTATTTTCAGATATGGAATACCTGCTGGCATATTTTATAAAACTCACCGGGTTCTTCACCTTTTGTATGTTCCTGGGAGTTTTGGTGAAACGATCGGCTTTTGCCCTGGGTTTCCTTTTCATTTGGTGGATATTTGAAAGCATTGTCTATGGACTGCTCACCTGGAAGTTATTCAAGGATATGAATTATGTGGCAGATAATATTATGCAGTTCTTCCCCCTCGCCTCTATGAGCAACCTGGTAGTAGAACCTTTTTCCAGGCTCAATTTCATACAGACAGCTGCATCGCAATTGGGATCTGAATTTACAAAGGATTATGGGGTACACTGGTACCAACTGCTTATAGTGATTGCCTGGACTCTCCTCTTTGTATATCTATCTTTGGCTTTGCTGAAAAAAAGAGATCTTTAAATAAGCCGACAGTCTTCCGTAAGGAAGAACTTTTTGCACATCGGGAATCTTTTTATCTGTTATAATTACTTCTGAAATTCTGTGGTTTGCTGAAAAAGCCTCCCTGGTTTTAAATAGGCAGGATTATTGCTTAATTTCGTGAGGTTAAGAAAAGAAGCAAATGAAGTTCACGATAAAATCAGTTTACAAACCTACCGGGGACCAGCCACAGGCAATCAAACAGCTGGTAGGCGGTATAAATAAAAATGACCAGTACCAAACCCTTCTTGGGGTTACAGGATCGGGTAAAACCTTTACGGTGGCAAATGTCATTGAAAAAGTGCAAAAACCTACTTTGGTGCTGGCACATAACAAGACCCTTGCTGCGCAGTTATATTCAGAATTCAAACAATTTTTCCCGGACAATGCGATTGAGTATTTTGTTAGTTATTACGATTACTATCAGCCGGAAGCATTTATTCCGTCTTCCGGAACTTATATAGAAAAGGATCTCTCCATCAATGAGGAAATAGAAAAATTGCGACTTAGTACCACCTCTTCCCTTTTAAGCGGAAGACGTGATGTGCTCGTTGTTGCTTCGGTTTCTTGTTTATATGGTATAGGGAACCCTGTGGAATTTCAGAAGAACGTGGTTTCCATAGAAAGGGATATGCATATCTCCCGAACAAAATTCCTGCACCGACTGGTACAGAGTTTATACTCCAGGACTGAAGCAGATTTTAACCACGGTAATTTCAGAATTAAAGGAGATACTGTAGATGTATTTCCAAGTTATGCAGATAATGCTTTCCGAATACATTTCTTTGGAGATGATATTGAGGAGATCGAGGCATTTGATCCCCAGACCAATGAGGTGGTGGAAAAATACGACCGGCTTAATATCTATCCTGCCAATATGTTCGTAACGTCTCCCGATGTGTTGCAGGGAGCTATCCGTGAAATACAGGATGACCTTGTAAAACAAGTGGATTACTTCCAGGACATTGGAAAGCACCTGGAGGCAAAGAGATTGGATGAGCGTACCAATTTCGATTTGGAAATGATCCGGGAACTGGGATATTGTTCCGGGATCGAGAATTATTCCAGGTATCTTGATGGCAGACTTCCGGGAACACGGCCGTTCTGTCTTCTGGATTACTTCCCAGATGATTATTTGATGGTTGTGGATGAGAGCCACGTTACCATTCCGCAGGTACACGCTATGTATGGCGGGGACAGGTCCAGGAAGGAAACCCTGGTGGATTATGGTTTCAGGTTACCGGCGGCTATGGATAACCGTCCGCTGAAATTTGAAGAATTTGAAGCGCTTCAGAATCAGGTGATCTATGTAAGTGCTACCCCTGCAGATTATGAACTCACCAAAACAGAAGGGGTTTATGTGGAACAGGTAATTAGACCAACCGGACTACTGGACCCAATCATCGAAATAAGGCCAAGCTTAAATCAAATTGATGACCTGCTTGAGGAAATACAGGTTCGGGCAGAGAAAGATCAAAGGGTTCTTGTAACCACGCTGACCAAAAGGATGGCAGAGGAGCTTACAAAATACCTTACCCGGGTAGATGTGAGGTGTAGGTACATACATTCTGATGTTGATACCCTGGAAAGGGTCGAGATCATGAACGACCTTAGGAGAGGGATCTTCGATGTGCTTATAGGTGTAAACCTGTTAAGGGAAGGACTGGATCTTCCCGAAGTATCCCTGGTTGCGATCCTGGATGCCGACAAAGAAGGTTTCCTGCGAAGCAACCGTTCCTTAACCCAGACTATAGGACGTGCGGCCAGACACCTGGAAGGAAAGGCTATTATGTATGCAGATAAGATCACAGATAGTATGCAGAAAACCATTGATGAAACTGAATACCGCAGGGAAAAACAGATAGCTTACAACACGAAACACAATATTACTCCTACAGCTCTAGTCAAAGCCTTCAATGAGACCCTTATTAAGAGAAAAGAAGAGGCATACAAGATAGAAACTGCACCTACTCTCAAAGCGGCTGAAAAAGAGACTGCTTATTTTAGCAAAGGTCAGCTCGAGAAAAGGATTCGGGAAAAACGCAAGGAGATGGAAGCTGCGGCAAAGGACCTGGATTTCATGACCGCAGCGAGGCTTAGGGATGAGATCAAGATGCTTCAGGAAAAAACCCAGGCACTGGCGCAATAGGCTGCTTTGCAATAGGTTATTTTTTCAGAAATAAATTATAAAGTTGGTTAAAGAAGATTTAACCTGTTTAGCTGCACCACAATTAATAGTTATATTTAAAATTACCCAACCAATTTATGATCTACTGTGACTGTTTAAAAACCAGTTACAATGAAAAAATTTTTACTCAATTCAATTCTGCTCCTATCTTTTCCTGTCTTTGCACAGGTGGGAATTGGAACAGACAGTCCCAAAGCACAGCTGGATATTATTTCACATAATCCAGCCAATCCTGAGCACCTTGACGGGATTCTTATTCCGCGGGTTAAAAGATTTCCCTCTACCTCACCCGGAGCAGATCAACACGGCATGCTGGTTTTCCTGGAAGTTGATATCCAGGATTTTTCTTCAGGATTCTATTACTGGAACAACCAGGATAAGAAATGGACCAATATTGGTGGAAGCGCTGCCGGGGATTTTTATAAACCGGGCACGACCACAAGTCCCGGGAATATCCTGGAACCAGTTTACAGGCAGGGCAATGTAGGAATTGGTACAGAAGAGATCACTTCTAAAATGCAGATAAGCCTTAATTCCACAGCAGATGCTGCAATAAAAAAAGGATTGGAGGTAGATAATAATAATCCTACCATTGATAACCTCACGACTTACGGGATCATCAACAATAACCGAAGTGCTACAAATGGAACAAAATATGGGCTGAAAAACAACGTGGGAGGTCTGGGTTCCGGGGTTCATTATGGCATTTTCACAGAAACCTATCAAAACGCCGGCACCAATGATATTTATGGGATCTTTAACAGGGTTGGAAGAACATTTGGTGCAAGGAGCGACAATTACGGGATCTACAGCCAGATAGGAACAAGCCAGGGACAGGGAAATATTTACGGAATTTACAGTATAGCCCAGGGAGATCATAACGCTAAAGTCTACGCAGGCTATTTTGTAGGACGCGTTGGAATTGGCCTTAGCCCGCAGCAGGAATACATCCTCCCGGCCATACGGGGAGTGAATGAGCAGTTCTTAAGCCTGGACAGTGCTGGAAATTTGAACTGGACCTATAATAATATTCGAAATTATTCCTCAACGACCAGTGTCGCCGGTGCTTTCCAAATTCCCGATGAGGTTTATTCACTGCGCATCAATGATGCTGTAACAGCTATTGCCATCCCTCCCGCCAATCTTCATCGGGGGAGGTTGATCACCTTGATCGCGTGGAAAGGCACCAAAACTAAACCGTTTGTCTTCTCCAATAATGATGACATTTATGATGTGGTAAATGATGTATCAATTGCCTCAATTACCGGAAGCCAGATAATGACTATCCAAAGCGCCGGCAACAGGTGGGTATTGCTTAATATAAGAAAAGCGCCCTGAAAAAGACGCTTTTACTTTCTAACTAACTAATCAAATTAAATAATCACATTATGCAATCTCGATCATTCGCTTTGGCTGTACTTTTGCTTCTTCCCGTTTAGGAAGGTTGATCTCAAGGACCCCATTATTATACGAAGCAGAGATTTTCTCATTGTCTACAGTCTCAGGTAAGCTAAAGGCCCTTTTAAAAGTACTGTAGCTAAATTCCCTGCGGGTATATCTTCCATTCTTTTCTGAAGGCTCGTTTTCCTTCTTCTCTTCCGAAGAAATGGTCAGCACATCATTGTCAAGTTCGATCTTAAAATCTTCTCTTGATTTTCCGGGAGCTGCTACTGCTACCAGGAAATTTTCATCACTTTCGTGAATGTTCACTGCAGGGATACTGGTACCTATACTATTTACATTTGTAGTACCTCCTAACCAATCTGTTTTAAACATATCATCGAAAACAGATGGCAGCCAGTTGGCCTCATTTCTCTTTATTAAACTCATAACTTTTATTTTTTAAGGTTATTAACTTTTTTTCTTATCTCTTAGCAAAATAAATTCCAATTAAAATTAACTGCCGTTTTGTCTCATTTTTTAATTTTTTAAATGTCATTTTGACAAAATTGGAGTTTATTAACCTTTCCTATAGATTAATCAAAGTATTACAGTGCCCATTTTTACTAACTTTAAACGATGAAAAAACTCTACACCACTTTTCTGGGAATTGTTCGAAGGATCAAAAACAAGATCATCTTCTACCCTACAGTTTTTGCGATCTCCGGGATCTTGCTTGCACTCCTAATGATGTTCCTTGAAAAACAGGGTTCGTCTGGTTACCTGGCAGAGAATGTGCCTCTTCTGGTAGTGGATAATGGCGAAACTGCCCTTACTATTCTAAGTGCCATCATCACAGGCTTAATCTCAATGATGGTTTTTAGTTTTTCAATGGTGATGCTGCTTCTTAGCCAGGCTTCCAGTAATTACTCCCCGCGATTGCTCCCCGGATTAATATCAGATAAAACTCACCAGATCATACTAGGAATATACCTGGGAACCATTCTCTACTGCATCTTCGTACTTTTTTCCATAAGACCTGCAAGTGACCGTTTTGAAATCCCGGGATTCTCGGTTCTTATGGGAATACTCTTTACTGTTGTATGTATCTATGCATTCATATATTTCATCCATAACATATCTGAAAAGATCCAGATAAGCAAGATCCTGGACCGCATCTACCTTGAAGCTAAAGCCAAATTAACAGAGCTAATCGAGACTGAAAAAGATGCAGACCTATACTTTCCCCCTACTAAGGACTGGACACCTTATCATATTAAAAAAAGTGGTTACCTCCAGTATGTATCTATTGATAACATCATAAGCATTTGCCGGGAACAGGATATAATGATCCATATTCTTCCTGTAAAGGGAGCCTTTGTCCTTAAAGGAATAGCTATTTTTAAAACGAATAAAAAGCTGGATGATAGGGTAAAAAATGAAATACTGGATCAATTTAATTTTTCCCGTGGGGAGATGGTAAAGGACAATTATGTCCTGGCATTTAAACAGATCACAGAAATAATCTTAAAAGCAATGTCACCGGGCATCAATGATCCCGGCACAGCAATTAATGGTATTGATTATTTAACCGAACTGTTTGCATTACGTCTTCAAAAAAAAGACAGGAATATAATCTCCAGGGAGAACATTGCTTATATTAAATTCAATACTTTAGGATTTGAAGAGCTGCTCTATAATGTCATGGCAGCAATAAGAACATATAGTAAACACGATATAATCATACTGCAAAAGCTTGGAGTGATGTTCCGTTATTTACAGTTACAAAAAAATGTAAAAGAAGAAGATCAAAAAGTTATAAGAAAGGAAATTGAAACGCTTCTGGAGGATGCAAGGCAGGTTCTTACCAATAAACGTGACCTCGCAAAAATTTCAGAAATAGAAAGAAATCTAATTACTTCTACTCCTGATTAATTTGAAGGAAGAGAAAATTCATAAACCATTTCTTTTGTCCCTGTTTTTTAATGTTGGGAGCCAAAACATAACTTACTCATTTGTTTAGGAAAATAATCCGTCCCACGTAATATATTTAGATTTTGAACTTCCAAAAATTGTTGAGATACATTTTTTCTCTTCTCTCTTTTCTCTGTTCTATTTTCTAAGCCTTTTTTGCTTCTTGTTTAACCGGCTACTGGCTTCTATTCCCTTTTGGATTCCACCCATTTGTAAACGTTCTCCTCAAGGATATTTAAAGGCAACGCACCATTAAGCAGAATTACATCATGAAATTCACGTATATCAAAATCTTCTCCCAGATCCAATTTGGCCTCTTCCCTTAACTCCAGGATCTTGTTCATTCCAACTTTATAGGCAGTGGCCTGCCCCGGCATTACGATATGCCTTTCCACCATTTTTATGCAGTCACTCTCGGGGTTAGGAGTGTTTTGTTTATAATAATCGATCCCCTGCTCCCTCGTCCATTTTTTTGCATGGATACCGGTATCCACAACCAGCCTGCAGGACCTCCATAATTCCATAGCCAGCCTCCCAAAATCTGAATAAGGATCTTCATAGAAACCAATTTCTTTAGGAACCAGTTCACTGTATAATCCCCATCCTTCAACGTAGGCCTGGTAATTTTTAAATTTTCTGAAAGAGGGTATATTTTCCAGTTCCTGCGCAATTGCTATTTGCATATGGTGCCCGGGAATACCTTCGTGATACGCCAAAGCTTCCATTTGGTATACGGGCATAGCATTCATATCATAAAGATTGGCATAATATGTCCCCGGCCTGGAGCCTTCCAGGGCAGGTTGTTGATAAAATGCCTTCCCCGCACTTCTTTCCCTAAAAGGTTCTACAGCCTTTACTACAATATCTGCCTCCGGTTTAGTGAGAAAGAGGTCATCAAGCCTGTTCCTCATCGAATCGATAATAGCTGTCGCCTCTTCCAGGTACCTTTCTTTTCCCTCTTTACTATTGGGATAATAGAATTGTTCATCTGTTCGCATAAATTCAAAAAAATCCTGGAGGCTTCCTTCGAATCCCACCTCTTCCATGATCTTTTCCATTTCCCCATGGATCCTGGCTACCTCACTAAGGCCTATTTCGTGGATCTCGTTGGCTGTAAGATCCAGGGTGGTAGTGCGCTTTAAAGCTAATTTGTAATACTTATCACCTTTAGGGAATTTCCAGGCACCATGATCTGTAGTAGCACGTTGTTGTTGATCTTCAAGTGCTGCAATGAGATCTTCATAGGCGGGTTTTACTGATGATACCAAAGCATCTTCAGCCTCTGCCAGCAACTTGCGCTCTTCCTCATTTGTGAGCTGGAGTTCCTGTATCTTTTCCTGGAAATCCTGCAGCAAAGCACTGGATTCCTTTGATGTTGCAAAAGGTTTACCCCGTATGACATTTCTTGAGGCATCCAGCACTCTTTCAAAGGCAAATTGTGGAGGTAGTATCCCATTTTGCTCCCTGAGCTTTATACCTTTTATGATCTCATCAAACACCTTTTGAAGGCCATGCAGACGAGATATATAAGCCCTGGCATCTTCTACAGATTCAACTTTATGCATATTTATTAAAAACGCCGGAAGCTCTGCATGGTATCCATGCATTTGGTTGATAGGATAATTATAGAACCTATATTCATAATCCTCGATCGCATTCTCCATTTCCTGCCTGTAAAGCCGATAACTCAAGAGTGTCTCCTTATCCAGGGAGGCTTGCTTTACATCGTTTTTTAAATATTTTAATCGGGTTTTCGCCTTTTTAAGGTCCTCGGCCTCCTTCTGCCGTGAAAAATCATCCCACTTGCCATAATTGGTCTTTTTACCCATTCGGGTTTGAAGCATAGGAGACTCCTCCAGGTCCTCCTCAAACCATTCTTCCAGTGTAGCATTGAAATTGGCAGATGCTGTGGTTATTTCTTCTTCACTATAATCTCCCTCTGCTTCCTTTTTACAGGAAATTGTAGAAAGGATTGCTAATAATAGAATCGCAATTTTATTGATCTTCATATTAATCCTTTAGTTCTGAAAATTGAATATAGGAATCTCCATACACAGTATGAGTCTGCTTTTTGAAGTCTTCCTTCTTAGCCTCAAAAATATTGGGAACATAAGTTTGCGGATTGAGATCTATCAATGGAAACCATGTACTCTGCACCTGTATCTGTAATTTATGCCCCTTCTTAAAGGTATGATTGATATCCTGAAGATTGAACGATACATCTGTCTTCGTATTGGGCTCAAAGGGCTCCGGATTTTCAAAGCTGTTTCTAAAACGTCCTCTTATAACTTCACTGCGCACCATCATATGGTAATTGCTCATTTTAAGATAATCCTGGGTTTCTTCATAATCTTCAGCATCGGGAGGATACACATCGATCACCTTCACCACCCAGTCTGCCGCTGTTCCTGTTGTTGCTACTTTCAAATGAGCTTCAATAACTCCTGCCAGGGTCATATCCTTCTCAAGGACGGGAGTTTCAAAGACGAGTACATCTGGCCTTCTGGCCGCAAAACGTTGATCATCTGTCATATATTTTCTAGGAGTGAAGACCATTTTAATATCTTCAGAATATGGTACCGGTTTTTTAGGGTCACTCACGAAAGAGATCTCTGCAGGTGAGGCTTCTCCTGTCAATTGCTGATCGTCGCCCAGATAGAATCTTTTACTAGAGGTATTCTGTGGAGGCCAGGCATCAAAGGATCTCCATTCCTTTTTTCCGGTATCAAACATATGAGCCTCCGGAAGGTCTACCGTGCCGTCTCCGCTACCTTTCAGGAAGTGATTGAAGAACTTTGTTTCTACTTCTTTTTGATATTTTTCTGAAAGATTATCTCCAAAATAAACATTTCCTATAGCCTGTCTTTCGCTTTTTCTTGCCCAATCGCCGTGGCTCCATGGCCCCATGACCAGCATATTGAAATTATCGCTGTTCTTTTCAATGGTTTTATATGTCTCGAAAGGACCGTAAAGATCTTCAGCATCAAATAAACCACCCACAACCATAACCGCAGGCTTAATATTGTCGAGATGCTGGATAATCCCTCTTTTCTGCCAGAATTCATTATAATTAGGATTATCCTTGAGTTGCTGCCAAAAGACATTATCTTCTCCGTAATACTTATCCAGGTTGCTTAATGGCCCGGCATCCAGAAAGAATTGATACTGGTCCTGTGTTCCCAGTTCAGGGAACTCATACCAGGCCTCCGGGGTTGGTTCCTCTTTTTCATATCCAAACACTGCAGTGGCCCTCCAGTAACTTAACAGGTAAGCTCCATTATGGTGAAAATCATCAAAGAAAAAGTCGCCGATGGGTGCCTGTGGTGAAGCTGCTTTCAAAGCGGAATGCTGACTTAGTAACGAATACGTGGAATAAAAACCGGGATAAGAGATGCCCCAGACTCCAACCCTGCCGTTATTGTTATCTACGTTCTTAATAAGCCATTCAATGGTATCGTAAGTATCACTGGCCTCATCTATCTCCCCTTCCTTCTTGTTAGGAATAAAAGCCCGCATATTATCATAAATCCCTTCACTCATCCACCTGCCGCGAACATCCTGGTATACGATGATATTCCCTTCTTCCATAAGGAAATCATTAGGCCCTATTTTGGAACGAAACTGGTCCTCCCCATATGGCCTTGAGCTGTAAGGAGTACGGGACATTATAATTGGATATTCCCTTGAAGTATCTTTTGGGGAATATATGGTAGTATGGAGCTTCACCCCATCGCGCATTTCAATACTAACTTCTTTTTTGCTGTAATGATCCTTTATATTATAAGTCTCTGTCTCCTGCCCATAAACAGCAACAGAAACAAATAGGCTCAAAAGAAAAATTAAAGGGGATTGTATAAATTTCATTATTTAGGGTTTTAAAAGGCCCTAAGATAGAAATTAAGCTAATAACCCTAAAGAAAAATTAGTTTATACCTACGGCTTCAAATTTATTTAATCCTTCCCTAAGCCAGTTTAGATATTCCTTCTCATTGGGAGTATATCCTACAGGAGGATTTAAAAGGTTCACGTTAGGATCCAGCAAGACGTAAAACGGTTGTGAATTGTTTTTGAAATTCACCGTCTGGAAAGTCGCCCATTTGTCTCCTATGGTCCTTATCTTTTTAATACCTCCTTTGTCCCGTAGGTAATTGAACTGTTCATCTTCAGGAAGGTTTACCTTATCATCCACATAAAGAGAAACCAGGATATAATCATTTTTTATAATTTCATAAACTTCAGGATTACTCCAAACCTGTTCTTCCATTTTACGGCAATTTACGCAGGCCCAGCCGGTAAAGTCCAGCAAGATTGGCTTATTCTCCTCCCTCGCAGCTTCCAGTCCTTTTTCCCAGTCCTTGTATGCTTTGAGGCCTAAAGGACCTTCAGTAGGTTTATCATAAATACTGTAAAACAATGGTGGCGGAAAACCACTCAAAAGTTTTAGGTTGGCAAATCCTGTATTGGTAAGCCCGGGAAGAAGATATATTACAAAAACCAATGTAAGGGTCCCCAGACCAAAACGGACTTTGCTAATTTTTTGCTTTGGACCATCGTGAGGAAAACGGATAAGGCCGAATAAATACAACATAAGACCTATAGCAATAAGGATCCAGATCCCTATGAAAATTTCTCTTTTAAGGATTCCCCAATGCTCCACAAGATCTGCATTTGAAAGAAATTTAAAGGCAAGTCCAAGTTCTATAAAACCTAGAACAACTTTAACTGTATTTAACCAGCCACCGCTCTTAGGCAGGGAATTAAGCCAGTTCGGGAATAAGGCAAATAATGCAAAAGGCAATGCAAGCGCGAGGCCAAATCCTCCCATCCCGAAGGATAATTGCATCGCACCACCATCTGTAGTAAGAGATCCTCCCAGCAGGGAACCTAAAATTGGCCCTGTACAGGAGAAAGATACCAACGCAAGGGTAATAGCCATAAAGAAGATCCCCACAATTCCCCCAAAACTGGAGGCCTTATCATCCATCCTGCTGCTCCAGGAGCTGGGGAGGGTAATTTCATAATAGCCAAAGAAGGAAAAGGCAAAGACGATGAATATCACGAAGAAGGCGATATTAAGCGTAGTATTGGTAGAAATGTTATTCAGGATCTCGGGTGCTATATTATCCAGTAAGTGGAAAGGCACGCTTAGCAGCAAATAGATAAGAAATATAAATACTCCGTAAAGAATGGCATTTACAAGGCCTTTTTTTCTTGTTTTCGCCCCTTTTGTAAAAAAGGAAACCGTAAGAGGGATCATAGGAAAAACGCAGGGAGTTAACAGTGCAATAAGCCCTCCCACAAAACCAAGAAGGAAAATTGTCATGTAGCCGCTGCCTTCTTCCTCTTCGGGCTCATAAGCCTCCCATCCCTGTATATCGATATCCAGTGCAGCAGTTTGCTCCCTGTCTTTTTCACTTAGGTCAAGGTCTCCATAGCCCTGCACAGCTTCATTGTTGCTCATTGAAATCTGGAAAGGGACAGTATCTGGAGGGAGACACTGTTCATCATCACACACCATAAATTCCACCTCCACCTCAACGGTGGCTTCGGGATCAAGGATTCTTATCTCCTGGCGGAACTCGGCTTCATTCTTAAAGAATTTAATATCCATTCCAAAAACCTCATCGAAAATGGCAGGAACGTCCGGCTCTTGCATCTCCCCTATCAGTTCTATCCCCTCGGTTTTGGTAAATGTAAAAGTCGTGGGTATAGGGCCGTCCTCGTCCACCTCCTGTGAATATAAATGCCAACCCTTGTCAAGGATGGCATTGAAAATAAGAGTCGCAGTACTATCTGTATGCTTATCAATTCGTGCCTCCCATTCTATAGGATCTGCAATTTGAGAATTATTGGCTGTACCAAAAACCTGGGCCTGTGTAGTAAGAATCGTGGTGAAAAGCAGGATCAGGGTCCAAAAATATTTCATAGGGAGTAGGTAATTTTTAATATTTCCTTTGAAGGATCATCTACGGCAAAGCGTCCATCTGCACGATGGTTTACCACCCAAACAATCCTGTCTGCGGAGCAAAGGAGCCAGGTATTTTCCTTCTCGGGCAAAGATAATTTTTTGTCCTTAAAAAAGTCGCTTATCTTCTTCTTTCCTTTCATTCCAAAGGGATAAAAATGGTCCCCCTCCTGCCATTTTCTCAGTACAAGCGGGTATTCCAGTTTTTGCTTTTCCACATATAAGAGGTTGGGCCCTGTTTCTCCAATTTCCTTCACCTCTTCTATGCTGAAGGTTCCCGGCGGAAGCATAATTATTTCTTCTCCTTCAGAAATTTCATAGATCCTGTCATCTGTTTCTGAAGGTTTTTCAGTGAGCAGAAGGTATTCCCGATCCCTGATCAACCTGTGGGTAGGAGAAAAAACCATCTTCCCAGGTTGGGCAATCAACAGGTCGTGAACATCGTTCCATTCAGAAAAGCCGAAGGTTTTTAGCAAATGGTATAGAACTGCTTTTGTGTTTGGAACCTTCTTCAAAATCCCTATATCCAGGCTATAGCCATATTCTGTCTTAGAAACGATTTCAGAATATAATAAGCCCACGTAATCCTCCAGGAGATCAAAGCTCTCCTGCAGATGCTCCTGGGTAAGGGTAAAACTTTGCAACAATTGCGGATTAAGCTCCTCCAGCACCGGGATCACCTGGTGCCTTATCCTGTTGCGCATATATTTTGAAGAAGCATTGCTGCTGTCTTCCCGCCAGCTTATATGGTTTTCCCGCGCATAGGATTCTATCTCCCGGCGGGAAAATTTAAGAAAAGGGCGAATTATCTTATTTTTTTGGGCCTTAATTCCTGTGAAGCCTTCCAGGCCGCTCCCGCGTACGAGATTGATCACAAAAGTTTCAAGGTCGTCATTTGCGTGGTGCGCAGTAAGGATGATATCATACTTTAAGGTGCTTCTTAATTCCTCAAACCAGTCATACCGCAAATCTCTCGCCGCCATTTGTATGGAGATCCCTGCCTCTTCTGCATACTTAACAGTATCAAAACTTTCAGAAAAAACCTCCACCTCCAGGGCATCACCAAGTTCCATCACGAATTCCTCATCGGCTTCGCTCTCGTCTTCCCTTAGATTAAAATTGCAATGGGCTATAGAAAAATCCAGCTTCGCCTTTTTACATAAATGTGCTAATACCACGCTATCCACTCCACCGCTAACGGCTAGCAGGAGCCTTGCATTTCCGAGGTCAGGAAATTCTGATTTTATAAGGTTTTTAAAAGCTTTTTCCATGGGAATTCCAAAGATACGAAAGCCCTGCAAATCCCCTGTAAATTGGATGGAGAATTATGGTTTTACCTGGCGTCCAATTATAATTGATAGAAGTTAGTGAGAATGTGTTTTAAAGGAGAATGAGGAAAACTCTTTGGCCCAGGCTCTAGACTCCAGTTTGCAGACTCTTTTTCCACTAACTCAATACCTGTCGCATAGCGCGGGCTTTTAATAGACACTCCTCATACTCTTTTTCAGGAATGGATTTCGAGGTGATCGCTCCTCCAACAGAAAAAGACACGTATTTCTTAGCAGAATTATACAGGATACTGCGTATTACAACATTGAAGTCAAAATCTCCCTGCGGATTGAAATATCCCACGGCGCCGCTGTAGAGTCCGCGTTTGGTTTCTTCCAGCTCCTCAATGATCTTCATAGCCGATATTTTTGGAGCCCCGGTCATACTTCCCATTGGAAATGTTGCTCTTAGGATCTCCACAGCAGGGATAGCTTCATCCACTTCTGCAGAGATGGTGGAGATCATTTGATGTACCTGCTTAAAGGAGTACACTTTACAAAGCTCCTCTACCCTTACAGTCCCCCGGCGGGCTATCCTGGAAAGGTCATTACGCACAAGATCCACGATCATAATGTTCTCTGATCGTTCCTTGGGATCATTCACCAGGTTTGCGGCAATTTGCTCATCTTCCTCTGCGTTTGCAGACCTGGGAGCAGTTCCTTTAATAGGCTGGGAATAAATTTTTTGATCTTTCTTCTTAATATATCTTTCGGGGGAGGCAGAAAGAAGATGATGTTCACCCAATTTAAGATATACAGCAAAAGGCGAAACAGAAATATCATTCAGTTTTTGGAACACCTGCAGCGGCTCAATTACCCTGTTCTCAGCAAAGAATTCCTGGCAAAAATTCGCTTCATATATATCACCCCTGTGGATATGAGATAACATCCGGCCTACTTTCTCCAGATACTGCTCCTTCGAAATACGTGAAGTAATCCCATTCCCCGGAAAAGCTTTAGCTTTTTTGCCCGAGTGAGAAATTTTCTCTTTCCACTCTCCTCTCTCCACTTTTCCCACGTCCCTACTATCCTCTCTCCACTCTCCGCTCTCCACTTTTCCCACGTCCAGACTATCCTCTCTCCTCTCTCCACTCTCCACCAATCCGATTTCCTCAAAATCACTTTCCATCTCATCATCCACCATCTTCAGGTAATGAAAAACAGCTTTTTGACCAATGATCTGAATAAGCTTTGTGGGTTGGAAAAAATAAAGATCGGGGAATTCCAGGCCATCAAAATTTGAGGAACTTAAGTCTTCCACGTCATTTTTAAGATCATAGGAAAGATAACCGAAGATCCAGTCGGCAGTGGTTTCCTGGTATTCCTTAAGGTTTTCGAAGGCATTGTAATGATCGGTTCTAAGTACGGTAAAGGCCTGTGCTGCCAGGATAGCATCAAAGGCAGCCTCCTGCCGCGGATAATCATTGCTATCCAGCCACGCTACCTCAGTGAACTGGGAGCTCCAGCTTAGCAATTGCTGTTTAAACTTTTTCGGATTTTCTAAAGTATATTCCCGGGTAGTGCGCACTTAGTTTTCAATTTCGTGTGCAAAGGTAGTTAAGACATCTTCAATTCCCATATCCAGTACTTCATTCTGGATCTTATTTTCGTGCAGATTATCCTTAAACTGCGGAAAACTGAAACTTTCAATTACCTTCCCCCCAAAACGCGGAAACATATGTTTGGAATATTCCAAAGCAGCTGCCGCTCCGCGAGCTCCCGGGGAAGTACTCATAAGCAAAATTCTTTTTCCCGTTAGAAAACTGCGATCAAGACGGGATAACCAATCGATAATATTTTTAAAGAAGGCCGATACAGTACCGTTGTGTTCATTTACTGAGATAATAAGAGCGTCATGCTCATCGATCAGGTTCTTCAGCACCTTAATATCGGTTGGTATTCCCCTTTCCTTTTCCAGGTCAATACTATACATTGGAATCTCAAAATTCCGAAGCTGAAGCACCTTGACCTCGTGACTAGTGATCCTGCCGGTTACGTGAGTGATCAATTGATGATTTATAGATGTACTGCTGTTGGAGCCTGCAAAGGCGAGGATTTTCTTCATAGTTCAAGGTTTCGTTCAAATTTACCTATTTTTTGACAGGAAACAAGGGGCAAGAAGCAAGAGACAAGAACCAAGAGACAAGACAAAAAATATATACTGTATAATGTAAAATGTGGCCTGGTGGATTATGCTTTGAATCCCATAACGTCATAACGTCACCTCGAGTGTTTTTTTCTGAAGCGAGAGCGGAGGGAAAAAATGTATCGAGAGGTGCTTTGGAGTAAAAAAGGAATTAAGAGGCAAGAGACAAGACAAAAAATGTATACTGTATAATGTAAAATGTATAATGTGGCCTGGTAGATTATGCTTTGAATCCCATAACGTCACCTCGAGATTTGAGATAAAAAAAATTTTATCTAGCGAAGAATATTGACGTAGGGGATTGTATTTTTATAAGGGAATTTAAACCACAATTTGGCCGATATACACATAGTGTTTTATACCTGTGTTCGAGTATGGTTTTCGGAAAATAATGGTAGCGATTTTGGTGCTCAACTTCGTATTGATGCCCGCATGGTAGTCTTACTGCTTTAGAATTCTCCGATGTGGTTTTTAAACTTTTTCTATTATGAAGAAAATTCACAACCATGCTGCGGGCATTGATATTGGAGCCCGCAAAATTTTTGTAGGTCTTGAAGGGAGAGAAGTAAAAAGCTTCGAGACTTTTACTGAGGATTTGGAAATGGCAGCGGATTATTTGATCGATAATAATATCGAAACTGTTGCTTTGGAAGCCACTGGAGTTTATTGGGTTATTCTCTTTGATATTCTACAGGCCAGAGGAATCGATGTCTGGTTGGTAGATGGGAGAAGTACTAAACAAGTTCCCGGCAGAAAAACAGATGTAAAGGATTGCCAGTGGATACAACAGTTACATAGCCATGGTCTTCTTAGCAGATGTTTTGTAGCAGAAGATCTTGTCCAGGAACTTCGGGAATATCAACGCCTTCGGGAAGATCACATTCGCAGTGCGGCAATGCATATAAATCATATGCAAAAAGCCCTCACCATGATGAACATCCGCTTAAAAGAAGTTTTAAGTCAAGTACATGGAGCCAGTGGATTGAGGGTAATCAGAGCTATTCTCAAAGGAGAAAGAAACCCGAAAGTCCTGGTGGAGTTATGCGAAAAAAGCATTTTAAAAACAAAAAGGGAACTGGTAATAAAATCTCTAAAAGGGCACTACACTCAGGCAGGTTTATTCGCACTGGAGCAGGCAGTTGCTTGCTATGATTTTTATCAGGTACAAATAGTGCGGTGTGATGAAAAATTGGATGAAGTTCTTAAGAAGATGAGCGGAGAGAATGGTGATGCATCCCTAAAACCCGGCAAGAAAAAAACAAGGAAGCCTATAAGGCATCACAAACCCAAGATTAAAAACCTCGACCGCTATCTACTAAGTGTATTTAACTATAGGGATGCCACTGTTCTGCCTGGAATAACAGATTATACCTGGATGCAACTCCTTGCCGAGGTAGGTTCAGATATGAAGAAATGGGCAACAGAAAAACATTTTACTTCCTGGCTTGGCCTTGCTCCAAAACAGCACCACTCCGGCAAAATGAGGAAAAACCATAAATCAAAAGGTCAGCCCAAAGCAGGATTAATCTTCAAACAAGTGGCCACAAGCCTTCTCAACAGCAAAAAAATTGCACTAGGTGCCTTCGGCAGAAAACTAAGAGCCAGAAAGGGACCGAGCCACGCTATAAAAGCAATGGCCAGAAAACTGGCAGAACTTTACTGGAAGTTATTTGTTAGAGGTTTAGATTATATAGAAAAAGGAATAAAAGATTATGAAGAGAAAATTAACCTCAACAAAGAAAGAAGTGTAAGAAAAATGGCGAAAGAGCTTGGGATGGTAATTAGCTATAATACAGCTAGTTAAAAAATACGTCAATGGTAGTGTTTTTTACCGCAGCGATAGCAGAGGGAAAAAATGTATCGAGAGGTGCTTTGGAGTTAAAAGTGGAATCAAGAGGCAAGAATCAAGAGACAAGACAAAAAATGTATACTGTATAATGTAAAATGTATAATGTGGCCTGGTAGATTATGCTTTGAATCCCATAACGTCACCTCGAGTGTTTTTTACCGCAGCGATAGCGGAGGGAAAAAATGTATCGAGAGGTGCTTTGGAGTTAAAAGTGGAATCAAGAGACAAGACAAAAAATGTATACTGTATAATGTAAAATGTATAATGTGGCCTGGTAGATTATGCTTTGAATCCCATAACGTCACCTCGAGTGTTTTTTACCGCAGCGATAGCGGAGGGAAAAAATGTATCGAGAGGTGCTTTGGAGTAAAAAAAAGAATCAAGAGGCAAGAGACAAGACAAAAAATGTATACTGTATAATCTAAAATGTATAATGTATAATGTGGCCTGGTAGATTATGCTTTGAATCCCATAATGTCACCTCGAGTGTTTTTTACCGCAGCGATAGCGGAGGGAAAAATGTATCGAGAGGTGCTTTGGAGTTAAAATTAGAATTAAGAGACAAGACAATTTCCTCCTAAGCTTGATAAAAAGGTCCTAGTTCCCGCGGCTATTCATTCACCCGCATGAATACCCACTCCGCTCTGAACCCTTACGTCTTGATTGGCAGATGATTTTTTTTTAAATAGATTATCTTTCCCGCCAATCAATCCACCTTCCCTTGAAAAAAGGGAAGGACCCCTTTTGTTGTATTTAAAACAATAATCGAAAGCCTTTCATTTAAATTAGAATTCCTGAACTTCCCCTCTGGGGATCGGGGGACCACGTCCAGACTATCCACTCTCCACTTTCCACTTCTATGTTGTAAACCAAGTTCCAGAAGCTAAAAATTTCATAAATTTAAGTCATAAATCCGAAGAGGAATTGAGCTCTGCTGGAGAGCAACTCAACAGCAATAGGGTTTATGACGATGAAAAAAGTAGAGCCCCTTCTTGTTAAGGGGTTTACAATTATTCAATGTCGGGTATGGCTAAGAAAACTCACGGTCTTCATAGCTTACCTGGGGTGCCCGGATGTTGTAATTCTATAAAACAGCCTTCTATGAGCAGTCGATTTATCGCTGCAGTGTCTTGTTCAGCATTAAAGAATAATGAGCCGTAGTCTCTCCGATAACAGTCGCAAAATCGCTGCAGTGGAAAGTGAACGGTCTCATTGGATTGAAATTTTATAGAGATTATACAACTTCTAATTTATATAGTTCTTTGTTCTTTAGAACAAATCGTATTCTTCTTAATAGCTTTTTTGCAATTCTAATGATTGCTTTATTTGGCATTAGACCTTTGTGACATAATTCGGCATATCTGCAAGCTAATGCAGGATCCTTTTGAACCGCTATCCAGGAAGCCTCTATTAAAAGTGGTCTTAAAATAACCTGAGCTCGTGAGGTAATTTCGCCAACACTTTCTTTTTCTCCAGAGGATTTTGTGGAAGGAACAAAGCCTATAAAACTGCAAAGTTGATCAAAAGTTTTAAACCGATTCATATTCTCTAATTCAGTTAAAAAGGCCATAGCTATTACCAGTCCGATTCCTGGTACACTCCGAAGCAGTTTCACATCTTGTTCATATCTGCTGGTTCTGGAGAGTTCAGTTATTTGTTTTGTAATGCATTTTTTTTTCTCAGCTAGTCGCTCATAATCCTCCAGCAATCCATTTAAAGTTAGCCGTAGAGACAAACTCAAGTCAATTTCTTTTAACCAATTTATCAATCTTTTCGGCCACCTCCCTTCTGGGATATCTTCTGGTACTTTGAGGCCATTTAAATTGATAAACGATCTTATTCTGTTTTTTGTTCTGGATAATTCCTTTACAACAGTATTTCTATACCTGCAGAGACTTCTGTCATCTAAACACTCCTGGGAGGGAACATAGATGGGAGTAAGATCTCTATTCTGCAAGGATTTTGCAATTTTTCTACTGTCCCTTACATCTGTCTTCTGAACCTTCTCTTTAATGGTCGTAGGGATATCAGCTGCATTGACCACAATAGAATTAATCCCTAATTTAAGAAGTTGATAATGAGGCCAAAATCCAGCAAATCCAGCTTCATAGGCACTAAAATAGTTTCCTCCGGGAAATTTCTTGTCCAAATAATGCCGGAGAGTCTCTGGACTTGCAGGTGCATTAAAGGTTTTGGAAAATAGCCCCATCATTGTCGTAATATTCCAGCTCTTTTTATGAGTGTCAATGCCCACAAAAATATCTTTGCCCGTATAGTCTAATTTTGTAACTTGCTTTTGCATAAGTTTCAGTTTTAGAGTTAGTTATCACCTTTAAATTACTCTACTTTTCTGAAACTTGTGCTTTTTTATACAAACATAGGACCTCTCCACTTTCCACTCTCCACTTTTTTCAAACCGACAACAGACAATTGACAACCGACAACTGAGAACAGTCTCAATTCTCAATTCCAACTACTCAATACTAATCCCTACCTTTGCACTTTAATCAAACAATAGCCCGTGACTTTTCAGGACCTCAATCTAAATACCCCATTATACAATGCGTTGGAAGATCTAAAATTCCACACTCCTACTCCTATCCAGGAGAAGGCGTTTTCTTCCATTATGTCCGGTAAGGACGTGGTGGGGATTGCGCAAACGGGTACCGGGAAGACCTTCGCATATATGCTTCCAATTTTGAGAATGCATAAGTATTCAGAACAAAAGAATCCGCGCGTATTGGTGCTTGTTCCAACCCGGGAACTTGCAGTGCAGGTGGCAGAGGAGATCGAAAAGCTTACCGCTTATATGAATGTGAGGATCGCTGCTGTTTACGGGGGCGTGAACATCAACATCCAACATCAGGATCTGCTGCAGGGGCAGGATATTGTGGTGGCGACTCCGGGTAGGTTATATGATCTGGTTTTGAGAAGGGCGATTCAGCTTAAATCCATCCAGAAACTCGTGATAGATGAAGTGGATGTGATGCTGGACCTGGGATTCCGGTTTCAGATCAATAATATTCTGGAATTATTACCGGATAACCGCCAAAGCATCATGTTCTCGGCTACTATGACAGAAGCCGTGGAAGAGCTTATCGATGCTAATTTCAAGGCACCGGAGAAAATATCTGTGGCCATGAGTGGTACTCCCCTTGAGAATATTGAACAAAAAGGATATAAGATTCCAAACTTTCATACCAAGGTCAATTTCCTTAAGCATTTGCTTGAGGATAAGGAAACCTACAGCAAAGTTTTGATATTTGTGGGTTATAAAAGAATGGCCGACCGCCTTTTTGAGATGCTGAATGAGAAGTTTGCTGAAGAACTGACCGTGATTCATTCCAATAAAACCCAAAATTACAGGCTGCGGAGTGTAAGGCAGTTTGGTGATGGTTTTTGCCGAATTCTGGTTGCTACAGATGTAATGGCCCGTGGGCTTGATATTGAAAATGTTTCTCACGTAATAAATTTTGACACCCCGGAATATCCTGAGAATTATATGCACAGGATTGGAAGAACAGGCCGTGCCGAAAAGCAGGGAGTTTCCTTTCTGCTTACTACTGAAAAAGAAGAGGAAAACCTGGAAAGGATCGAGGGCCTTATGAATATGAAGGTGCCGCAGTACGAGCTTCCTGAAGAGGTAGCTATTTCAACAGAACTTATCCCGGAAGAGCAACCCAAGATATTTGAGATCAATAATCCGAATAAAAATGCCGAAGATGCTCCAGGTCCGGCTTTTCATGAAAAAAGCGAGAAAAACAAAAAGGTGAATCTTGGGGGCTCCTACCGTAGAGAGATCGCCAAAAAATATAAGAAGCCAAAAACGAGAGGAGATAAAAATGCCAACCGCCGAAGAAAAAAGTAGGAAAATGCACAGGATCCAAAATGAGTTTTTAAGCATAGCTGTCAAAGATGCGGGAGCTGAATTGTGCAGCTTAAAGAACCTTGAAACCGATACAGAACATATCTGGCAGGCAGATCCTGAAGTTTGGAGCAGCCACGCTCCCAATCTTTTTCCGGTTATAGGAGTGCTGAAGGATGGAGAATATATTTACGAAGGCGAGAAATTCCCTATGCCAAAACATGGGATCGTGAGGCACAATGAAAACCTTCAGTTGCAGGAAAGCACAGAAAACAGCTTGCTTTTTGCACTCACATATTCTGAAGAAACCTTAAAACAATATCCTTTTAAATTCAGGTTCAGCATTGAGTTCATCCTTGAAGAAAAAACCCTCAAAGTGTCGCACAGCGTTCACAATTTGGATGAAAAACCTATGTACTTTTCCCTGGGAGGACATCCCGCATTCAATGCCCCGTTATACGAAGGGGAGGAATATGAAGACTACTTCCTGGAATTTGACAAAAAGATGGACTTGAAATCCTATGTTTTAAATGAAGAGGGCCTTATTTCCAATAGTACAAAAAGCATTCTCCAAAATGATAATGTGATTAATCTTCACAAGCACCTTTTTGATGAGGATGCGCTTATCTTTCAAAATATAGCTTCAAGATCTGTCGCCTTAAAAAGCAAAAAATCGGGTCTTGTTCTAACGGTAGATTACCGGGATTTTAAGGATCTTGGGATCTGGGCAAAACCCGGGGCACCATATGTATGTATCGAGCCCTGGTTGGGAATGGCAGATGTGGAGGGTACAGACCAACAGCTTAAATTCTTCAGAAGGCATTATCGAAATAATGCCCTCTGAAGAATTTAATGCTTCCTATTCAATTAGAATAGCTTAAGCAGTGAATATGTATCTAACTTCTGGTCTTCTTTTTAGCAGCTTTTGCAGCACGCTTTTCTTTCAAACTCAGCACAGGTTCTTTCTTTGCTGAATTCTTTGAAGGGGATTTTTCTTTTGGCATGAGTTCTCTGTATTTAGAGTTATATGCTATAAATGTAGCAAAATTTAAGCCACGAAATTCAGAAAATTTTTAGGGCAGGAATAATAAAATGGTTGTACCGTTACGCATGCTAATTCCATTCTTCCGGGAAGAAGTTTATCAAATATTCCAATAAAAGACGGTTAGACACCGCCGATATAATTTCCGGATGAGCAAGAAAGATTTAGTACTCCAAATTATATCGGTCGTACCTACGGCACTTGATACTACCCCACAATCTATACCCCGGAATGAATTCCGGGGCTACGAAATCGGTCGTGCCGCTGGCACTCTTTGAATGAGGTGTTTTTTTAGTAGGAATTTATGTATACAAATTATTGAATATTCGAAACAAATGCCGTTAGGCATAACCGATCCCGTAGCCCAGGGTTTTAACCCTGGGATCTTGAATTGAATTAAAAATAAAATGCCGTAGGTATGGCCGATAAATCTGCGGCTGAGTGAGAAGTATTCCACCTCCAAATTATATCGGACGTACCTACGGCACTTGATACGAAGGGCGTGTTAGCTTCCCCCGGAATGAATTCCGGGGCTACGAAATCGGTCGTGCCGCTGGCACTTGGTTTTGGATAGCGAGTTGTTTTTTCTGAGAAGAGAGATTTTCACACGGAAATGTAGAAAAGTTTTGGGGACCTCAAAAAAATGCCGTTAGGCATAACCGATCCCGTAGCCCAGGGTTTTAACCCTGGGAACATTTTGCGTTGTCTACATAAAATGCCGTAGGTATGGCTGATAAATCTGCGGCTGAGTGAGAAGCATTCCACCTCCAAATTATATCGGGCGTACCTACGGCACTTTGTATACCGCTTTTTTGTCACCCCCGGAATGAATTCCGGGGCTACGAAATGGGTCGTGCCGCTGGCACTTGGTTTTGGATAGCGAGTTGTTTTTTCTGAGAAGAGAGATTTTCACACGGAAATGTAGAAAGGTTTTGGAGACCTCAAAAAAATGCCGTTAGGCATGACCGATCCCGTAGCCCAGGGTTTTAACCCTGGGATCTTGAATTGAATTAAAAATAAAATGCCGTAGGTAGGACTGATAAATCTGCGGCTGAGTGAGAAGCATTCCACCTCCAAATTATATCGGACGTACCTACGGCACTTGATATCGAGGGCGTGTTAGCTTCCCCCGGAATGAATTCCGGGGCTACGAAATGGGTCGTGCCGCTGGCACTTAGTTTTGGATAGCGAGTTTTTTCTGAGAAGAGAGATTTTCACACGGAAATGTAGAAAAGTTTTGGGGACCTCAAAAAAATGCCGTTAGGCATGACCGATCCCGTAGCCCAGGGTTTTAACCCTGGGATCTTGAATTGAATTAAAAATAAAATGCCGTAGGTATGGCCGATAAATCTGCGGCTGAGTGAGAAGTATTCCACCTCCGAATTATATCGGTCGTACCTACGGCACTTGATACGAAGGGGTCTTGCTTTTCCCCGGAATGAATTCCGGGGCTACAAAATGGGTCGTGCCGCTGGCACTTGGTTTTGGATAGCGAGTTGTTTTTTCTGAGAAGAGAGATTTTCACACGGAAATGTAGAAAGGTTTTGGAGACCTCAAAAAAATGCCGTTAGGCATGACCGATCCCGTAGCCCAGGGTTTTAACCCTGGGATCTTGAATTGAATTAAAAATAAAATGCCGTAGGTATGGCCGATAAATCTGCGGCTGAGTGAGAAGTATTCCACCTCCGAATTATATCGGTCGTACCTACGGCACTTGATACGAAGGGGTCTTGCTTTTCCCCGGAATGAATTCCGGGGCTACAAAATGGGTCGTGCCGCTGGCACTTGAAATGAATGCCGTTAGGCATGACTGAAATCGTAGCCCAGGGTTTTAACCCTGGGAACATTTTGCGTTGTCTACATAAAATGCCGTAGGCATGGCCGATATAATTTCCGGTCGAGTAAGAAACTATCAATACCCAAAATTGCACTATAGCAAAACCAGCGACTATGAAAAAAGCCGGAATTTTCATCCCGGCTTTTGAATTTATATTTTATTAACCTTTAGTCCAGGTTCCAGAAGCGAAGCGATCCAGACTCTATAAAAGAACCGCATCATATAATTAAATATGCAATGCCCGGTCCCCGGTCGCGGCCAGTGCCGCTTCCTTCACAGCTTCAGCATAGGTTGGGTGGGCGTGGCTCATTCTTGAGATATCCTCTGCAGATGCACGGAATTCCATTGCGGTTACCGCCTCGGCAATAAGATCGGCTACCCGGGCTCCTATCATATGCACCCCAAGGACCTCATCTGTCTTGGCATCTGTCAATATCTTTACCAAACCATCTGTATCTCCACTGGCTCTTGAACGCCCAAGGGCGCGCATGGGGAATTTCCCTTCCTTATAATCCACACCGGCTTCCTTAAGTTGCTCTTCAGTTTTTCCAACCGCCGCAACTTCAGGCCAGGTGTAAACCACGCCGGGAATAAGATTGTAATCAATATGTGGCTTTTGCCCTGCGATAGTTTCAGCAACAAAAGTTCCTTCTTCTTCAGCTTTATGAGCAAGCATGGCACCTTTTACCACGTCACCTATTGCATAAATATTCTTTACATTGGTTTGCAGGTGGTCGTTCACGGTGATCATTCCGCGTTCGCCAATCTCTACTCCGGCAGCATCTGCATTCAAGCCATCTGTAAAAGGTCTTCTTCCTACAGAAACCAGGCAATAGTCTGCCTTGAATTCCACTTCCTTGCCTTTTTTATCATCGGCTTTAATGATAACCTCATCTCCTTTTCTTTCAACAGCTTTTACCTTGTGGCTCACGTTGATCTTCATTCCCTGCTTTTTAAGAACTTTGGTAAGCTCCTTTGCCAGTACAGAGTCCATTGTAGGTATGATCCTGTCCATATATTCCACCACTGTAACCTCTGCTCCAAGACGACTGTAAACCTGTCCCAGCTCAAGGCCAATAACGCCCCCACCGATAACGACCATGTGCTTCGGGATCTCTTTCAGCTTTAAAGCTTCAGTAGAAGTAATGATCCGCTCCTTATCTATTTTTATAAAAGGAAGAGTTGAAGGTTTTGATCCGGTAGCGATGATGGTATTTTTTGCTTCAATGGTCTCTGTACCACCTTCAGCTTTATCAATATTTATATGTGTAGCGTCTTTAAAAGATCCAACCCCGTGAAACACATCAATTTTGTTCTTATCCATCAGGAATTTAACCCCGTCGCAGGTTTGACTTACCACTGCGGCTTTGCGTTTCATCATTTGTTCCAGGTTGATCTTTACCTCCCCCGGAATTTCTATCCCGTGCTCCTCAAAATGTCTTACCGCATCATCATAATGGTGTGACGAGTCCAGCAAGGCTTTGGAAGGGATACATCCCACGTTTAAACAGGTACCTCCAAGAGTAGAATATTTTTCAATGATAGCGGTTTTCATTCCCAGTTGTGCGCAACGAATAGCGGCCACGTATCCCCCGGGACCGGACCCTATTATTGCTACATCATATTTGCTCATAAGTGTATTTTTAATTTTTTTTCACGTGAGTAACAAAAGTACAATTATTCTCCTCAATGGACAATTGAGATTATTGGCAGTTAAGATTTTTTCGTGGTAGATTTTTTATTTGATCTGAGAAAATTATTTCTCAGCGTCGGGCAATTTGCCGCGTTGTGCAGTTGAATCTTTTGGAACCGATTTCTTCTTCTTTTTGAGCGGAATTTCCTCTGCAGATCTAAATTTCTTGTCCATCTTGGCATTAGCCTCAGGAGAAATTGGCTCTTCCTCAGAGCGTGTTCCGGGTTTTTTCTTTTGTCTGTCTGTACCTCCCTTTGAATTAGGGACTTTTGGCTTTCCCATAATTTTCTCTTTTTAAATTATTTCTCGAAACTTTTCATAACAGATCAGGTATATTGATGATCTCTGTTCCTCTAGATAAGACAAGAAAGAATTAAATTGTTATTGATTAGAAGATACAATATATTCAAAATTTAAAAGCTAAAAAATCGATAAAAAGAACCGGAAGAAATCAGAATTTGAATCACCCCGGCACTAGGAGATATTCGGTCTTTACCTTACGTAAACTGTCTTTTTATTGATGAATTCCATCATTCCCTCTTTTGCCAATTCACGGCCATAGCCGGAACGTCCGGTACCTCCAAAAGGTAGCCTGGGATCTGACTTTACTAACTCATTCACAAAGTACGCCCCGTCACTCACCCTACCCGCACACTCCAGTGCCTTTTCAATATCGCGGGTGAAAACCGTAGTTCCCAGTCCGTATTTGGATTTTTCTGAAAGAGAGAAGGCTTCATCAATATCTTTTGCTTTAATAATTGCTGCAAGTGGCCCGAAGGTTTCTTCATCAAAAGCGGTCATTCCTGGTTTTACATCTCCCAGGATGGTTGGCTCGTGATAACAATTATCCTGCTTTCCACCCAGTAAGATCTTCGCTCCCTGATCAACAGATGATTTTATCTGATTGTGGAGCTGATCTGTAAGATCCTTCCTAGCCAACGGCCCTACCTGAGTCTCATCATTCCGGGTATCACCGGATTTCAATTCACCCACGGCTTTTGTAAATTTTTCAACGAATTCATCATAGATCCCCGGAAGCAAAATAAAACGTTTTGCTGCAATACAACTTTGCCCGCAATTGAGCATACGGGCGGTAACAGCTGTTTTCACGGCCAGGTCAATATCGGCATCTTCCCAAACGATGAAGGAATTATTTCCACCCAGCTCCAGCAAACTCTTTTTAATGTACTTTCCTGCGAGTTGAGCAACAGCAGATCCTGCCATTTCACTACCGGTTAAAGTTACTGCCTTAACTGCATCGTGAGCAATGATCTTCTCGGTTTGATCGTGATGCACTATCAGGTTTTGGAAAACCCCTTCAGGATATCCGGCTTTTGTAAAAACTTCTTCGATCTTTTTTGCACAACCAAACACATTAGGGGCGTGTTTTAAGATCCCGGTATTCCCGGCAGTAAGTGTTGGAGCTGCAAAACGAAAGACCTGCCAGAAAGGAAAATTCCAGGGCATAATAGCAAAAATAGTCCCCATAGGATCATTTCTTACAAAGCTCCTGGAAGCATCGGTTTTTATTTCTTCGGGTTTCAGGAATTCTTTGGCATTATCTGCATAATAATCACACACCCATGCGCATTTATTCACCTCAGCTCTGGATTCAGAAATTGGTTTGCCCATTTCAGCAGTGATCATTTCAGCATATTCCTCCACATTTTCCCTTAATACCTGCCCTGCCTTCCTAAGCAGGTCACATCTATAATGAAGCGGCTTAGCACACCAGTCGTTAAAGGCCTCTGCCGATTTATTAAGAATCTGGTCCAATTCCCCGGAGGTAAGTGCTTTATGCACTCCAACCTCCTCGCCGTTATAAGGGTTGATGCTTTTAAATTCCATATTTAAATTTATTAAAGGTAGGGATGACAAAAAGTGATAAAGAGCCGGAAGAGTTTTTTCCCGGCTCTTTCTCAAAATTCTTATTTATTAATAGTTTCCTCCCGAAGCACCATACCCGGTACCCACATTGGTCCAGAAGCTTGCCACTGCTTCCCAGGAAACTTCTCCATTACGAAGGATCTTTCCTTTTAATTTTTCGAGTTGTTTTTTATCTGCACCCGGGTTGGCCTGTGACATTGAATTGACAAGGATTTCGGTTACATTTACTTCCCAATCAAATTTGGCCGATTCCTTTTGTTTTAGCTCAACTGTCACCTCTTTTGCCGCGGGTCTCGGAGTTTCCTTATAAGTCCAGGGAGTAGGAGCTACAGCAGGCTGATTGTAATCTACAAGGATCTTTTGTTCCTCGAAATTATCGAATGACTGCTGCATGTAGTTATCCCGCCAACGCAGTTCCACTGTACCGTCCAGAGGCCTGTACACAGAGGTAAAAAGCGTTCCAAACCCTTCCGTGAATTTAGTATTATAAAGAGGGGTTTTAAGAAAGGAATCTGCGATTTTTGTTGCATTAACCCCTTTGCCTGCCAGTAATTTCTTTAAATATGCTGCGCGTTCCAAAGTTTGGTTAAATGCGGCATTCTCGGGCCAGTCCACAGTTCCCTGGTGATTTGTAGTGAATGCGGCATCTGTTACAAGGGGAGCTTTATCTGGTGCTAATTCTATAGTTTTAAATGCCCCGCTGCGATCAACCACCGTAACATTGTAAGACATATGTGAAGGTATACGTGTAAGTACCTTTACTGCCTCCTCAACATTGCTGCAAAACTCCAGGACATATCTTATTATAAAAGGGATCCCAAAACCTACGCCAACCTCTTTTCTCCCTCCAAATGTAAGGGAGACGGCCAATCCATCTTCGTTCATTCCATCCACCGCACCAATTAGACAATCCCCTGTAGCTATAACTTTTTTTCCATTCCAGGAGGAGAACAATTGGGTTCCCTCCATTAGGTTGGGATGATAATCATAGTTGCGCACCAGTTGTATTTCTTTCCCGGTTATCACTGCCTGGGAGCAGGCACTTATGTAGGCAGGCGGTTGCCAGCCGGTGAGAAAGCGTGCGGCCACCTCATCTGTATTTGCAAGTTTGCAGAGTCTTTGATATACCGGCCACATCTCTGGCATGTACTTTTTAAGTGCTGCCTGCGAGGTTTTCAGGTCTGGATAATTAGATGTTCCTTTTGAGTTAAGCCAGCTTCTGTAAGCTGGCCAGTGGGTTTTATAAAGCTTTAGCCATTTTGCACCTGGTTTCCCCTGTTCAAAAACAGCATTGAATTGTAATTGCATATATTTTTTCTTTTTCCCTAAGCGCTTTTAATAGTTAATGAACCGCATTAGATTTTACCGGGTCGTAAAGTAGCCCGTTTTTCTTTTGCGTCGCTGTTAAATGTTTTTCTATTTAGTTAAAGTTCCCGTTAGTTTCGGTTTCTTTTTATCCTCTACCATTTCAGATTTAAACTGGGAGCGAATTGCTTTGATCCAGTGCTTTGCACGGTTATTCAGCCTGAAATCATCTGTCATCATTCGGCCCCTTGTTACCAGTATCCCCATATCTGCTCCTTCATACAGGTAATCTCCTTTCCTGGTAATTCTCAGGAAGAAGGCTTCATTCTCATTTTCCACCGCTCTCCTGTGAGTGTCCATCCTGTCAAATTGTATATGGCCGGTATCATACATTCTCCAGATACCAGATTTTGGAGATTCTGTCACATATTCCACAGTATCCTCAGTATGCTTAACAATAAGCTGGCTCCAGCCATCAATGTTTTCCTGTTTTGCCCATCTACTGTTTAATTCTTCTATATTAAGATCATATTCTATATCCATCCATTCAAGGATATGAAAGACAAATAAAGGTGCATCTGCAAGTGCAAAGACAGCATGGTTTGTGATGGAACTCGCTCCCGTTACCCGTGGATTCAACTCCCCAAGGTAGATCTCCCCATTGTCCTGGTCTATTAAAAAATCGAGCTCAAAATAACCCTTATAACCTTCTTCCCTGAGTTGGTTCCCGAAAAGCTGGGTATTTTCGATCGCTTTTTGCCTTAGTTCAGGAGTAAAGGCATTGGGATAGATTTCGTTACCACACCAGCCGCCTTCATATGGCGTAAGTTCTTTAAAACCTACAAGTTCTGTCATCAAAGGAGCCACAATGGTTCCATGTCTTGTCACACAAGCCTCAATTGCAGATCCTCTGCAACGAATACGCTTCATTATTTTAACCTCCTCTTCTTTTTCTATCTCCTCTGCATACTCATTATATTCTTCTTCGTTAGAAATAAAGAAGGTGGTATGGCCGGAATCCCCAAAGGGTGTCTGGATAACCAGTTCATTCCCAAGGTTTTTGGATACCTCCCGTAAATGCTCATAATCTTCAACTTTTGATAGCACATAAGGCACACAGGCTACTCCTGCTCTTTCAGCTATCCTGTTAGTATTGACCTTATTGTCAAGGAAAGTTCGCATTTCTGCTTTGGGGAACATGATCTCCAGCCCTAATTTCTCAGCAAGTTCTTCTGTTTTTTCATTGAACATCAGGAACATAGCCTTCCCCGCCCTGCCGTCCACAGATCTTGTTTTAATATAATCCTGCACCTCCGGGTGTTGCAATAAATAATTATTAATGTCTTCTATTCCTTCAAAATCATCATGTGGAATTTCCTGTTTGGGAGAGAAAACATTTGGATGTAATCCGTCAAAACATTCGATGTAACAAATAAATTTAAAGCCCTTGATCCATTCATCGGCTCCCAATAAATTGAAATTGGTAGCGCTTATAAAATATAATGGTTCCTCATTTTTGTGAAAAGCCCTTCTAATATCTGACACCCCATCCAGCTCGATATCTCCTTTCTTAGGTATTTTCCTTTCCTGGTTCAAAGGAGTTATAGTCTTATCATGTTTAAGAACCACTTCTCCCCGGGGCTTAGCGGTCTTTTCTGTTTTTTTGTTTCCCTTAGCCGGTGGTTTCTTAGCCGATTTTGTTCTACTGGGTGTTTGCTTTTTATCCTTAGCAGAAGAAGGTTTCACCGGTGCCGGTTTATTCTCCTTTTTCTTCGGTGAACCCGAAGCAACCGTTTGTTGGAATTCTTCTGAATTCAACGTAGTATCGGTTTTTGCTTTTTCACCTTTGGCTACCGAAGCTTTTTTTTCTTTTCCACTATTCGATTTGTTGCTTTTATCTGAAGAAATCTTGTCTTTAACAGATTTTGATTTTGCCTTAGAAGTGGTTTCTTTTTTCTTAGCCATAATAATTGGTTTTTAGTTAGTTAATTTTTTCTTCCCGGCACCTCCCATCGCTCCCATGGAAGTAACGGTTTTTTGCCTATTTAATACTTTTTCCCTAAAGATTCGAAGTCCCAGATCCGGCCTGTATCCGTGAATTTCTGATACATCCAATGCGGTAAGGAAGTGAATGATCTCCTCGCTCACTACCTGTCCCGGTACAAGGACCGGAAATCCCGGAGGGTAAGGAATTATAAAAGCTGAAGCTACCAGGGTACGGCCTTCTTCCATAGAGGGCAGGCATTCCCCAAGCGGTATATATTCATAATTTTCCTCATTGTAAGCCAGGAAAAAAGCTTCCCGTATATTTCCTCCAGGCACCCCCGGTACTGCCTGAAAAGATTCGTGGAAATAACTAAAATCTGGTAACGGTGGATAATCCTTAGTGAGTGAATGTATCCTGTCCTGGCGTATCTTATTTTCCTTTTGGCTTAGGGGTTTAAATTCCTGGTCCAGCTCATCTGCAATTTTCAGCAATGCATTGGTGAGATAAGTAACACTACCGCGGGTTGTTCCAATATTGGTCATGAACAGGACCGTATTTCTGGAAGTTTTGTTTATCTGGATATTAAATTTATCCATTAAATATTTATTCTTGAAGGTATCACCATCTACCCCTGTACGTCCTATATGCAAGGTGATCTTCGTGGGATCCAGGACGAATTCATCCTTTTCCCAGGCAGTTTCCATCCTGTTCCAGCCTTCTGCAGGACTGTAATATTCAGTTAATCCGGACTCCCTGTATTCCCCGGGAATGAAATCACTCACTGTAAGGACATCAAAATACTTATTAAGCCGGGGGTGGTCATTGATCTTGGCCCTTAGAACCATGGCCAGTTCTATGCTTTTTTCCACCAATTCATATCCTTCAAATTGTACCTGCCGTCTTCCCACATCCAGGGAAGCGAGCATTTGGTAATTAGGGGAAGTGGAAGTGTGGGTCATGTATGCTTCCATAAAGGTATTCTCTGTTTTCCTGCGAAAATCCTCATCCCAAATATGGATCATAGAACCCTGCCGAAAACTGCTTAAAGTCTTATGTGTGCTTTGGGTGGAATAAACCCTGATACGCACCTCATCTGGATTTGGCATCCTGGGAAGCTCACCATCTTTTAATTCCTTAAGGTGATTTGCATATTGTTCCCGGTAACTGTTGCTCTTATACTTGCCATAGAGTTTTTGGGCCACATACATTCCCGTACGCTGCTTGTAATTGTAAGTAAAACCGGCAAATGCGAACCAGGCCTCATCCCATAAAAAGATCATATCTGGTTTTATTGCGAGGATCTCCTCCATCACTTTTTCCACATTGTAGACCAGACCATCAAAAGTACAATTGGTGAGCAAAAGCATTTTTACAAGCTCCAGCCTTCCCGCTTTCTTAAGACGAAGAAGTTTTTCTTTAATTTGTTCCAGTGGAACCGCACCATACATTGAATATTTCTCTATAGGATAAGAATCCAGATAAACAGGATATGCCCCCGAAAGTACCAATCCATAGTGATGTGATTTATGACAGTCCCGGTCTATGAGGATCACATCTCCAGGCCTAACCAGTGCCTGTACAACGATCTTATTGGCTGTAGAAGTTCCATTGGTCACAAAGAAAGTATTTCTTGAGCCATAAGCATCACTTGCTCTTTCCTGTGCCTTTTTCAAGGAACCTTTTGGCTGAAGGAGCGAATCCAATCCCCCGGTGGTAGAGGATGTCTCTGCCAGGAACATATTACGACCGTAGAAATTTCCAAAATCATTGATCCACCTGGATTTAAAAACTGAATTTCCTCGCGAAATAGGCATAGCATGGAATATACCCGTGGGCTTCTTACTATACTCTTTTAGAGCTGAAAAAAATGGAGTTTCATAGCGTTCACTTATACCCCTTAAAATTGTAAGGTGCAACTCCTGTAGATCCTCTGCCCTGTAAAATATACGCCTGAAACTTTTAAGGGTATTATCCTTTAGATTTCCCAGAGAAGTATCTGTTACGTAATATGTATCCAGTTCCGGGCGGAATTTTCTAATCAGGGTACCAAATAGGGGGCCCAGTTCTGCTTGCGGAACCTTGGACAGGTCAAGCTTAAGCACATTCTGTATAAATGGTTTAATAAGAAGAGTGATCTTTTTAGAATGATAGGGAGGTGCATATCTCACTACCACTGCCTGAATGTTGGGATTAAACAACAATGCGATCATCGCATCCTGAAAACAACGCTGCACCACTACCCCGTAACTGAATTGATCTCCGGCTGTCCTCAAATCCCTAAGATCATTCCTTAGTTTTACTTCCTCTTTAGGGGAAATATCTTCCAGAAACAGGACCTCAAAATAATTTCTTTTATTTCCGTCTGCAATTTCACCTTTTTCTCCTGCCTCAATTCCAAAGTCCTCATCCTCATGATCCGGGCTGCTTCTATAACGGTCACTAACCAGGTACTTTGTAATTTCAGCAATTTTGTTGGTTAGGGCTGTATGCTCCTGCCTGTCCAGCATTTCCTTCAGTGCATTGACCCTGCCCAGGCCTGGATAGGCAAAATAGGATTCTACCCCCTGGATCTCCTGCAGCGACTTTCGAAGATTGTCTTTATGTTTTTTTTCATCTGCAGTTCCCCTGTTGGAATTCTCAAGCTTCGTAGATTCGCTTTTCAGGTTGTTCCAGGATTCTACCCTTAACTGGGCAATATTATAATGGTGAGCACTAATGGTTTTCGTTGCTGGCATATATTATTTTTTTGAGTGTAGGGCTAGTTTGTTTCCTTCAGAATCTATAAAAATTGCGAAGTACCCGGCTTCTTCACTTATATGGGTTTTAGGCATGATTATTCTTCCTCCTGCAGTTTCTATTTTGCTTAGTATCTTCTCTAAGTTATCACCTCCATTAAGGTAAAGCAAGGGACCTGTGTCACTGGGGGTGGAACCCGGGCCGGCAACTATTGCACCGCCAACACCTTTGCCTGCTGGAAAATATGCCATTGCGTACTGGCCATCGAAATTTGTCTCCATCTCTATGTCATAGATATTATTGTAAAAATCTACTGCCTGCTGGAAGTTAACTGCAGGAATTTCAAACCAGCTTACATAGCTTTTCAAAGTTTTTTTAGCTTTTTTTAGTGATCCTCCGCCCATGTCTTTTTATTTTTTATAGTTCATTAAACCCTTTGTATCCTGTGGGATTAGAAGGTGGTTCGTATTCATTTTCCTGCATTTTTAACTTTGCAAGTTTATCTACCCGGGATGGTTTAATGAGTGGCCCCAGGGAATGTAGATAAGGTAACTGGGTCCCTGCCTGGTATATATTAAACTGCCCTATATGATCCCTGAAACTTTTTAATGGCTGGCCAAGGCGCAGTACTCCCAGCTCCCTGCTTCTTCTCACCCGGCTAATATTGAGCTCCAATGGAAAAATTTCTTCATTGCCCTCTGCCTGGTAGATTACCCTGCCATCTGGCCCGCAAACAAGGGACCTGCCATTCCCACCTGATTCCAGCCCGTTAACGTCAAAGAAATAGCACTGGTTCACCGCAGCCATTGCTCTTACTATGGACAATTCTATTTCTCTGTCAATTGTACCGGTCATAGTGGGGTGCAGTATTACTTCTGCTCCCATTACTGCCAGGGTGCGCACTGTTTCCGGAAACCACATATCATAGCAAATGGATAATCCAAATTTTGCTACCCCGGGTACATCAAATACACAAAACTGGGATCCCGGCGTCACTCCTACCTCGTAGGGATAAAACGGAAACATTTTCCTGTAACGGGTTACAATTTCCCCATCCGGGTTTATTACAGTTGCTGTATTGTATATTTTTCCATGACTCTTTTCAAAAATAGAACCCGGTAACAACCATATATGGTGTTTTTTGGCCATCGCCTGCATCTCCCTTTCAAATTCCCCGGGAATCTCCTGGGCTGTATGAGTGAGGGGACCATAACCGCATAATTCACTAAAAACCACCATTTCCACCCAGGGATATAGGCTCATAGTGATATCGAGTTTAAGCTTCATCATTTCTACATTAGAAGCGACGGCAGATACCTTCATTTGTATTCCTGCAATTGCAAATGGATTCATTTATTCTGTTTTAGTGATTTATTATAAATTCAAGTTGTTATTCAGAGGCCACTTGATGCGTCTTATTTCTTTTCTATTTTATTTTCCAGGTTAATCCTTCTAATTTTTAATCTTACTTCAGGTTTTTTCTTATCTGGTTTTCCAGGATATCCAGGCCTTTATTAAGTTCCTCATCTGTAATTACAAGTGGTGAAAGGATCCTTATAACATTTTTAAACGTTCCGGCGCTTAGAAGGATAAGACCCTCTGCAGAGCAGCCTTTTACTATTTTATCACAAAGTTCACTATGAGGTTTTCCCGGGTCATTGTCCTTTACGAATTCGATCCCGATCATTGCACCTATTCCCCGTACATCACCTATTTCAGGTATTTCCTTCTGAAGGTTTTCGATTCTATCGGTAATTATCTTTCCTATATGTAAAGCACGTTCATTAAGATTATGGTCTTTCATAAATTTTATAGTAGCCGATGCTGCCACACAACATATTGGACTTCCAATATAGGTTCCGCCAATTGTACCGGGTCCGGCTGCATCCATGATTTCAGCACGCCCAACTACTGCCGCGATTGGAAGACCGGAACCCAAAGATTTGGCGTAGGTGCTCAGGTCCGGCTGCACATTATAGTGCTGCCAGCTTGCCCAATGCCCCGTGCGGCAAAATCCGCTTTGGATTTCGTCAAAAATCAGCAACACCCCGTGTTCATCACAAAAAGACCGTAAACCCTCGAGGTATTTTTGCGGGACAGGATTAAATCCTCCCTCGCCCTGTATAGGTTCGATAATTATAGCAGCAACACTGTTAATATCTACCATACTGTGGGCGCTCTCATGTAACCTCGTGAGCTCCGTCTCCACAAATTCATCCATATCCCGGGTGCCGTGATATTTATAAAAATTTGGAAAAGGAATTCTATATACTTCAGGCGCAAAAGGGCCCGAAAAGAATTTATAATTTACTTTACTGGTAAGGCTCATTCCCAACAACGTACGGCCGTGATAAGCTTCAGTATAACAAAGAACTGCCGGCCGCTTCGTAGCCTGGCGCGCGATCTTTACTGCATTTTCAACAGCTTCAGCACCTGTACTTATTAGCATTGCCTTGGTTTTTTCACCGTGAGGCAGGATCTCTGCCAGTTCCTCACATAACTGTATGTAAGGTTCGTAAGTAACCACATTAAAACTTGTATGCAGGTATTTTCCAGCCTGCTCCCTAATGGCTTCTACTACAGGTTCCGGGCAATGGCCGGCGTTGACCACACCAATACCGCCGGCAAAGTCAATAAGTTCCCTTCCATCTACATCTGTTATTATTGCTCCTTTTGCCTCTTTTACAGTGGCTGTGTTAAAAACTCCTACGCCGTTGGCGACAGCATTTTTTCTCCTGTTTAGAAGTCCCTGTGCTTGTGTCTGCTGTTCAGTCATATAAATATTAGTTGAATAAATAAATTGATAGTTGAGAATGACATTTTCGCCGTGTGTGGGAATTACAGCACGGGATTTCTTTAAATGTCCCCTTTTAAGATACATGTTTTTTTTGAATTTTATTGATTTTCAAACTTTTACATATATTCTAAACAGCTGATAAAGGCACATTACACTGATTTTAAGCTTTTTAAACAATATGTTAATTTTCAGCCTCTTACATAAAAAGATGGGGTGAAACTTTTATAAATCAAATGTTAGGGAAACTGAATTCCTAATCCAGAAAAGCAAACTGGGTAGTTTTATTAAAAAGGAAAGAAGATATATCAACCAAATCAAATTGATTCCAATACCCTTATATAACTCCGGCTAAAAAGTAAATTATCAAGCTATAACCCGGTTGATAAAAGATGGAAGAAAAATGGTAAACTTATAAGGCGGTTGACAGATACAGTTGCCGGTCTTCCCACAGGAATGGGAATAAAAAAAATCTGTCTCTAATCATTGAGATAAATGGAATAAGCAGAAATTGTTCTAAAGCGGCAGGACCGTAGTATTTTTAACCGAACTAATAATAAAAGTACTCTGCGTGCTTCCTATATGCTCCAGGGTAGTAAGTTTAGTTACCATAAACTCCCGGTAGGCTTCCATATCCTTCACCATGACCTTAAGATTATAATCATACTCCCCGCTTACGTGATAGCATTCCAGCACCTCCGGCAACCTGGCTACCTCTGCCTCGAATTTGATCATATAAGCTTTCGTATGTTGAAGCAGTTTTATCTGGCATAAAACGGTAAAGGATTTTTCTACTTTTTCAGGGTTTACCAGGGCTACATATTTTGATACCACCCTATTTCGTTCCAGCCGCTTTATGCGTTCATAGATCGCCGTGACAGATAGGTTTAACTTTACGGAAAGCTCCTTATTCGTGATCTTACTATCCTGCTGAAGTTGCTGCAGGATCTTTAAATCTATCGCATCCAGTTTCATTATTTAGAAAAATATTCGGTTTAAGAATTCGAAGATATACTTTTTTAGATAAATTTTTAGATAAATGTCACTCTAGTAGTTTT
Source organism: Antarcticibacterium flavum (assembly GCF_006159205.1). Lineage (NCBI taxonomy): Bacteria > Pseudomonadati > Bacteroidota > Flavobacteriia > Flavobacteriales > Flavobacteriaceae > Antarcticibacterium > Antarcticibacterium flavum. The sequence continues at coordinate 3,795,612 of NZ_CP040812.1, read as the reverse complement.
ATATTCTGAATAATCACCATAGCCTTGATTATTTATCAGTTTATGCTGAAATTTGGTTACTAATAATCAAAATCAACCTGTCATGAAATATAAACCGGCCAATAAAATTCAGGACCTTCAATATTTTGGAGAGTTTGGAGGAGTTAACCCTTCAATATCCGATTCATCTACCTATACTTTTCTTTCAGCAAAAACAATGTTTGATACCTTTGAAGGAAATGCAGATGGTTGTTACCTCTACTCCAGGCACTCCTCTCCTTCCAATCTTTACCTGGGGGAAGCCCTTGCAGCGATGGAAGGTACCGAGACGGCCAATGTTGCAGCCTCCGGAATGGGAGCAATTACAGGTACTCTGTTACAACTGTGCCAGGCCGGGGACCACATAGTTTCCAGCCGAACAATATATGGGGGAACCTATGCTTTCCTCAAAAATTTTGCTCCGCGTCTTAATATTGAGACCTCCTTTGTAGATATTACAAAGCTGGAATCGGTAGAGGCTGCAATTAATGAGAACACTAAAGTACTTTATTGCGAATCTGTTAGCAATCCACTCCTGGAAGTGGCAGATATTGCTGCGCTTGCCAAAATTGCGAAAAAATATAACATTCCGCTGGTAGTGGATAATACCTTCTCCCCTCTTTCCATTACCCCGGTGGAACTGGGTGCAGATATAGTGATTCATAGCCTCACCAAGTTCATTAATGGAAGTAGTGACACCGTGGGAGGTGTGACCTGTGCCAGCCAGGATTTCATCAACTCCCTGCGCAGTGTAAATGACGGCGCAAATATGCTGTTGGGGCCAACTATGGACAGTTTAAGATCTGCCTCCATCCTCAAAAATATGAGAACTTTGCATATTCGTATAAAGCAACATAGCAAAAATGCCATGTTCCTTGCTGAGAAATTTGAGGCCGACGGTCTTAGAACAGTATACCCGGGACTTACTTCCCACCCCAGCCACGAATTGTTCAAAAGTATGATGAATGCAGATTATGGGTTTGGAGGGATGCTTACCATTGATGTGGGAAGCCTGGATAAAGCCAATGAGCTTATGGAGCTAATGCAGGATAAGAATTTAGGTTACCTGGCGGTAAGCCTGGGATTCTATAAAACCCTCTTTAGCGCACCGGGAAGCTCTACTTCCTCTGAGATCCCTGAAGAAGAACAAAAGGAAATGGGATTAAGCGACGGGCTAATAAGATTTTCCATTGGTCTGGATAACGATATAGAACGAACGTATGAAATGATGAAGGAGTGTATGGAAGAAGTAGGAATTTTTAATAGTGTCGAAGTTTAGATTTAGACAATATATCTTAAAAAGCCGGAATTTAATTTCCGGCTTTTTTATTAGTAGGCTTCGGGTGTTTCCGGCTTTTCTTCTGAACAACTTCTGAAGTTTTTTACCTGTTAACATTGCGCTTTTCAGGATAAGATTCTGGTTTCGGCCCTCTACTTCTGAAAGGCTTCAGTTTTTAGTATTTTTCAATGAACATCCGCCTCACCTTCAGAAAGAAAAGAAAAATTCCTATTCGGCCGAAGCTCTTTAAGAAGTGATCCTTTTCCATATATTAACTTTGAATCTAAATTAGAAGTGAAAGCGATCAGGACCCTTTTGCCCGCACAACCTTATTTTCCATTTATGCAATGCTGAAACAGGTTCTAATATTTAGGCTTGCCCAATTTCCTCGAAAATCGTAACATTATAACCGAAAAATTAGCAACCATAGATCTGCAGGGATAGTAAAACTTCTAGTCCCCTTGATTATATAATCTATTTGATGGAAAACCAGGATACTTCCTTTGAGAACGAACCTATAATAAAAAATAAAGATTTAAGGATTGGAGAGGCACTCATCCCTGTCATTGCCCTGGTGGCGATGCTGGGTTTTAATGTGTATGTCTTTGGTGATGATTCCCTTAGCGGCTCAAACCAATTCGTGCTACTCCTGGGTGGTGCCATAGCAGCAATTGTAGGCTATTTTAATAAGGTAGACTATAATGATATGATAGATGCCGTTGCCAATAATATACAGAGTACCGCCGGAGCAATTCTTATTTTACTTATGGTTGGGGCTCTGGCAGGAACCTGGCTGGTGAGCGGCATTATCCCAACCATGATCTATTATGGGCTGCAAATTTTAAATCCCACTATCTTTCTGGCTGCCTGTGTGATAATATGTTCTGTGATCTCTGTTGCCACGGGTAGCAGCTGGACAACCTCTGCAACAGTAGGAATAGCTCTTATAGGAATTGCAGAAGCTTTGGGAATATCTGTAGGAATGACGGCAGGGGCAATCCTTTCCGGCGCCTATTTTGGAGACAAACTTTCCCCTTTGAGCGACACCACCAACCTGGCCCCAGCAATGGCAGGGACAGATCTTTTTACCCATATAAGATATATGACCCTTACTACCGTTCCCACAATTACGGTAACTATCCTGGTTTTTATCATTATAGGATTGAACCTTGATGTATCTGGCGTCACAGATACTTCGGTTATACTGGATTCAATAAGATCTTCCTTCAATATTTCCCCCTGGTTATTTCTCGTACCTGTTATAGTCATTGCTTTGATCATTAAAAAAGTATCGCCTCTTATAGCACTCCTGCTTGGAACTCTATTAGGTGCGGCGGCGGCTCTTATCTTTCAGCCGGGGATCGTGGCACAAATTGCAGGGACAGATAATCTCGACTTCATTAGCGGGTACCGCGGGATTATGAATGCTATCACTGTAGACACTGCTGTGGTGACAGATAACGAAGATCTCAATGACCTGTTTTCCTCAGGTGGAATGGCCGGGATGCTTGGTACGATTTGGCTTATTATATGTGCAATGGTCTTTGGCGGAATTATGGAAGCTATTGGGGCTCTTGCAAGAATAAGCCAGGCCTTACTTAATATGTTCCACACGACTTTTGGCCTTTTTGCCAGTACAGTTTTTAGCTGCCTCACTCTTAATGCAACAGCATCAGACCAATACCTCGCAATTGTAGTTCCCGGGAAGATGTTTGCCAAAGCTTACCGTGATAAAGGCCTGGCTCCGGAAAATTTAAGCCGTACTCTTGAAGACTCAGGAACAGTGACTTCTGTACTTATTCCATGGAATACCTGTGGAGCCTATCACAGCCAGGTATTAGGAGTCCCCGTGATCTCCTATTTTGGATACGCCTTCTTTAATTATTTGAGTCCGTTCACGACGCTTCTATATGCAGCTTTAAATATTAAAATAAAGCAGCTGATTTCTTCAAAAAGCTAGGAAACAAAGGCTTACATAACGAACAATAAGATCACCCTATTAAGGCTTAAATTTTCTATAAGATAAATCTATTTTAGAATAGGAATTTAGAATTTTTCAAAGCTTAACGAGAGCATTGATTTCTTAAATTTGCACACTCAAAATAATAATAACCTAAACAACAATTTATATGGCTTTAGTAGGAAAAAAATTTCCAAATTTAAGTGTAAACGCAATGGATGAAATGGGCGATACTTTCAAGATAAACGTTCTTGAAGAAGCTCAAAAGAATAACAAAAAAGTATTGCTGTTCTGGTATCCAAAAGATTTTACTTTTGTTTGCCCAACAGAATTACATGCTTTCCAGGAAGCTCTGGGAGAGTTTGAAAAAAGGAATGTAAAAGTAATAGGAGCTTCCTGTGACACTGCAGAGGTTCACTTTGCCTGGTTGAACACCGCTAAAGATAATGGCGGGATCGAAGGGGTAACTTATCCAATCCTTGCAGACTCTAACAGGAACCTTAGCTCGCAGTTAGGAATACTTGATATTTCCAACGAGCAATATGACGAGGAAACAGGAGCTGTGACTGTAGAAGGTGATAACGTAACATACCGAGCTACTTACCTTATCGACGAGGAAGGAACTATCTTCCACGAGAGTGTAAACCATATGCCACTTGGAAGAAATGTAAAAGAATTTATGCGTCTTATCGATGCTTACTCCCACGTACAGGAAAAAGGAGAAGTTTGTCCTGCAAACTGGGAAGAAGGAAAAGAAGCTATGCACGCGAACCGTGAAGGTGTTGCTTCCTACCTAAGCACAAGCGCAAACTAAAAAACCCACTATTATGGTAAAGGAATTAGAACAGGATAATTTGAATGATATAGTTGCAGGAGGTGATACTATTGTTGTTCAATATATGGCCGGATGGTGCGGTAACTGCAGAGTTATGAAGCCAAAATTCAAAAAACTGGCCGGGGAGAATGAGCAAGCTAAATTTATAATGGTAGATGCTGAAAAATTTCCGGAATCCAGAAAAATGGCCAACGTGAACAACCTGCCAACCTTTGCAACTTTTAGAAATGGAAGTTTAATTAACCAGGTTCAAACCAACAAATTTGAACTTCTTAAAGACTTAGTAAATGAAGTTGCCAGTAATTAGACATTTACAGCGTAACAACGATGCCGAAAAATTACAGCATACCATTGAAGTTCTGGAAAGTTTTACAGAACACCGCTCTGTTACAGATGAGGAAATGGATGTTATAGGAGAATTGATCTCCAATTTATGCGGTGCCGTTGAAGTGCATCAAATGATAGAAGAAGGTACCCCGGAAAAAGATGCCTGTAACAATTTTATGCAAAAAGTTATGGGGTCTATAGACCGCTAAAACCTTAAGATTAATTCATTACAAGGGCCGATTTAAATTTTAAATCGGCCCTTGTTGTTTTTATGATAATTTTAGTAAAAGCCTATGACATAAGCAGTAAATTTAGCTATTCAATACTAAAAACTCAAAACAATGTCGCAGATCACGATAAAAGATAAGAGAATTAATACTTATGGAAATCTTCCGGAGACAGGAGAAAAGGCACCGCATTTTGAGCTTGTAAAAGAGGATCTCACCCCGGTTACCCTAAAGGACTTCAAGGGAAAGCGAGTAATAATGAACATTTTTCCAAGTATAGACACTTTTGTTTGTGCTACTTCTGTAAGAAATTTTAATGATAAGGCAGCTAAACTAAATAATGCCGAAGTGCTTTGTATCTCACGGGATTTACCCTTTGCTCAAAAAAGATTTAAAGATGCTGAAGGCATTAAAAATGTTATTAATCTTTCAGATTTCCGCCAGGGCGATTTTGGAAAGGACTACGGCGTTGAGATGATGGATGGCCCCTGGGCAGGATTACTTTCAAGAGCAGTGATTGTATTGGATGAAGAAGGAAAAGTTTTACATAGCCAGCAGGTTGAAAATATAGATGATGAGCCAGATTACCTGGAGGCTCTCAAACCGCTGCTGTAATGCGCAATAGTTACCTGGGAAAAAGAATAAGAGGAGGGGATACGCGATCAAAGGTGCATGGATCCTAATACGATCTGAGCCAAGTATACAGGTGCAGGTGGTAATTTCAATCCTGGTTACTATTGCAGGTTTCTATTTTGATATTACCACTACAGAATGGATGTTCCAGATCTTTGCTATAGGCCTGGTTCTTAGTACTGAAGGGCTCAACAGTGCCGTTGAAGGCATAGCCGATTTTGTGCACCCCGATTTCCATACTAAAATAGGATATATCAAGGATGTGGCTGCGGGCGCGGTACTTTTCGCCGCTTTTACGGCCGTTATCATTGCAGCTTTTATTTACCTCCCTTACATTTTTGGTTAAAGCAGCAGCCATGAAAAAATTACTATTCCTCATTCTGCTTATATCCTTTCCTAATTTCGGTCAGGAGAATATCGAAGTGCGGGAAATAAATCTCGAAAACTATGAATACCCATATCCGATAGATTTTTTTGAGGTACAGGCACAGCAGGAAAAGTTGTCAATGGCCTATATGTTCATTAAAGCTGAAAGATCTAATGGCAAAACAATTACCCTCCTGCACGGGAAGAATTTCAACGGTGCCTATTGGAAAACAACCATTGATACTCTAACAGCTGAAGGTTATGATGTCCTGGTGCCGGACCAGATTGGTTTTGGTAAATCCACCAAACCAAAACATTTTCAATACAGCTTCCAACAGCTGGCCCTCAATACAAAAAAATTACTGGAATCACTTAATATTCCCAGTACTGTGGTGATGGGGCACTCCATGGGAGGAATGCTTGCAACCAGGTTTGCTCTTATGTATCCGGAGACAACCACAAAATTGATCCTTTTAAATCCCATAGGGCTGGAAGACTGGAAACTTAAGGTTCCTTATCAGTCAATTGATGAATGGTATGCCAATGAATTGGACAAAAATTACAAGGCTATTAAAGAATACCAGCAGGAGAATTATTATGATGGGGATTGGAATGAGGAATACGCCCAATGGGCCAAACTTCTGGCAGGCTGGACACTCAATGAGAATTATCCCTTAATTGCCTGGAATACGGCTTTAACTTACGATATGATCTTCACCCAGCCGGTAGTTTATGAGTTTCATGAACTTGTCATACCAACCTTGCTTTTAATTGGTACCCGGGACAGGACAGCATTGGGAAAAAACCTGGTATCTCAGGATGTAAGCGCATCAATGGGCAGGTATGACCAGCTTGGAAAAATTACCGCAGAAAAAATCCCGGCTGCAAGCCTTTTGGAGCTAAAAGATGTAGGTCACTTACCACATATTGAGGCTTTCCCTCTTTACATCTCCTCTCTCCTGGAATATTTAAAGAATTAATTCGTTAGATTTGGATAGATAAAGTAAATAGATACTTTTGTTCAAAATGAGTTTCTTTTATTTATTTTAGACAGATGCTAATTAGTATTTTTGCAGAAATTCCCCAATCAAAATATGGCAAGTAAAAAAGCCTCTACTAAAAAGAAGAAGAATACCGCTGGTTTAAAAAAGCCATCTTTTAAATTTTCGAGACAGCAAAAAGTAGTGCTTGGAAGTTTCCTCATGCTTCTTGGGTTGGCAATGATCATTGCCTTTATTTCCTTTTTATTCAATTGGCAGGCAGATCAAAGTACCTTACAGGAGCTGGGCAACAGGGAGTTAGAGACCAGGAACTGGTTAAGCAAATTTGGTGCTGCAGTAAGCGATTTCTTCATTTATCGCGGTTTTGGGCTGGCAGCCTTCCTCCTTGCGGGACTTGTAGCCGTGACCGGTATATTCCTGTTCTTCAATCTTAAAATGAAAAACCTCTTTACCTATTGGTTTTGGGGCCTTTTAATGATGTTATGGTGGGCAGTTTTCTTTGGTTTTTTTGCTGAAAGTAATTCTCTTTTAGGTGGCCGTGTGGGTTATGAAGTAAATGATTATTTACAGGACTATATTGGCTTTATTGGCACCCTGCTATTGCTTACGTTTATGTTCATTGCCTACTTCGTAATACGCTTAAAGATAACCCCAGAGATGGTGGGGGAGTTTATTAGCTCAAAAAGAAAAAGTGTTACTGAAGACTTCACGACCCAGGCTGAACCCAGCAAGGCACCTGCCGCACAAGTAACCCACGAGGAAAAAGACTGGGTAGAAAAGACGGCAGCTGAAAAGAAAGAAGAGGCAACTGCTGCTTATTCAATAAAAGAAGATAAACCCAAGCCTTCTCAACCGGCACCTCCAGTTACTAAATCCCAGGAGGAGGATGACGTGCAAATGGAAATCGAGACGGCAGAGGAAGAAGAAGCTGAGGATACTCTTAGCCACAAACTCGTCAAGGATTTTGGAGAATTTGATCCCACCCTGGAACTTAAGAATTACAAGTGGCCTACTATAGACCTCCTTAAGGATTATAACACAAACGGCGGGGGCATAACAGTAGACCAGCAGGAACTGGAGGAAAATAAGAACACCATTGTGGCAACTCTCAAGAATTATAAAATAGAGATCGCCCAAATAAAGGCCACAGTAGGGCCAACCGTAACCTTGTATGAGATCGTCCCGGAAGCAGGGATAAGAATATCCAAGATCAAGAACCTGGAAGATGATATTGCACTCTCACTTTCAGCTTTGGGAATTCGTATTATCGCACCTATTCCTGGAAAGGGAACTATTGGGATCGAGGTGCCTAATAAGAATTCCACAATCGTTTCCATGCGCTCTGTCATTGCATCACCAAAATTTCAGAATGCTGAGATGGAACTTCCAATGGCACTTGGTAAAACTATATCCAACGAGACCTTTGTTGTCGACCTTGCAAAAATGCCTCACCTCCTAATGGCAGGAGCTACCGGCCAGGGGAAATCTGTGGGACTTAATGCGATCCTTACCTCCCTGTTATATTGTAAACACCCTGCTGAGGTTAAGTTCGTTCTGGTAGACCCAAAAAAGGTGGAACTTACTCTTTTCAATAAGATCGAAAGACATTACCTCGCAAAACTGCCAAATACGGAAGATGCCATTATAACCGATAATACCAAGGTTATCAATACTCTTAACTCCCTTTGTATTGAGATGGATGACCGCTATAATTTGCTAAAGGATGCAATGGTTAGAAACATCAAGGAGTACAATGTAAAATTCAGGGCCAGAAAACTGAATCCTGAGAACGGGCACAAATTCCTGCCCTATATAGTCCTTGTGGTAGATGAATTTGCAGATCTTATTATGACTGCAGGAAAAGAGGTGGAAACTCCAATAGCAAGGCTTGCACAGCTTGCCAGGGCAATAGGCATACATTTGATCATTGCAACTCAAAGACCATCGGTAAACGTGATAACGGGTATTATTAAAGCCAATTTCCCGGCGCGTATTGCCTTTAGGGTTACATCCAAAATAGATTCAAGGACGATTCTTGATAACCAGGGAGCAGATCAACTAATTGGCCGTGGAGATATGCTGTTCACCCAGGGGAATGATCTTATTCGATTACAATGTGCTTTTGTTGACACGCCAGAGGTAGATAAGATCACTGAATTTATTGGTTCTCAAAAGGCATATCCCGATGCTCACCTCCTGCCGGAATACGAGACAGATGAAAGTGGCACAGGACTTGATATTGATGTAAGCGAACGCGATAAACTGTTCCGCGAAGCCGCCGAAGTCATAGTAATAGCCCAGCAGGGATCGGCATCTTTACTGCAAAGAAAATTGAAATTAGGATATAACCGTGCAGGACGGCTTATTGATCAATTGGAAGCTGCAGGAGTTGTTGGACCTTTCGAGGGAAGCAAGGCAAGGCAGGTTTTGGTTTCAGATATCGCTTCATTAGAACAATTGCTAAATGAAGAAGACCAATATTAAAAAAAACCAAATGAAAAGATTACCTATTTTCCTTATTGCCTTTTTAACCATGTTCGCGGTAAATGCTCAAAATGCAGATAAAGCAAAGGCACTGCTCAATGAAGTTTCCTCTAAGGTAAAATCCTATGACAACATGGTGATTGATTTTAAATACACCCTTGAAAATAAAGCTGAAAATGTTAACCAGGAGACGCGAGGGGATGTAAGTATTAAAGGAGACAAGTATGTACTTAACTTAATGGGTACTACCCAGTTGTTTGACGGTAAGAAGATATACACCATTATTCCTGAGGACCAGGAAATTAATGTTTCAAATTATGTTGAGGAGGATGAGAATAATATCACTCCTTCAAAAATGTTCACATTTTATGAGGATGGCTATACCTATAAGTGGGATATAGCCCAGGATGTAAAAGGTCGTAAGATACAGTATATTAAACTTACTCCTATTGACAGCAATGCAGAGGTTAAAAATATCCTGTTGGGAATTGACAGCCAGACCAAGCATATTTACAACCTGATCCAAACTCAGGACAATGGTACTAAGATCACAATCACTGTAAAAAGCTTTAAGAACAACCAACCTCTGGCTCAAAACCTTTTCACTTTTTCTGAGAACAGGTACAAAGATTACTACATCAACAGGTTAGACTAATTTTGAAGATCCTAGATAAATACATACTTGTAAGTTACCTAAAGACTTTCTTTACTGTTTTTATTATCCTCATGTTCATCTTTGTACTCCAAACCATTTGGCTGTATATAGGTGAACTTGCAGGAAAGGATCTTGATGCAGGAATCATTGGACGGTTCCTGCTTTATTTTTCACCAAAATTGATTCCGCTGGTGCTTCCGCTTTCCATACTTCTTACTTCTATAATGGTATTTGGAAGCTTTGCAGAGAATTATGAGTTTGCCGCCATGAAATCCTCTGGTATCTCCCTTCAGCGAGCCATGAGAAGCCTTACTTTCTTTATTCTGTTCCTTAGTCTTACCGCATTCTTTTTTGCCAACAATGTAATTCCCGCTGCAGAATTTAAATCCATTAACCTGCGTAAGAACATTGCCCAGTTAAAGCCTGCCATGGCCATTTCTGAAGGTATATTCAACGAGGTGGGAACTTTTAATATTAAGGTTGAGAAAAAAACAGGTGATAATGATCAGTTCCTTGAGGATGTAATTATTCACGAAAAATCCAACCAGGGTGGCAATTTAAAAGTGATTAAGGCTAACCGCGGAGAACTGGTGGGAAGTACAGATTCTGATGTTTTATCCCTAATCCTGCGGGACGGGAATTACTACGATGAGATCCCGCAGAATGACCCTTCCAAACGGGCCAATAAACCATTTGCAAAAAGCTATTTTGAGGAATATGTGATAAATATTGATATTTCCAGCTTCAACGATGTGGATTTGGCAGATGAAAATTACAGGAATTCGCAGAACATGTTGAAGATATCTGAACTTAATCAAAGTATAGATTCCTTCTCCACTGCTTACCAGCAGGAAAAATTCAAATTCTCCAATGTGATATACAACCGGAGTGGAGCCTCACAAATTGCTGCAAATTTTACACCCCGTGACAGTGTGAGGGAAATAGATAACTCTGTCCTTGAACTGTATGATACCGAAACAGGCCTCCAAATCGTGAATCTTAGTCTTGGATCTATGAACGCACTTGTGGCAACTGTCAATATTAAGAAACAGGAGTTCAGGAACAGTGTAAAACAGCTCAATAAATTCGAGATCGCTTTACATGAAAAATATGTACTGGCTTTTGCCTGCGTGGTATTGTTCTTTGTAGGAGCACCCCTTGGGGCTATCATAAGAAAAGGAGGAATGGGACTTCCAATGGTGGTTGCTATCCTTATTTTCCTTACCTACCACTTTATAGGGATATTCGCCAAGAACAGTGCAGAGGATGGAAGTATTAGTCCTGTGCTGGCAGCCTGGCTCTCGACACTTATCATGATGCCGCTGGGCATTCTCTTTACTTACCGGGCCACAACAGATCAGGGCCTGTTAAGCTTTAGTAATATTACCGAACCTATAGGTAAATTCCTAAAAAAACTCTCCTTCACAAGGAAGGAAACAGAATAGATTAAATACCTTTGCAGCCTCATATTTAAAATGAAAACCGTGCAACATACCTCATCCAAAAATAAGATAGTACTTCACACAATTAAAGAAGCAATTGATGACATTCGTGAAGGAAAGGTTATTATAGTGGTAGATGATATCGACCGGGAAAATGAGGGAGATTTTCTCGCAGCGGCAGAAAAAGTCACCCCAGAGATGATCAACTTCATGGCAACCCACGGGCGCGGACTTATTTGTGCTCCTATTACAGAAGAGCGCTGCAAGGAGCTCAAATTGGAGATGATGGTAGGCAATAACACAGATCCTATGGAAACTGCCTTTACCATTTCGGTAGATCTTAAAGGCGAAGGAGTTACCACGGGTATTTCTGCTTCAGACAGGGCAAAGACTATTAAATCCCTGATCAATCCTGAAACCCGCCCTATGGACTTGAGCCGTCCAGGTCATATTTTTCCGCTTAAGGCAAAAGAAGGCGGAGTGTTAAGAAGGACGGGGCATACTGAGGCTGCTATTGACTTTGCCAGGCTTGCAGGATTTCAACCTGCAGGAGTTATTGTGGAGATTATGAATGAAGATGGTACTATGGCAAGGTTACCACAGCTTATTGAAGTGGCAAGGAAATTCGATCTCAAACTTGTATCTATCGAAGACCTGGTTGCCTATCGTATGCAGCATGACTCCCTTATTGAGAAGAAAGAGGATTTCGATATAAATACAAGGTTTGGAACCTTTAGATTAAGGGCTTACCAGCAAACTACCAATAATCAAATACATATAGCGCTTACCAAAGGAGCCTGGAAACCTACAGAGGAGATCATGGTACGTGTTAACTCTACTTTGGTAAATAACGATATTCTGGGAACCCTTACCAATAATGCGGATAAGAAACTGGATGATATGTTCAAAGCTATCAATGATGAAGGCAGGGGCGCTATTGTATTTATCAATCAGGAAAGCCAGTCTCTCAATCTTTTAAAAAGGCTTACAGAACTTAAGGAACGCCAGAAGCAGGGAGAAATGAAAGCTCCCCCAATTATAATGGATACAAAAGATTTTGGAATTGGTGCCCAGATCCTGCACGATCTGGAAATCCATAAGATCAAACTCTTATCAAACTCGGCTCAAACAAAACGAGTTGGAATGATAGGATATGGCCTGGAGATCACAGAATATGTGAATTACTAATGTATTCCCAAAGCTTAATTGGCTAAATAAGCCTTTTTTTTAACCTCTACTTTTAATTGAAGGATCTACAGGAAATTCGATGATGACGTCCTCAAGGGGGCGTCTTACTTTTTTAAATTCAGAAAACATATCATCACTCGCACGATACCCCACCGGCAGTGCAAGAACAGATTCCAAATTCATCTCCCCCAGCCCCAGTAATTCATCATAGCCGGCAGGATCAAAACCTTCCATGGGACAGGAATCAATACCTTCAGTCGCACAAACGGTTAGCAGGGTTCCAAGAGCGAGGTACGCCTGGTTAGTTGCCCATTGGGCAATTTCATCAACGTGTTTCTTTTCAAAATCACCAATTAGAGAATTTTGAAAAGGTCGAAGAACATCTGGAGGGGTAGCTCTAACGCTGTGCACCCTGTTAAAGTATTCTTCTATAAAAGTCTTATCTACCTGCTTCTCTATACATATCACCAGCACATGAGAAGCGGTGGCCACCTGTTTTTGATTGTAGGAATGTTTTACCAACTTTTCCTGAAGTCCCTTATCATGAATTATGATCATTTTAATAGGTTGCAATCCATAGGAGGTCGCAGTTAGGTTAAAAGCGTCTTTTAGCACCTCCAGCTTATGAGTAGGTAAAAATTTCTCGTTGTCAAATTTTTTGGTGGCATACCGCCATTTTAGGGCTTCAATACTCATCATCTAAAAGCTTTATAAATCTGAAGCAAAATTAAGCATTTGTTACCGCGGGAAAAAGTTATACCTTCATTAAGAATAAGTAATTGCAATTAAATTTACGAAAAGAGAGAATATGGATCCAACACTACATTTAAGATGAATACGTTACTATAATTGTAAAAAACCCTTATGAAGAGGATTAAAAGACTACTAATTATACTGGTTCTACTGCTAGTAGCAGGGATTGGCCTGGTGTATCTTTTAAGTTTCTACGTTGAAAGATCAACCAGGGAAAAAGTATATTCAAGCATTGAAGCGCTGCCAGATGCCCATACTGTTATAATCCTTGGTGCAAGTGTCCATTCAGACGGTAAACTGTCGCCGGTATTGCAGGACCGGGTTGATACGGGGCTAAGGATTTATAAGAAAGGTAAGGCAAAACGCTTTCTTCTAAGTGGGGACAACCGTGAAAAGGATTATGATGAAGTAAGTGCAATGCGGTCATATCTCCTTTTAAGAAATGTTCCTCCCTCCCACATCTCTACAGATCCTGCAGGTTTAAATACCTATGAAAGCATGAAAAGATCTTCAACTGAATTTGATATACCAAGCGCCATCGTGGTCACACAGGCATTCCATCTTCCCCGCACCCTTTTTATCTCAAATAACCTTGGATTGAATTATGCCGGCTATCCTGCAGATGCCCAAAAATATCGCACTGAGACCAGCCTGGTATACCGTGAAAAGTTGGCTAATTTTAAGGCTCTGTACGAACTTTTCATCAGGAAATCCCATAAAAAACAGCTTAAAGGAAATTCTTTAACTTTAATTTGTAAGAAATAGGACCTTCTATGTCCTGATATATTTAATATCTTTAAAAAACTAACCAAAACCAAAATTATATGTTACAGTGGCTTCTTCATATCGTTATTGATGCCGTCGTTTTATTGATCGCGGCCAAATATATGTCCAAGGTGGAATTAAAGGGATTTAAAACCGCCATTATTGTGGCTCTTATAATTGGGGTCCTAAGTTTTCTTTTAAGCTGGATACTTACTGCTGTGCTTAATATCGCTACATTAGGGGTCTTCTACTTCCTTGGCCTTGGCTTTATTATTAGGATTATAGTGAATGCCATAATTATCGAGCTGGCAGATAAATTAAGCAAGGACTTTAATACGGTAGGGTTTTTACCATCCCTCTGGCTTGCAGTTATTCTTGCAGTCGTAAGTGCTATCCTGGATGCGATCCTATTTTAGATCATTTCCATAAGAAAGGTATTTAAACCCGCACGATTGCGGGTTTTTTATGCTTTATAAAGTATTGATTAATGCTATGAACGTACAGGAAGAAATGATATGGTATTAAGATCAAACGCATTCTAAATTTTTATCTTTGGCGAAAACAGGAGAGATTATGATCAAATTGATAGTTGCAGATATGGATGGTACTTTGCTTAATGATGACCACCAGCTCCATTCCGATTTTTGGGAAATAGAAAGAACTCTTTCAGAGAAAAATATACTTTTTGCTGTGGCAAGTGGGCGGCAGTATTATAATCTTGAATCAAATTTTGAAAGGATCAAGGACAGGATGATCTTTTTTGCTGAAAATGGCACCCACGTGGTACACAAAGGGCAGGACCTGTATATTAACGAGATGGACATACATGCTGCCAGAAAGTTTATTGAGATTGGCCGTGACCTTAAGGATGTAAATCCTGTATTATGTTGTAAGGGCTCTGCTTATGTGGAATGCCGGGATGAAAGATTTCTTACCGAAATCAAAAAATATTATACCCGTCTTAAATATGTGGATGACTTAACTCAAGTGGAAGATACTGTATTAAAAGTAACCTTATGTGACTGGCAGGGTGTGGAGGAAAATAGTTACGCTGCCTATAAAGAGTTTGAAAATGATTTTAAAGTAGCTGTAGCCGCCAGGATCTTTTTAGATATTACCGCAAAATCTGCCAATAAGGGAGTAGCCATAAGAAAAGTTCAGGAAAAATTAAATATCTCTCCTGATGAGACTTTGGTCTTTGGAGATTACCTCAACGATCTTGAAATGATGCAGAATGCAACGCATAGCTATGCCATGAAAAACGCACATCCCGAAATTATCAAAATCAGCAGACATAGAACAGAATTTGGTAATAATGAAAACGGGGTACTAAGGACCATTCTGGATTTGGGACTTATAGACCTTGAAGTTGAAAAGTAAACCTTACTGGACTATTATATTGGTCCTGTCCAGCCCGGTATTCCCGGTTTGAGGATCAAAAGCATATACTGTGATCTCATAATTCCCCGGCTCTAGTGAAATTTTTTCCTCGAAGGTGCTGGGCTTTTGTATGGGTTCCAGTCGAACTTCCCTGGGTTCCCCTCCCTCCTGTTTTATTATGGCTGTAACCTCGTAGTCATCGGCATTCCATATTCCGCCGGGGGTAACCGGGCACCCGCACATCATGACAACATTTGCACGAATATTAATATCCTCCCCCTGCGCGATCCTTTCATGGGTTTGAGGAGAAAGTATATCTATAACAAAACCGGGAACCTCCAACACAACGCCATCTCCTTCTATATTTTTGCCGGGGATCACCCATAACTGCGTACTGGATCTAACAGCTGCCTGTCTTTTATTCACCGGGGCAATAGCCTCTATAGTTACAAAAACAGGTTCAGTAATATCAAGCCTGGCAAGAAAACCTGCAGTTTCACCTGTTGAAAGTCTTTCCCCTCTTTTACGCGGCTCCTGCATGATCTTTTCTGTATCTCCGGTACTTCCCCGAGTTATACCTTCAGCTAATAGTTCCCCGGTAGCCTCATTCCTCACAAGCACTTTGGCGCCACCAATAGAACTACCAATAAATTTAGCATCCTTACTATGCACCCTTACCATTACTGTTGTTTCCTGGGCAAGCAGGGAAAATGGAAAGAACAGGAAAATTAGCGGCATAGCCCACACGAAATTCTTAAACTTTGAATTTGTCATAACATTGGTTTATAACTTAATTTACAAATAAAAGCGGAATTAAGTAGCTATTGAACCCTGAGGCTGCTGTACTTCTATAGTATTGAAGTTTCTTATATCCTTGAAATATTCCTCGGTATATTTTTTTAAAATATCCAGCTCCTGCTTGTTCAGTTCGTTAGCGGCAGGATCATTGACCAATTGCAGCCACGGTACATCTGCTTCAAAATCATAATCCCCAAAGACCATAAAAGGTGTACCATTTCGAACCACCCTTGTGCGTGTAGCATCCAGTTCCCACTGCTGTGCCCATTCATATATGAACATAGCATCTGCCATCTCAAGCCTTACACAGGCATGACTGGCAGGGAAACCGGGTAATAAGTACTGGTGCACCCCTACCCCTTCAAAATTCATGAAATTAAAATAATATGGCATGAGCCAGCTTTGGTTGACCGTACTTATTTTCCTTTTAGCTTTGTAATTCCCATAATTAAGTCCTGCAGGAGTGGGAGTGGACTGCTTGCCTGTACTTACGGGACCCCATTTTATAAGCCTGCCACACTCATACAGCCCAAAAGCCTGAACCCTGCGCGAGATAAGAACAGTTTGAGGTATAGGTTCAAGAATATCAAGCCGGGATGGAAAGGGAGCATATAAATTAAAATCCTCGACAAGTGTATCTGGCACAACAATTTTGCTGCCGGGCCCCACCCTTACAGCATCTATTCTATTAATTGCCAGCAGTGTTCTTTGCTGATGTTTACTGTAAGATGCCCATAAACTATCAGCCTTTTTAACATCTGTAAGTGAATCCAGCCTGTAGGTAATTATTAACTCATTCTCCAATTGAATCAAATGCTCCTTAAGTGCAGAAACCGTTTTGGTCGTATCCTCCTTGATTGCAGGCCTCTTTTGGTTACCGGGTGCCGCTTTCTCTACACATGAGAGGAGCATACTTCCTGCCAGCAGGGAAATAATCAAAATTAAAAAAGTATGAATAGGGCCTTTCATAGTGAAGCAGATATTATAGAGTTTAAAGGATTGCCCTCTAAATTTTGATCGCATTAAATGTAATAATTAAGTCGATTGATAAGAGGGTTTTCTTTCATAAAGAAATCCAAAAACTGAGCAAGATCAAGGTTCTAACAAATCTTTAACGCTCCTAATTATGCAAAATGCGATAAGACCCTTAGTTTGCAAGCTTCAAATTTTAATAATTAAAAACAAACAGATGTTTAGATTGAAAAGAAAGATGAATGTGATGCTGCTTTGCGCAGGACTTTTTGCGGGTTCCACGGCTATGGCCCAAACCCCGCAGCTACCACAGCAACAACAGCAACAACAGGATGTAAAGGTGACCGATGCTGAACTGGAAAAATTTGCTGAAGCCTACCAGGGTATACAGGTGGCACAGCAAAAAGCACAAAAGAAGATGATAGCTGCCGTGGAAGAGCAGGATATGGAGATAGGTACCTTTAATGAAATACACCAGGCAAAAATGCAAAACCAGCAGGTTGATGCATCGAAAGAAGACCTTCAAAAACATGCAAAAGCAGTTGAGAAAATTGAAAAAATGCAACCTGCAATCCAGGCAGAGATGGAAGAGATCATTACAGATGCCGATCTTACCGTTGAAAGATATGAGCAAATAGCAGGGGCCATGCAAACTAACCCTTCCCTAATTCAGAGATTGCAAAAGATCATGGCAGGATAACAACTGCTGTTTTCAGAAAATCTAAAAGCTGTCCAAAGGGGCAGCTTTTTATTTTTAAGATTTTTAAAAAAGAAAAAATGTTACAGAAAAATTTTCAGTAAAAATTTTAAAAAATTAAAAAATTTAAAATAAAACTCACGATATATTTAAAATCAATTAATTTATCATATCTTTGTCCAAATTAAATTTATATATAATGAATAGAGGAACTGTCAAATTTTTTAACGACTCTAAAGGATTTGGATTTATTACAGACGAAGAATCAAACAAAGAATATTTCGTACACGCAAATGGTCTTGTTGATGAAATCAGAGAGAACGACGAAGTAACGTTTGATCTTGAAGAAGGAAGAAAAGGATTAAATGCAGTAAACGTGAAACAAGCTTAGGCTTTGTTTATATAGTTACTATACTTATGAAAGTTTTAAGCCTTACACTTTGTGTAGGGCTTTTTTATGTTTTATAATTATGATTTTTAAAAATGCCCCGAGAACAGTATCTTTATAAAAAAAGCTATAAGAATGCCTTATCTCCATAAGAACCGACAGGTTCCTGTGCAAATCCTTTTTTGTGCCGGGTTATTCCTTATATTTCAAAACTCCATGTTTGCTTTATCTACAGTTATGAAAAATAATGACAGTTTACATTTCACAAATAAGGTTGTACCTCCCTCAATAGAAGAAGAAGTTCGTATAGCCCTCTCCCATTACCCGGAATTGATTGACACCCCTATTGAATTTAAGTTCAAGAAGAGTATTAAAAAGTCATTTATGCAGGCCCAGCCCAAATTTTCGGGCATATTTAAAAAAAGGAAAAACAGGTCTTATTATATTATGATAAGCGAAAGGCTTCATATAGAAGATGAAGAATTTGGCGTTGAGGATATTCCTAAAGATGTGCTTATTGGATGGATAGGCCACGAGCTGGGCCATATCATGGATTACAGGGACAGGAAAGGTTTTAATCTCCTTACTTTCGGGATTCGCTATGTGTTATCCAATAATTATATACGTGAAGCTGAAAGGGCCGCAGATACCTATGCTGTCAATCATGGAATGGGGGAATACATCCTCGCCACAAAAGATTTTATCCTTGGGCATGCCGATCTTTCTGAGGTGTACAAAGCAAGGATCAAGAGATTATATCTTTCTCCCGAAGAGATCCTGGAACTGGTCGAGGAGCTGGAGTAAAGGAATTTAATTATCCAGAAGCCAACTGCTTTTTAATAAAGTCTTCCCATTGCGCGAACTTTTCCTCGTTCATCACCTTCTCCATTTTAACCTGCCCGCCTTTCTTTTTATTGGCTGCATTCCATTCGTAAAAGAGATCTGATGGAATGGTCTTGACCTTAACACCTTTCAGGGCTTTACTGCGAGCGACGCTATAATTCTTATTAGCTTGCTTTAGTATTTCATCCAGTGACTGTGCAAGTTCCTCATCATCCACTTTTCCATTGGTGCCAAGATACCACGAATGATAGAATTCGCCATCAATTCGAACAGCGGCCAGAGTGAACTCAGGAATTTCGATATCATATCTTTCCTCCAGTTCCTTTACCGCGTCATTCATTTTGTTTACAGATAATTGTGACCCCACCACATTTAAAAAGAATTTTGTCCTGCCGGTGATCCTTATCTCGTGCCTTTCAACATCTGTAAACTTAATGGTGTCGCCAATCAAATACCTCCATGCACCAGATACAGTGCTTATAAGAAGAATGTAATCCTCTTCCTCTTTGACTTCAGAAAGGGGAATTACAGGGGCATCATCGCTAATTGATCCATCCTCATTAACGTATTCAGCTTTAAAAGGGACAAATTCAAAATAGATCCCATTATCAAGAACCAATTTCATTGCATTTGTTTCCGGCCTGGACTGGTAAGCCAGGAAACCTTCAGAAGCCAGGTAGGTATCAATAACTGTTATTGGATGAGCCAGCAGCGCATTAAAGCTCTTCTCATAAGGTTCAAAAGCAACGCCTCCACTGGTATAGACCTGCAGGTTAGGCCAGATCTCATGGATATTTGAAACCTTGTGATATTTAATAACCTCTTTCATCATAAGCTCCATCCAGGACGGGATCCCGGTAAGCGCTCCTATATCCCAATTTTTGGCATTTTCAGCTATTTTTTGAACCCTTTCATCCCAATTCTCTATCTGGGCGATCTCCTCCCCCGGCTTGTAATAACTCCTGAACCAAAATGGAATACGACTGGCTGAAATTCCGCTTATTTCCCCTTCTTTATGATCCCCGGCCTCCAGAAGGTCTGTAGAACTACCCAGCATCATGATCTCTTTTTCAAAGAAATCTCCCGGGAGGTCGAAATTACTTAATGCACCTATTTGCTTAATACCAGATTGGCGAATTGCTTCCACCATATCCTCTGTGACAGGAATTCTTTTACTACTTTTCCCGGTTGTACCACTGCTTAGTGCAAAATAAGGAGGTTTCCCAGGCCAGGTGACATTCTCTTCCCCCTCGTGCATTCTTTGCCACCACTGCTCATTGATCTTGTTATAATCAAAATAAGGCACTCTTGCTGCAAAGGCTTTTTTAATATCTGCATCTTCAAGAATACCTTGAAAACCATAATATTTGCCAAAAGCCGTATCCCGGGCTTTGGTAAGGAGATCTTTAAGCACTTCCAGCTGTGCTTCCTCGGGATCGGGTTCTGTAACTATTCTATCCCTAAGATCTATGAGTCCTTTGATGAGTGATCCTATTATTGCCATGCCTTTGGTTTATTAATCTTCATTATTAAGATAGGCAAAAGTGAAAAATCCATAACGGTTCATGGTCAAATTATCAATAATTTAACCTTTATTATTGCGGGCCCTGGAAACAACTACCGTGAAATTGCAGCCACACAGCTTTCTGCACATTTTTCACCGTCAATGGCTGCTGATACGATTCCTCCTGCATACCCTGCTCCTTCCCCGCAAGGATAAAGACCTTTTATCCTCACGTGCTGCAGCGTCACAGGATCCCGCGGAATGCGAACAGGGGAAGATGTACGCGACTCTGGCGCATGTATGACTGCTTCATTGGTAAGATATCCCCTCATGGTCTTTCCAAATTCCCTGAAACCGGTATTTAGTGTTTGGTGTATAAATTCCGGAAAAACCTCGCGCAGGTCGGCAGATGTCACTCCGGGTTTATAGGAAGTTTCAGGAAGGCAGCTAGAAATTTTCCCTTCAACAAAATCAACAAGTCGTTGTGCAGGAACACGTTGGGTCCTGCCTGCAAGCTCCCAGGCCGTTTGTTCTATTTCCTTCTGGAAGTGCATTCCAGCCAAAGGCGTGCGGCCGTAGCTTTTGAAATCGGCCAGCCGCAGTTCTATAACTATTCCAGAGTTTGCCGTGGGCTGGTCCCTCCTGCTGGGAGACCAGCCGTTGGTGACTACTTCTCCCGGACTTGTAGCACAGGGTGCAATAATACCTCCTGGACACATACAAAAGGAGTACATACCCCTCCCGTTTATTTGTTTTACAATGCTGTAAGGGGAAGGTGGCAAAAATTCTCCCCGGTCATCACATTTATACTGTATCCTGTCTATCAATTGTTGCGGATGCTCTACCCTCACTCCCAGAGCAAAGGGTTTGGCTTCGATCTCAATTCCCTTTTGCTCCAGAAGCGAAAAAATATCCCGGGCAGAATGGCCTGTAGCCAGGATTATATTCCTGGTATGGAAGGTTTCTCCTAGTTGGGTTTTAAGTCCGCTTACCTCATCATCTTTCAGCAAAATATCTGTAACCCTTGTATTGAACAGCACCTCTCCCCCGTGTTCCAGGATCTTTTCCCTTATACTCGCAATAATAGCGGGTAGTTTATTGGTTCCTATATGAGGATGCGCATCGACCAGGATCTGGTTGGTTGCCCCATAGGCCACCAGAAGCTGCAAAATGCGGTTTACATCCCCCTTTTCTTTGACCTGGTATACAACTTCCCGTCACTATAAGTACCTGCGCCCCCTTCTCCAAAACAATAATTGGAGTCTTCATTAACTATATGCTCAATATTAAGCGCTTTAAGATCCCTCCTGCGGCTCCTTACATCCTTCCCCCGTTCAATGACCACAGGCTTTACCCCTGCTTCAATACACCTTAAGGCTGCAAATAATCCTGCAGGGCCTGCGCCTATTATAAATACCTCTTCTTTTCCTGAAACATCAGGATAATTGGGAAGCTCAAAGGATTCCTTCAAATGCTCCTCCCCTACAAATACCTCCACCTTCAAATTTACTTTCACCGCCTTTTGCCTTGCATCTATAGATCGTTTCAATACCTCTATGTGATTAATTTCTGAAAGGGGGATACCGGAATGCCTGGAAACCTCCCTGAATAATAGTTCTTTTTTTGCTGCAGCTTCAGGAGTGACCCTTATTTGATACTGGTATCTCATTTATTGGAATTAGGCTGTAAAATTAAACTTTTCAGAATTGATTAAGTAGCACATTTTTTTAACGTCTACCTTAAAACTTAATCTTAGTTTTGTTTTATGGAAATTAAGCCCGACCATAAAGCCCTTATTGAACTGGCACATGCCAAAATGTACTACGGGGAATATAAAGATTATTATCTCTCAGAAATTCCTGAATATTACCTCATATGGCACCGGCAAAAAGGTTTTCCCAAAGGGAAATTAGGCGACCAGTTATCGCAGGTCACAGATCTTAAGGTGAATGGCATGGAGCATATCCTACGAACTATACGCAGCAAATACCCTAAATATTAGGGAAGTATAAATTGTTTTGTAGTGTTAGGACTGTAAAATAATAGCAGGAATAATCGGGGGATTTTTCTTTTCTTCTTTGTAATTTAGCGCCCTGAATATTACAACGCAACAAACTTACTAAAATGGCCGAAACCAAGTATATTTTTGTAACAGGCGGGGTTTCTTCTTCTCTTGGAAAAGGAATTATAGCCGCTTCCCTGGCAAAATTATTACAAGCGCGTGGTTTTAGAACCACTATTCAGAAACTTGACCCTTATATTAATGTAGACCCCGGTACTCTTAACCCTTACGAACATGGTGAATGTTATGTGACCGAGGATGGGGCTGAAACAGATCTTGACCTGGGCCATTATGAAAGGTTCCTCAATGTTAATACTTCCCAGGCAAATAATGTAACCACCGGCCGTATTTACCAAAGTGTCATTGAAAAGGAACGAAGAGGGGAATTCCTGGGAAAAACTGTGCAGGTGGTTCCTCACATTACAAATGAAATAAAGGAACGGGTACAACTTCTTGGAAAAACAGGAGACTACGATATCATCATTACTGAAATTGGTGGAACTGTTGGTGATATAGAATCCCTGCCATATATTGAAGCAGTAAGGCAATTAAAATGGGAACTGGGAGATGATAATGCCCTTGTCATACATCTTACCCTGGTACCTTATCTTGCAGCTGCAGGGGAATTAAAGACCAAACCTACGCAACACAGCGTAAAGACATTGATGGAAAGCGGTATAAAAGCCGATATCCTGGTTTGCCGTACCGAGCATGAATTATCGGACGATATAAGGAGAAAACTGGCCATCTTCTGTAATGTGAGACAGGAGGCCGTGATCCAATCAATAGATGCATCAACTATTTACGATGTACCAAATCTAATGCTGGAAGAAGGCCTGGATACGGTAGCGCTTAAAAAGTTGAATTTACCAGATAATACTACTCCAAACCTTGAACGCTGGAACCAGTTCCTGCAACGCCACAAAAATCCAAAACACGAGGTTAGGATTGGATTAATTGGGAAATATGTAGAATTACAGGATTCTTATAAATCCATACAGGAAGCTTTTATTCATGCTGGAGCAGAAAATGAAGTGAAGGTTGTGGTCGAGAGTATTCATTCAGAATTCATTAACGAGAATACCATAAAGAATAAGATCGCCCATTTAGACGGAATATTGGTAGCACCGGGATTTGGGGAAAGAGGAATAGAAGGTAAAATCGATGCGGTGAGATATGCCCGGGAAAACGGAATACCTTTCTTCGGAATTTGCCTTGGAATGCAAATGGCGGTGATAGAATTTGCACGCAATGTCCTGCAGCTTAGGAATGCAAATTCCACAGAGATGGATCCAATGACAAAGCATCCCGTGATCGATATTATGGAGGAGCAAAAGAACCTTACCCACATGGGAGGCACAATGAGACTTGGATCCTGGGATTGCGAGCTTAGTGAAGGTTCCCTTGCCCACAGGATTTATGGCTCGGTTCAAATAAAAGAGCGTCACAGGCACCGTTATGAGTACAATAATAAATATAAGAATGAACTGGAACATTCCGGCTTAAAAAGCACCGGGATAAATCCTGATACCGGGCTGGTAGAGATAGTAGAACTGGAGGATCACCCGTGGTTCATTGGGGTACAATATCACCCTGAATACAAGAGCACCGTGGCCAACCCCCACCCGCTGTTTATTTCCTTTATAAAGGCAGCTTTGAACCATTCCAAAAACAAAAACAGTGTCAATGTGGCACAAAGTAAGTAAAAGGTCATTTTTTTGACTTAGAATTAAAAGCGACAATTTCGCTTACAGATCATTTTATCAAATCACATGGAAGAAAAAAAATTTGACGTACAATCCCTTATCGGGTTTATTCTCATTGGAGGTATCCTTATATGGATGTTGTACAATAACTCTTTTGACGAGCAGGCAACAGAGGCTCAACAGGACACTACAGAACAGGTAGAGCAAACCCCCGTTGCTGCACCCCAAACCTTCACACAGGAAACTGTTGTGGACTCAGCAGCTGTAGACAGGGCACAAAGGGAACTGGGCGCATTTGGTTATTCTGCTACCCTACCTTCAGCTACAGAGAATACCACAACCATCTCCAATGATGTGCTGGAATTAAAAGTGGACAATAAAGGCGGATATATTTCTGAAGCCAGGCTTACCCAATTTGAAACCTATAATGGTAATCCTGTATATCTTATTAAAGACGGAAATGCTTCATTTAACCTGAATTTTACTACTACAGATGGCAGGGTACTGGATACAGAAAACCTCTATTTTGAACCGGAAGTAAGCCGAAGCGGAAACAACCAGATCCTTACCATGAGGCTTAAAGTCTCTGAAACTGAATTCCTGGAGTACAGGTATGTACTTAAACCCGGGGAATATATGCTGGATTTCAGTATTCGTTCCCAGGGTCTTAACAGGGTCCTCAATCCATCCCGGGATGTTTCCCTTGACTGGAGGCTTAAAGGTTTCCGCAATGCCAAGAGTATTGAATATGAGAACAGATATACAGAACTTATCTGGGAATATGGTAGCGGCAGTGATGATTACCTGGGACACGGCGATTTCACCGATGATGCAGATGATAATATTACCTATGTAGCTTTTAAGCAGCATTTCTTCACCTCCATCCTATTGACAGATACGGCGTTCCCAAGAGGGGAATTTACTTCAAGGAACCTGGTGCAGGATGAAGAGGTAGATACTGTGTATACTAAAGAGTTTACCGCAAACCTTGCCATGGAGCTTAAGGGCGGCGAACTTAATTACAATCTTAACTGGTATTACGGACCAACAGATTACAGGATCCTGAATGATTATGACAGGAACCTGGATGAAATTGTACCGCTTGGTTGGGGAATCTTTGGATGGATAAACAAATATATATTCATACCATTCTTTAGCTTCCTTGCAAGTTTTCTTCCAAGTTATGGTATTGCAATAATTGTAATGACCATTGTAGTGCGAATCGTGCTATCCCCTGTTACTTACAAATCTTATTTATCACAGGCTAAAATGAAGGTGCTGCGGCCGGAGATAAATGAGCTTAACGAGAAGTACAAGGACAATCCAATGAAGAAGCAGCAGGAAACGATGAAGCTTTACAGCAAGGCCGGTGCCAGCCCTATGAGCGGATGTTTACCAGCCTTGATGCAGATCCCGGTTTTCTATGCCCTCTTCCAGTTCTTCCCAAGTGCTTTTGACCTTAGACAAAAAGGATTCTTGTGGGCAGATGACCTTTCAAGTTATGACAACGTTCTTGACTTGCCGTTCTATATTCCGTTCTACGGGGATCATGTGAGTTTGTTTCCAATTCTGGCCTCTATTGCCATATTCATTTATATGATGATGACAACCGGTCAAACAATGCAACAAAATCAACAGCCGGGGATGCCTAATATGAAATTTATCATGTACCTCTCCCCTTTATTCATGCTGGTGTTCTTTAATAATTTTGCCAGTGGACTTTCCCTGTATTATTTCACATCCAACCTTATTACAATTGGAATAATGCTGGTGATTAAATATGTGATCATTGACGAGGATAAGATCCACGCCAAGATCCAGGAGAACAAGAAGAAGCCCAAGAAGCAGGGTAAATTTGCAAGGAAGATGCAGGAAATGATGGAGCAGGCAGAGCAACAACAAAAGAAGAACAAGAAGTAAATTCTTTTCGAGATAAATAAAAATAGCCCGGAACTTCCGGGCTATTTTCGTCTATAGAGAACCTGTATTACAATTCAGGTAGTAATACCGTATCGATTACGTGAATAACTCCATTGGTAGCCTGGACATCTACTGCTATTACTGTAGATTCCCGGTCATTTTCATCGAGAATAGTAACTGTATCCCGGGCGTTTATAGTGAACGTTCCGGTTTCAAATGTTGTGACTTCCATTCCATTTGTAATATCTGTACTTCTTACATTCGCTCCGGTTACAACGTGGTAACTTAAAGCAGCACTAAGAACTGCGGAAGGTATAGCGTCAAGATCTTCAAATCCAAATTCCCCAAGGAAGTCTACAAATGCATCATTTGTGGGTGCAAATACTGTAAATGGAGCAGGATCACCTTGTGTTTGAAGGATCGATACAAAATTGAAATCATCATCCCTTGTTAAAGCTGCCACGAGGATCTCAAATGTAGAGTCGGCTGTGGCAAAAGTTACGACATCTGGCAAACCTATAACAGCATCTACTGCATGTATCACCCCGTTATCCACTTCAACATTAGGTGTAGTTACCGTGGATACTCCGTTTATCATAACTCCGTCTTCAGTATTGATGTACATACTAAGGTTATCATCTCCAGATGCTCCCCAGCTTGCCATACTTTCTATATATCCTGTGGAAAGATCTGCAGCGTAAATTGATCCGCTTTGGACATGGTTTAAAAGTACCTGAGTTAAAACATCAACCGGTACAGCACTTAAGTCCGCAAATCCATTGGTAGAAAGAAAGGCATCAAATGCAGCATTATTGGGTGCAAAAACAGTAAGCTCAGCATCCCCTGCAAGGGTTTCTTTTAAACCGGCTACTTCCAGTGCAGCATTAAGACTGGAATAATCATCATTATTCTCAACAAAATCGGCAATGGTATTGGATGGTGCGGGCTCACTACCGTCGCCCGGTAAAAGCACTGTATCTATGACATGAATAACTCCATTTGTTGCCTGTACATCTACGGCAACAATAGTGGCAGTACGGCCATTTTCATCTGTAATAGTTACGTCGCCATTGGCATTGATAGTAAAGGTTCCAGATTCAAAAGTAGTAACTTCCATACCATCGGTTATATCACCACTTCTTACATTGGCTCCCGTTACCACATGGTAACTAAGGGCTGCAGCAAGAACATCTGAAGGGATATCATCAAGGCCACCAAAATCTAATTCCTCCAACAGGTCTAAAAACGCCTGATTGGTAGGAGCAAATACTGTGAAAGGAGCAGGATCTCCCTGGGTTTGGAGGATTGGTACAAAATTAAAATCCTCATCTCTGGTAAGGGCAGCTACCAGGATCTCAAAACTAGGATCGGCTGTGGCAAAGGTTGTAACATCGGGTAGCCCTATAACAGAATTCACAGCGTGAATAACCCCGTTATCCACTTCAACATCGGCTGTGGTAACTGTAGACTCCCCGTTAATCACCACCCCATCTGCAGTATTGATGAACATACTCAAATTAGCATCTGAAGCAGCACCGGTTGCCAGATTGGTGGTATATCCCGTTGCAAGGTCACCAGAAAAAACAGTTCCTTCTATTACATGATTTAACAGCACCTGGGTTAGAAGGCCTACAGGAACGGCACTAAGACTTTCAAAACCGTTTGCTGAAAGGAATGCATTAAATGCAGCATTGTTGGGAGCAAAAACGGTGTAATTGGTTGAACCTCCAAGAGTAGCCTTAAGATCTGTTGCTATAAGCGCAGCATTAAGACTGGAATAATCCTGGTTAGTTTCTACGAAATCTGCAATAGTATTGTTAGGCACGATGATATCGCCACCTTCATCATCACTACTGCAAGCCATCACACCTAAGCTTAAGAAAGCTACGAGAGCGAGGTTTTTGAGGTAAGATAATTTCAGCATTTTTTATTGTTTTAGTTTATACTGTTGTAAAAGTAAATTACTTCTACCTATAGTTTTGTTTAACTTTTGTTAAATTATATTGAACAGCAGTTAAAACTTTATTAGAAATTAAAACGTAAAATCTAAAATTTGAGGAGGTTAGGACGGATTCTCTATATTTACCAACGAATTAAAACCATATGTTATGAAGAAATTTTTGTTCCTATTTTTATGTGCAGCCACCTTTATAGCCTGCAGCAGTGATGATGATGCAGATACTACCGGGGAAGATCCTATATTGGGTACCTGGGTAATGGTGGATGCCACTGCTCCATTAAATACCATTTTCTGTGAAACACCCCAGTCCACTATTACATTTAATGAAAATGAGACCGGAGAGGCGACATTCTATTTAACTGAAAATCAATGTCAACCTTCAGAGTCTACCGGGAACTGGAGAAATAATGGAAACTCATCATACACTATTGCTACTCCCGTGGGTGATCTTACAGGGAACGTAAGTTTTACAGGCGATGATCAATTCTCCTTTGCAACTGCAGGCGGAACTTTAAGTTTTGAAAGAGAATAATATTTTATACAATTCGAGACAAAGGTGGTTTTTACCACCTTTTTTTATTTCGTAATTTTGCTGCCGGTAAACCGACTCTTTCCCCTAGTAAACAAATGAAAGGCGCGGTAGCAAAAAATTATGAAAAAAGTAGTAGTAGGATTATCTGGAGGTGTAGACTCAAGTGTTGCAGCATATTTATTACAGCAGCAGGGGTATGAGGTCATAGGGCTTTTTATGAAGAACTGGCATGATGACTCGGTTACCATTTCCAAAGAATGTCCATGGCTGGAGGATAGCAATGATGCAATGATGGTTGCAGATAAACTTGGCATTCCGTTTCAAACCGTAGACCTTAGTGAGCAGTATAAGGAGCGAATTGTGGATTATATGTTCCGTGAGTATGAGCGGGGTAGAACTCCCAATCCAGATGTACTTTGCAACAGGGAGATCAAGTTTGATGTTTTCATGAAGATAGCCCTGTCCCTGGGAGCAGATTATGTGGCTACAGGCCATTATTGCCGAAAAGCTGAAGTAACAAAGGATGGGGAAACTTATTATCAACTCCTTTCAGGTAAAGATCAGAATAAAGATCAGTCCTATTTCCTATGTCAGCTTACCCAGGAACAGCTTTCCCGTACCTTATTCCCTATAGGGGAACTCCAAAAATCTGAAGTGCGAAAAATAGCTTCAGAACAAAACCTCATTACGGCAGATAAAAAGGATTCACAGGGATTATGTTTCATTGGTAAAGTTCGGTTACCGGAATTCCTTCAGCAAAAATTACAGCCCAAAGAAGGAGTAATAGTAGAAATAGATGCCAATAAAGAGGTGTATGCCACCGCGGCACCTGCCCACGATTCAAAAATGGAGGAATTGAAGCACCTTTCAAAAAAATACCGCTATGCTGTAACCGATGGGAAAGTGGTAGGAAAACATCAGGGAGCTCATTACTTCACCAAAGGCCAACGCAAAGGCCTGGCTGTAGGAGGAACCCCTGAGCCGCTTTTCGTGATCGAGACAGATGTAGATAGCAATGTGATCTATACCGGCCAGGGAAAAGACCATCCCGGGCTATACAGGAAAGCCCTGTTTATCAATAACGAAGAAGTCCACTGGGTGCGGCCAGACCTTAGAATCAATGAAGGTGAAGAGTTAAAAGTCAAAGCCAGGATAAGGTACAGGCAGCCCCTGCAGGATGCGACAATTTACCCAACTGGAAATGGCACCTATATAGTATTCGAAGAGCCCCAGGCCTCTATTACCGAAGGGCAATTCGTCGCCTGGTACCTGGAGGATGAACTCATAGGATCTGGAGTTATTTCATAGGAATTAAAAGATATTTATGGCCAATAGAATTACGCAATTATTTGATATTCAATATCCCCTCATCCAGGCGGGAATGATCTGGGCCAGTGGCTGGAAACTTGCCAGTGCTGTAAGTAATGCAGGAGGTTTGGGCTTAATTGGCGCAGGTTCAATGTATCCTGAAATCCTCAGGGAACATATCCAAAAATGCAAGAAAGCCACAGATAAACCTTTTGGAGTAAATGTGCCAATGCTCTATCCCGAGATCGAAAAGATCATGGAGATCATTATTGCTGAAGGGGTAAAGATCGTGTTCACCTCTGCCGGGAATCCGAAAATCTGGACTAAGCATTTACAGGAACGTGGGATAAAAGTGGTTCATGTGGTAAGCAGCGTGAAATTTGCATTAAAATCACAGGAGGCTGGCGTAGATGCTGTTGTTGCTGAAGGTTTTGAAGCAGGAGGCCATAATGGGCGGGATGAGACCACAACTTTTACTTTAATTCCCATGGTGAAGGAGCAGCTGGATATTCCGCTTATTGCCGCAGGGGGTGTTGCCACGGGGCGCGGGATGCTTGCCGCAATGGTCCTGGGAGCAGATGCGGTACAGGTAGGTTCCAGGTTCGTGGCCAGCGATGAGGCTTCCTCGCATATGAATTTTAAACAGGAAGTGGTAAAGGCAAGGGAGGGTGATACTATGCTTACCTTAAAAGAACTTGCTCCTGTGAGGCTTCTTAAAAATAAATTCTTTGAAGATGTCCAGGAATTATATCGAAGTAGACCCACAAAGGAAGATCTTATAAATTTGCTTGGAAGGGCACGGGCAAAGAAAGGAATGTTTGAGGGAGACCTTGAAGAGGGAGAACTTGAAATTGGCCAAATCGCAGGGCTTATCCACGATATAAAACCTGCTGCAAAAATTGTAGAGGAAATGATAAATGAATTTGAAACTGCAAAAAAAGAAGTTGCCTCCTACGCCTGGTAATCTTTCACTTTTGCCAGTTCATCCTTTACGAATTTTTGCCATTTAGCCTCTGCTTCCCTGTTCATGCTGTGATTGGTTTCCCTGTCAAACTTTTGCTGCATTACAGCCCGCTCTTTTTCTATTCGGGAATAAAATGAATTTAAAACCCTTTTTGGGTCTTTTCCCAGCTGTTCAATCTGGAGGTTTGAAAGTTCTTTCCTAAGTTTTCTTGCATGCAACTCGGTAATATCGAAATGAAGTTGTTCGTGGGTTAAAAGGTGATCATTTTTTGAAGTGGGAACCACCCAGGAAGATTCGGGATTAAAATAGCTAAACACCTCATACCTTAAGGATAAAATCCCATTTTCATTTTTCAAATTCCAGGAATAGGAAAGACCGGCATTGGTATTGGCCTGGAAAGACGAACTCTTGTCTGGCCTTGCTTTGAAATCTTCCCAGGAAAGGGGTTCATCCTGCCAATAGATCTTTTCAGGATTATTTTGCGCGTGAAGGCCTTGCCCGGCAAGCAGGAAAAGGAAAATTATGGTTCTCATAAATAAAGTTAGTAATTAAAGGCGATCACCTTTTCAATGTCGGGGTGAAGGCTGTAAATTACAGGGCAAGTCCTTGCTGCATTTTCCAGGATGGTCTTCTGCTTTTTATCAAAACTTTGATTAAAAAAGAATTCTACCTCGATTTTGGAGATACGTCTTGGGTCTGCAGCCATGTGCTTGGTAACCTGTGCAAAGGTATTTTCAATATCTATACCAAGATCTCTTGCCTTGATACCCATTATGGTTAACATACAAGAGGCCAGCGCAGTCGCAACAGTATCTGTGGGGGAAAAGGCTTCCCCGTTTCCCTGATTGTCAACAGGTGCGTCTGTAATAAATACATTTCCACTTTGTAAATGCTCACAGGAAGTTCTAAGATTTCCTTTATATGTTACTTTGGAGGTCATGGACTATCGGGCTACACTTAAGGTTAGATCATCATTATAATGCATGATGTAAATAGCATCATTATAGAATCCTCCATTTGCCTTTGGCCTGTAACTAAATTTGTTCTCCACATATTCGGTTAAAATGTTGGCTCTTACAGATTCTTCCAGGGAACTCATTGCCGCAAGTCTTAGCAAAATGTCAAGGGTTAGATCATAACCTCTTACAGTATAGTTATTGGGAACATATCCATATTTTGACTTATACTTGTCGATGAACATATCGCTCACCGTTTCATCAAACTCCTTATATTCAGAAGGGAAATGAAAGTTAAGTCTTCCCAAATGATCATTGGCCAGTACATTACTGTCAAAAGAAGAATTCTTATTGGTGGTGAACAAGGTGATCTTATTATTCCTTGCCAGTCTGTTAAGGGCAGAAGTTGCACTGCTTAAAAGTCCAACGCTTTCAGATTCCAGGATCACCCAGTTTTCTCTGTCTTTAAGGATGGAGGTCGCAATACTTCCCTCACTAATATTATTGTCTGATGGATTCACAATTCTGGAACCTGGAATTGCATTATTTAACCTGTTCCTTAAGGCAGCGTTTTTGCCATCTGCAATGATGATGACATTCTTGCCCTGTGAATTATTACGTATATAGTCTATCATAGCATCCCTCAACATATCATCACTTGGCCTGGCCTGATATAAATTGGGCATCCACCGCAATTCCCGGTTAGTAAGCGGTGAGATTACAGGAATTCCCGTTGCGGAAAGCCTGGATGCGGCTTCCTCACTGGTGGCCTGGTATAAAGGCCCTATTACCGCATCTACATTGGAAAAGTTGTTGGATTGTATGATAGAAGTAACCTTCCCTGCCTGTCGTTGTGTATCAAAAACCTGGAGGTTAGTTGATATCCCCAATTCCTTTGCTCTTTCCAGGGCCATCATCACCCCGCTATAAAAATCCAGCGAAACCCTCATTACCCTGTCATTCTCAATTACATTTTTGGAATTGGAAATAGTATCATTATTGATCTTGTTCAAATTAAAAGGCAACATTAATACAAGGTTTTTGGTACTTCTGTCCTTGATGTTATCCTCCAGCCTGGTAGCTCGCGCCTCTCCGGCTGCAGTCTCTGTTACTTCAACCTCAATATCCTCCAGTTCCCTTCCCCTGGCATCCCTGGTTGGAACTTTTAAGACCATCCCCGATTTTAGACCATCCCTTAATCCAGGGTTTAAAGCCATTAAAGAATCTCTGTCTACCTGGAACCGCTGGGTAAGACCGAAAATAGTCTCCTGGGGCTGCACTTCATAAAACTGGAAAGCATCATCTGTAATAATAACCGGTTCATCTATGACATTGGTAGCTACCTTGATCATCATGCCCGGTTGCAGGACATCCACCTTTGGATTAAGTTTTTCAAGTTCCTCCACCGTCATCCCATATTTCCTTGCAATCCCAAATTTGGTTTCTTTTGGCAGGATGATATGTTCGCGGGTTTTGGTAATTTGAACAGGAGGAGGACCCTGGGCCACCGCTTTGGGAAGAGGAGTTTCGGTTTTCGCATATACCGGAATACTTACTTCCTCTCCCTGTTGAAGTTCTTTTGAATATAGATGTTTATTATACTTTTTAATCTCATCTATGTCAACATTATACCGTTGGGACAAACCAAAGAGTGTTTCTTTTTTTTCAACCTTATGGTATTTAAAAGAAACAGGTTCACTGGTGTTAACCACTTTTTCTTCCTGAAGCGGGATCACCAGTTTGGAACCCACGTTCACCCCATTACGGGCATCGGGATTCAATTTATAGATAGCTTCTGCAGAAATATTATATTTTTGAGCGATCCTGTAGACATTTTCCTCGGGGGCAACTGTATGATACTTATATGCCTGCCCAAAGGCCGTTAAGGAAATTACCTGAAAGAACAGGCACATCATTATTAAATACTTCATTTGTCTTTTATTTCGTTTGACGCAGCCCTAAACCCTTTATGACCTGCACCTTATATTATTCCCATTCGATGGTAGCCGGTGGTTTCGAACTAATGTCATACACCACTCTATTAACGCCTTTTACCCTATTTATTATTGTATTGGATGTTTTTTGCAGGAAATCATAAGGTAGATTAACCCAGTCTGCAGTCATACCATCTGTAGATTCAACAGCCCGAAGCGCCACCACTTTCTCATAAGTTCTTTCATCACCCATTACTCCCACAGAGCTTACCGGAAGTAATATAGCACCGGCCTGCCACACCTTATCATAAAGCATCCACTCCTTTAATCCATTGATGAATATCGCATCTACTTCCTGTAGGATCCTCACCTTCTCTGCCGTTACATCTCCCAGGATCCTAATTGCCAATCCCGGCCCCGGGAAAGGGTGCCTGCCAAGAATGCTGTCACTTATTTCCAGCTCTGCCCCCACTCTTCTTACCTCATCTTTGAACAACATCTTCAAAGGCTCTACTACTTCAAGTTTCATAAAGTCCGGCAGTCCTCCCACATTATGGTGGGATTTAATAGTTGCTGAAGGTCCCCCGTTGACAGATACACTTTCGATCACATCGGGATAAATAGTTCCCTGTGCAAGATACTTCACATCTTCAATACGGTGAGCTTCATCATCAAAGACCTCTATAAAGGCATTTCCTATTGCCTTGCGCTTATCTTCAGGATCACTTACTCCTGCAAGCGCATCCAAGAAACGTGCCGAAGCATCTACCCCTTTTACATTAAGCCCCATATCCTTGTATTGCTCAAGGACACTTTCAAATTCGCCTTTTCTTAAAAGCCCGTTGTTAACAAAAATGCAATAAAGGTTTTTTCCTATTGCTTTATGAAGTAGCACTGCAGCAACGCTGGAGTCAACTCCCCCGCTTAAACCAAGTACCACTTTATCATCGCCAATTCGTTCCTTAAGGGCTCCCACTGTCATGTCCACGAAAGCTTCAGGTGTCCAGGTCTGCGGCACACCAGCTATGTTTACAAGGAAGTTCTCGAGCAGCTGTTTCCCATCGGTCGAATGATATACTTCAGGATGAAATTGTATTGCGAATGTATCTTCCCCATCTATTCTATAAGCGGCATTAAGTACATCGCTTGTGCTTGCCAGCCTTACGGCTCTTTCAGGAAGCTCTTTTATGGTATCACTGTGACTCATCCATACCTGTGAATTTTCCACGATGCCTTCAAATAAAGCTTCCCCGTCTTTAATTACAGAGAGATTTGCACGGCCATATTCGCGTATTTCAGAGGCTTCAACCTTTCCTCCATTGAAGTGGGCCAGATATTGGGCACCATAGCAAACTGCAAGGACCGGTAGTTTTCCCCTAATTTGGGAAAGGTCCGGGTGCGGTGCATCTTCTCCTCTTACAGAGAAAGGGCTTCCCGAGAGGATCACTGCTTTAAAACCTGAAAGGTCATTAGGTATTTTGTTATAAGGATGGATCTCGCAGTAGATGTTGAGCTCTCTTACACGTCTGGCAATTAATTGTGTATACTGCGACCCGAAGTCTAAAATGAGTACGTTTTTTTGCATAGGCAAAAATAGTAATTTGAACCAATAATGACCTATGCTAACTTTAATTTTATACCTTTAGATAGCTAATTTCCCCTATATGAAATACATCACTGCAATCATATTTTCAATCGCCATTGTTCTTGCCTCGCTGTTTCTTGGAAATGCTTATGTCAAAAGAGCTCAACCCCAGGGTGTGATCGCTGTGACGGGATCTGGAAGCGAGAATTTCACATCAGATCTTATTGTTTGGGAAGGCCGTTTTAGCCGGATGAGCCCAGACCTGAAACAGGCTTATGATGAAGTAAACAGGGATAAGGAAACTGTGAGAAAATATCTTATTGATAAAGGCATTCCTGCAAATAATATTGTCTTTAATTCAGTGCAAACGATTGAACAGCAGGAGAACCAGTATCAAAACGGAAATTACGTAGGTAGTACTTTTAAAGGTTACGAATTAGTACAAACTATAAAAATAGAATCGAATGATGTGGAACTTATTGAAAATGTCTCCCGGGAGATCACAGAACTACTAAATCTGGGAGTACAGTTCAATTCCTCTCCTCCAAGATATTATTACACCAAAATCGCAGATCTTAAGATCGCTATGATCTCAAAGGCTACGGAAGATGCAAGGCTAAGAGCTGAGAAGATCGCAGAAAACAGCGGCGAAAAACTTGGGGATCTTAACAGCGCCACGATGGGTGTTTTCCAGATCACAGGGCAAAATAGCGGGGAGGATTACAGCTGGAGTGGAGCCTATAATACTCAGGATAAAAACAAAACAGCCTCAATTACCATGAGGCTTGAATATGAGATCGATTAACACGCCATTCTTTTGTAACTTCTAAACTATCTATAAAGGGTTATTTTATATTTTTTTCTTAAATTTAAGAAACCGGGAATATAAAAAAGATTCATTTCCTGAACGATCTATTCATTCCGGGATCTTAAAACTTTATTATGCTTAACGATCTTTTTACTGAAACCTGGAAAGAACTTGAATGTGGAGCCAGGGAGGAGAACCACCCCTTCAATATTTGCAGCCTGGCTACGTTTGAAACCCCCACCCAAATAAAACAACGCTTTGTCAACTTGAGGAAGGTTACAAAAAAGAAGAGTTTGCTATTTTATACTGATATTAGGTCCTCTAAAATTGAGCATCTACGGGCCAACCCCGCCGCCAGTGTGGTATTTTACAACCACCTGCTGCATTTACAACTATTTTTACGCGGCAAGATCAAATTACATACCGATGATGAACTTTGGGAAGACCACCGCTTGAAGGTAGACGGCAGGTCTATTAATGATTATAACACTAAATACCCCCCGGGAAAAAAGATAAAAAATCCCCTTGAGGTGAAGAGGACCAATGATCTCAATTTTGCCGTACTTGAACTGGTACCCGATGGAATAGAGTATCTCAAATTACGTGCAGAGCCCAATAGACTAAGAGCGCTTTTCGAGAAAAAAGATGAAGAGTGGGAGAAAACTTTTCTTATTCCATGATAGTATTGAGTATTGAGTATTGAGAAGTGAGTATTGAGCATTGAGTGTTGAGAAGTGAGTATTGAGAAGTGAGTATTGAGTATTGAGTATTGAGAAGTGAGTATTGAGTCATTATTGTCCGGTACAAGAATTTAGACCGCTTCCGCTGCTGGAATATAGAACCTGGACTAAAATATATGTCTATGGAAATACGAGATTTATTCAATTTTAAAAAGCCTTGATTCTTAAACTATTTTAGTTTCAAAACCACCCCAATGTGGAGGTTGACAAGACCTCGGACTATATGTAGCATGGCTTAACTTAAATTCACATTAATTTAATCGGATACCAATGAGTATTGAGTATTGAGTATTGAGTATTGAGAAGTGAGAAGTGAGAAGTGAGAAGTGAGAAGTGAGAAGTGAGATAAGTTAGAAGATGTGAGATGTGAGAAATTCAAAGGAGTAAAAAATATAGAATTCTTCCTGTTTAGATTAACTACAATTTTTGCTTAGTCCCCAACAATCATGCTTGATCCGAAATAAGGTTCTGGTATAAAGTCAATAAGTTATAAGCAAAAAAAAGCTCCTTAGTTTCCTAAGGAGCCTTAAAAAGGGTGGAAGACCGGGTTCGAACCGGCGACCTCCTGAACCACAATCAGGCGCTCTAACCAGCTGAGCTACAACCACCATTTATTAGCGGTTGCAAATGTATATTATTTCTGTAATTCTGCAAAGAAAAAAATAAAATTAAATTAGGTCAAAAATGGAATCTACTGCAGCATAGCGCTCTACAGTAAAGCCCTCAGCGTGATCTGTCCCTATGAGCCGGCCAAGGTCGCGGGCCCTGTAAGTTATACTATCCAAAAAGTTATCACTCGAAATAGGAGTACTGGGTTCCTTACTATTTTCATCGTAAAATTGTGTTTTATACGCTTTTACCGAGGCAAGCTTTTTGTCCATATACCCTGAAATATCCACTACTACATCTGGCTCCAGGTTTTTCCACTGTATATAATGATATACCAGCTTAGGCCTCCAGGCTTCCTGCTTTTCACCTTCGTAGGTCGTTTCCACTTTTCGTAGACCGCTAAGAAAACAGGATTCACTTACAAGATTAGCACCTCTCCCGTGGTCAATATGCCTGTCCTCTTTCGCATTGCACAAAACAATCTCTGGCCTGTATTTTCTAAGGATCTTTATAACCTCAAGTTGGTGCGCTTCATCATTTAAGAAATAGGCATCGCGAAAACCAAGGTTGTGGCGCATACTTACTCCAAGAATCTCTGCAGCGGCGGCAGCTTCTTCCTTCCGGGTTTCAGCAGTGCCCCGTGTGCCCATTTCGCCCCGGGTAAGATCCAGGATCCCCACTTTCTTTCCCCTGTCCACTTCCTTTGCAAGGGTGCCGGAACAACTAAGTTCTACATCATCGGGGTGTGCTCCTACTGCAAGTATGTCTAATTTCATTCTATTATAAATTTTAATGCTTAAGATGTTTTTTCCTTTACCCGGGAAAAACTAAGCTCTCACTTCTTTTAAAGCCTGTTCAATATCTGCTATGAGATCCTTTTTCTCTTCGATCCCTACAGAGAACCTTAAGAGCCCATCCTTTATCCCCTGCTTCTCCCTTTCTTCAGGAGTTAGCAGGCCGTGGGAGGTTTTGCTGGGAGATAGAATTGTAGACTCCACTCCTGCCAGACTCATGCTGGACTTTATTAGTTTCAGTTTTTTCTGAAAAATATCAGCATCCAGCCCATCCCTTAGTTCAAAGGATAACATTCCGCCAAATCCTTTCATTTGTTCTTTTGCAAGTTCATGATCCGGATGGGATTCCAGGCCGGGATAATATACCCTGGCCACATCCGGATGATTTTCCAGATACTTTGCCAGTTTTCCTGCATTTTTATTCTGGGCCTTCACCCTTAGCCCCATTGTTTTGATACTTCGCTCCAGCAACCAAACAGTATAATCGCTGAGGCTGCCTCCAAAATTCTTAGCCAGCTGGAAGATAGTATCCATATGTTCTTTTGAAGAGATCAGCGCCCCTGCCAGAATATCACTGTGGCCGCCCATATATTTGGTAGCCGAGTGGATGACAATATCAATTCCCAGCTTAATTGGGTTTTGATTTACCGGGGAGGCAAATGTATTGTCTATCATACTCACAAGATTGTGCTTCTTTGCAATCCCTGCTACGGCCTGTACATCTGTAATGGTGAGCAAGGGATTGGAGGGGGTTTCAATATAAATGACTTTTGTGTTTTCTTTTATTTCTGCTTCAAAGCTTGCAGGTTTGCAATCTACTGTGAAGGAATATTCTATTCCAAATTTATCAAATTCCTCTACCACCAGGTTGCTTGTCCCGCCATAGAGGGTGTTTTGAAATACCACGTGGTCCCCTTTATGCAAAAATGCCATAAGAGCAGTACTCACTGCAGCCATCCCGCTGCCAAAAATAAGGGCCTCTTCTCCATATTCAAGAGTGGCTATTTTTTTTGCCAGGGCAACCTGGTTAGGGGTATTGAAATAACGGGGATAGCGTTTTACCTCAACATCTTCAAAAGCATAGGAAGTTGACATATATAATGGGGAAACAGCTCCTTTATAAACACTGTCTTCAAGTTCGCCGGCATGAGTACAAAGAGTATTTAAGCCGTGGGATTTGTGGTCCATAAATTTTACGGGGATTTAAATTTTAAAACAAGGCTCTAAGGTAAAAAGAAAAAACCGAAATAGTATCTCACCTTCACCCCTTCATCCTACCCTTCGGCAATTATAATAATCCTATATACAATCCAATACTTTGCCTTGTTATAGCCGGATGTTCCGGGCGACTTTTTTATCTTTACTCTATGAAAGCACTATACATCAACATTCAGGACCTTGTACAGGTAAGAAAAAAACCTATAGAAAAACTTTCCGGCAGGGAAATGAAAGAACTTCCCACGATCCAAAATGCCTGGTTATTAACAGAAAATGGTACTATTACCGATTTTGGGCATATGGATGATCTGCCAAAATTCAGTAATATCAAAGACATCAACCTGGAAGGTAAGATCGTTTTACCTGCCTGGTGCGATTCACATACCCATATTGTGTATGCCGGGAACCGGGAGCAGGAATTTGTTGACCGTATAAATGGATTAACCTATGAGGAGGTCGCCAATCGTGGCGGCGGGATTCTCAACAGCGCCAGGACGCTACAGGAAACCACTGAAGAAGAACTCTACAGGCAATCCTCTGCCCGCCTGGAAGAGGTAATCAAACTGGGTACAGGTGCCATAGAAATCAAATCTGGCTACGGACTTACTAAAGAAGCTGAACTAAAAATGCTGAGGGTGATTAAGAAGCTGAAGGAAAATTATGAGATCCCAATTAAGGCCACCTTCCTTGGGGCACACGCCCTCCCAAATGAGTATAAGGAGAAAAGAGAAGAGTATATAGATTTCGTGATCAAGGAAATCCTACCTGATGTAGCCAACCAGAAACTGGCGGACTATATAGACATTTTTTGTGAAAAAGGATATTTCACCATTAAAGATACTAACAAGCTACTGCAGGCGGGTAAGCGATATGGGCTTACACCAAAGATCCATGTGAACCAATTCAACGCCATAGGAGGAGTGAAAGCCGGAGTGGAACATGATGCTTTAAGTGTAGATCACCTGGAAGTGATGCGGGAAGAAGACATCGAAGTGCTAAAAGGGACCTCCACCATGCCGGTGGCCTTACCCGGCTGCTCTCTTTTCCTGGGTATCCCCTATACCCCTGCAAGGCAAATACTGGATGCAGGCCTGCCCCTGGCACTGGCAACCGATTATAATCCCGGTAGCGCCCCCAGCGGGAATATGAACCTGGTGGTATCCCTTGCCTGCATTAAAATGAAGATGACCCCAGAGGAAGCTATAAATGCTGCTACTATTAATGCTGCCTTTGCCATGGGCCTTTCAAAAACCCATGGAAGTATCACAAAAGGCAAGGCTGCAAATTTCATTATAACTAAAAAGATCCCCTCCTATTCACACCTCCCCTATTCTTTTGGAAACAATGAAATAGAAGCGGTATATATTAATGGTAAAAAATTTAATTAATGGAGAATTTTAAGATCTACAACTCCAGGACCGTTGAAAAATTAATCATTACCCGGGAGGGAGAAACCAAATTTGGCGAGAAAATCAAATTTGTTGAAGGTTTTGAACAACTTAAGAATATACCTGCAAAATACGTTCTAGTCGGCATACCCGAAGATATAGGGGTTAGGGCAAATCGTGGAAAGGAAGGCACTGCAAAAGCCTGGCACGTAGCTTTAAAATCCCTTCTGAATGTCCAGTCAAATCGCTACAGCAATGCAGAAGACTTAATACTGCTGGGAGAAATTGAATGCCGGGAATATCTTGCCAAAGCTGAAAATCTTGGCCATGAAGACCCTCATTATTTTGAGAAGATGGGAGATCTTGTGTCACAAATTGATTCGGCAGTAACAAGGGTAATTGAAAAAATTGTTAGCCTGGGGAAGATCCCAATTATAATTGGAGGTGGCCATAATAATGCTTATGGAAATATAAAAGGCAGCAGCCAGGCATTAAAAAAACCAATTAATATTTTAAATATTGATGCACATACAGACCTGCGAAGGCTTGAGCACCGCCATAGCGGGAATGGGTTTAGTTATGCACGAAAAGAAGGATTTCTTGGAAAGTACCGCGTTTTTGGAGTACACCAAAATTATACGCCCGCCTATATCTTTGAACAGATGGATGCTGCTCAAAATGACCAGTACAGGTTATTTGAACACCTGGTAAGAAAATCCTCCCAGCAAATACTTACTGCCTTTAGAGAGGAACTAGACACGATCTCACAGGAGGAATTTGGACTGGAGCTCGATGTGGACGCAATTAGGGATTTTCCCAGCAGTGCCCAAACCCCCAGCGGATTCTCGTTTAATATGGTACGCAATTTTGTCGCCCTGGCATCAGAAGAAGAGAATATAAAATACATACATATTTGTGAAGCGGCCCCTACCGCAAATACTGAAGCCAGTGTAGGCAAGGCGTTAAGTTACTTCATAACCGATATTATAAGCACAGGAATATGAGCGAGACCTTCGATCTTGTTGTACGCACTGCGGCAACTGTTATAGAAAGTATTGGAATTCTTATTATTGTGGTGGGAGCCTTGATCTCCCTTGGAAGATTCCTTTTAAAAAAACAGGGAACAGATTACAGGTCTTTCCAGGCAATTCGGGAAGAATTGGGCCGTGCGATTTTACTGGGACTGGAATTCCTGGTGGCGGCAGATATTATAATGACCGTGGTATATGATGCCACCCTCGAAAGAATAATCAACCTTGGCCTGATCATTCTAATAAGAACATTCTTAAGCTTTGCCCTCGAGATCGAAGGGAAATTACCCTGGAAGCAAAGTGACCATAAAACCCTGGGAAAAAAATGAATGTAGAAATAATACCGTTCCAAAATGAATATGCCGGTGATTTTAAAGAACTTAATATAGCCTGGCTTGAAAAATATTTTTGGGTAGAACCTCACGATGAGGAAGTGTTGGGGAAACCGCAGCAGTATATCCTGGATCCAGGTGGTAATATCTTCTTTGTGAAAGAAGGAGAAAAGATCATAGGGACCGTAGCTTTAATGAAGATTGAAGAAGGAATATTTGAGCTCACCAAAATGGCAATTACCCCTGCAGCCCAGGGTAAAAGGATTGGACAGAAGTTGATGGAGCATTGCCTTAATTATGCGAAAGAAAAGGGGTGGGAAAAATTAATTATCTATTCTAACCGTAAACTTGAAAATGCCATTCATATTTATAAAAAATATGGTTTTAAGGAGATCCCTATTGAAGGTAAAAATCCCTATGCCCGGGGAGATATAAAACTGGAACTGCCGTTGTATTAAAACTTTCTTAATAAAATGAAGTCTTTTATTGCCGTTCCCTAACTTTAACAAAAATCAAGTTATTATGAAACAGTTAATTACATTATCCATTTTTGTTATCACTTTTACATCCTGCAAGAATGAAACCCGTGAAAATGAAGATTATGATTCCCAGGTCACAGAGGCATCGAAAAATGTTGATCAGGAAAGAAATGTAGAGGAGATAACT
The DNA here is from genome assembly GCF_006159205.1 of Antarcticibacterium flavum. Taxonomy (NCBI): domain Bacteria; kingdom Pseudomonadati; phylum Bacteroidota; class Flavobacteriia; order Flavobacteriales; family Flavobacteriaceae; genus Antarcticibacterium; species Antarcticibacterium flavum. The sequence goes on along the minus strand of NZ_CP040812.1, from coordinate 3,752,584 downwards.
ATAGAACCTGTTTCTCATGCCACGGCAATTATAAAATGGGGTGATGTGATCATCTATAACGACCCAACCGGTGGTGCAGCTGCCTTCGAAGGGAAGGAAGAACCAGATTTTGTCCTTATTTCTGATATACATGGAGATCATATGAATGCCGAAACTTTAAAGGCGCTGGAGCTTGGAGAAACCCAGATCATTGTTCCAAAAGCAGTGAAAGATCAGCTCCCTGCAGAGCTTCAGGAGAACCTGGTAGTTTTGAATAACGGGGAGAGCCGTGAATTCCGGGGTTTTGATATTGAAGCCGTTCCTATGTACAATCTGCCTGAGGATGAAGAATCCAGGCATCCCAAAGGAAGGGGAAATGGATATATTCTTGAGAAGGACGGGCAACGCTTATATATCGCGGGTGATACTGAAGGAATTGATGAAATGAGGAACCTGCAGGACATAGATATGGCCTTGATCCCTATGAACCTTCCCTACACAATGGATGTAGAACAGGCGGCAGATGCCGTACTGGCCTTTAAACCTAAGCAGGTTTACCCTTATCATTACAGAGGACAGGACGGCCTGGCCGATGTCGAAAAATTTAAGGAGCTGGTAAATGCAGGCAATGAAGAGATTGAGGTGGTGCTGCTTGAGTGGTATCCAAACCAGTCAAATTAAAGGCCGGTAAGCCTCGCTTTTATAATTTCTGAAATATCCCCATCACTGTCAGTCACCATCAGGAGATCATATTCCCCTCTGGTGGTTGTCGAAATGCTTGTAATGGATTCAATTTTTTTCTGAAGTTTCACCCCATTAAAAGTAAGTTTTATCCAGAGTGGCTGTACCTTCTCTTTTAATTCTTTTAAAGTAAGTACACCCACGTAACTTCCAAGTACTTCCCCGTCATCTATCCAGTTGTCGGTATCTTCAACACTGGCTGTTATGAGGAATATTTCTTCACCAGGGATAAAAGTCACCCCAGAAAAGCCTGCCTTCACCCCATCAATTTCAGGAAGTTCAAACTCAAAGAATTCTGCTGCGGGTAAAGATGCCGGTTGAGTTAAGAACTTCTCAAATTCAGAAATATTTATTTTGAATATCATATTATTGCCCCTGTTGAAAAGGTATAGGTGCTCCCCCGCAACTTCGGCCCCTTCAATATTAAAATCACTTCCAGGGATTTGTGCCTTAGACCTTAGGTCCTTGTAAAAATCAACCAGAGAAAACTGCCTGGATAGCGGTTCCCCTTCAGCATCAAAAACAATAAGAACATCCCTCTCCTTATACCGGGAACCTGATCCAAAGAGCCACAATTTATTTTCTGCTTCCTTTGGTTTACATAAAGCCTCAAGATCTGGTTTTACAGCTTTTTCAAACAGGCTGTCGGTACTCTTTAGTTCAGGGAATAAAAGATGCTTTTCTTCAACCTGGAGATCCTTATTTAACCTGAAAATGTAAGGAGTGTTATCTCCAATCACAAAGAGATCACCATGTAGATTTTCTATTCCTGATGCCGATGCCACACCCTGGAGTTCCCGGATCTCCTGTATTGAAATATCCGGTTGCTGCCCCTGGCAACTTCCTTTATTTATCATTGTAAAACCGGCGATAAGTATGATAAGGATCCTCATTCATCCATAAATGTTCTGCCGGACCTTTCATTCACCAGTTTTTGATATACCCCGTTGGTCCACCCAAATCCATCCTGGGTGGGATATTCTCCCCCACCACTTTCTCTGGAAAGGTCCTGCACGTTATATTTCTCAAGCATTTTAAAGGTGCGCTTGTAGACTCCTGTGTTCAACTGCAGCCAACGGTTCTTAACATCTATGGCCAGGGCTGTTTCCCCATAATTCCTTAAACCCTGGATGGTTACCCACTGTAGTGGCGCCCAGCCATTTGGTGCATCCCATTGCTGCCCTGTTTCATAAGGGGTTGTTACTACTCCTCCCGGCTTGAGGAAAGTCCTTTCAACTGTTCTTGTTACTTTATTCGCCCTATCCTCATAAGCAATATTAAAAAAAAGTGGGTATACTCCTGCAAGGGAAAGCACCGGGGTATGTTTTTCTTCGGGAAGGTTATAGTCCATATAAAATCCTTCTTCCTCACTCCAAAAATATTTTTCAATGGCATTTTTTCTGGCCTCTGCCCTCATATGGAATTCTGCCGCCCCGGCTTCATTTCCGGTAAGCTCATATACAGCGGCTATCCTGGCCTCGAGGTTGTAAAGGAGGGAATTAAGATCTACAGGCACTATATTGGTAGTATGTATTGAAGAGAGCTTAAAATCCCCATTCTCATCACGCTCAAGCCACCTGCTGGAAAAATCCCAGCCAGACTCTGCTGCAGCCCGTAGATTCCTGTAAACTTCAGCTTTTGTTCTATTGGGAAACATTCTTATGGCCTCCTCTGCAGTTTCAACATCTTCCCTGTAACTTTCCGGGCGTGGGGTGTCATATTCATCCCAATACCGGTTAAGCACCTCCCCTTCAGGCATCTTCACCACCCTTTTTGAAACAGGATTGGAGTGAGTAAGAGCTTCAGAATCCCTCATCCAAAATTCGTACTCCTTTTCCAGGTAAGGGAGATATTTCGCATACACTTCATCCCCCTCAATTTCTGCAAGAAGCTCCACCATTTTTGAATAAAAAGGGGGCTGTGACCTCCCCAGGTAATAGGTGCGGTTTCCATTTGGAATAAACCCATAGGTATCGATCAAATAGGAAAAATTATCAACCATATTCTTTATGGTTTCTACCTCCCCGTCTACCTGCAATCCCAACATTGTAAAATAACTATCCCAATAATAAATTTCCCTGAACCTGCCCCCGGGAACAATATAGGGATGCGGCAAAGGCATCAAGGTGCCAGATTCCACCTCATCTGCCGGGCGTTTCAATACTTCCCATAACTGGGAGATATTCTTTTGGATGGGAAGGGAGTCACTTTGGAACGTGTTATAATTTTCTGGAATTATAAAATGCTCTTCAAGAAAATTGAGTAAAAAGGGTGTTGACCTATTTTCAAGACGTGAATATTTAAGTCTAATCTCGTCCACCTCTGTAAATGGAATAGCATCCACAAACGTCTTACTGTCGGGGAAGATAGCCTCATCCTGCTGTACATCATAGAACAGGTCTCCATAGAGCTCTTCAGGCGGTAGGATCACAGCATCCCGTGTCCCGGTGCCGGTATCTTTAACCTGGGCACAGGAAGAAAATAATAGAAGTATAAATAAAGTTAAAAGACGGGAATGGGAGAACAATTGCATACTAGTGAATTTATTCAAATTTACGTTTTTCATTCAAGTAATAGTTAAAGTTGAAGGATTACTAACTGTTTTCCAAATCTTTATCAAAAATTTCACCTCACAAAAAAAGTGCTACCCAAAAGGCAGCACTTTTTATATTTATTTGAAAGAAAGATTAGGCACTAAAAAGTGGCCGTCCCTGCATCATATTTAGAACTTCTTCCTTCACCTCTGCAAGTTTGGTTTCATCTTCAAAATTACTTACCACTGTATCTATAAGTTCTACTATCCTGCTCATATCATCCTCTTTTAAACCTCTTGTTGTAACTGCAGGAGTACCAATCCTTATTCCCGAAGTTACAAAAGGAGATTTATCATCAAATGGAACCATGTTCTTGTTCACGGTGATCTCTGCTTTCCCAAGAGCCTCTTCTGCCTGCTTACCTGTGATGTTTTTATTTCGCAGATCTATAAGCATCATATGATTGTCTGTCCCACCCGAGATCACGTTGAAATCCTTGTTCATAAATGCCTGGGCAAGTGCTTTGGCATTCTTCTTAACCTGCACAGTGTAATAAAGAAATTCATCTGTGAGTGCTTCTCCAAATGCTACTGCCTTTGCAGCAATAATGTGTTCGAGGGGCCCTCCCTGGTTACCCGGGAAGACACCGCTATCCAGCAGGGCCGACATTTTCTTAAGATTTCCATTTTTAAGTTTTTCACCAAACGGGTTGTCAAAATCCTTCCCCATCATAATGATCCCTCCACGCGGTCCTCTCAAAGTCTTATGAGTAGTAGAGGTCACGACATGGCAATGAGGAATGGGATCGCTAAGAAGTCCTTTTGCGATCAATCCTGCCGGGTGTGCAATATCTGCAAAGAGTATTGCACCCACACCATCTGCTATCTCACGGAATCTTTTGTAATCTATTTCACGAGAGTAGGCAGATGCTCCTGCGATTATCATTTTTGGCTTCTCGCGTTTGGCAATTTCCTCTACCTCATCATAATCAATAAGCCCGGTTTCCTTATTCACTCCATAAAATACAGGCTCATATAATCTCCCTGAAAAGTTCACAGGAGAACCATGTGTTAAATGCCCCCCATGCGACAGGTCAAAACCAAGGAACTTATCCCCCGGCTTCATACAGGCATGGAAGACGGCTGTATTGGCCTGGGAACCGGAGTGCGGCTGGACGTTGGCATACTCTGCATTAAAGAGTTCCTTAAGCCTATCTATGGCAAGATTTTCTACTTTATCCACTACTTCACATCCGCCATAATAGCGTTTTCCCGGGTAACCTTCAGCATACTTATTTGTGAGTACAGAACCTGCTGCTTCAAGCACCTGTTCACTCACGAAATTTTCACTTGCAATTAATTCAAGGCCGTTGATTTGACGGTTTTTTTCTTCGTTTATAAGATCAAAAATTTCGGTATCTCGTTGCATGTTAATTTTTTACGTTAAATATTCACCAAAAGTAATAATTCCATTCGGTTAATACAGGGAAAATAATATATTTGAATAGAATTGAATTAAGAATAAAACAAAAAATTATATGCCTATTACAGCAAATGATCCCAAACGAAAAACGTGGCTGGACACTCCTGAAAATACAGATTTCCCTATTCAGAACATACCGTTCGGGGTCTTTTTAACCCGGGATGACATCATCACCATAGGAACCAGGATTGGGGATTATGCAATAGACCTTGGGGCCCTTCACCAGCTGGGATACTTTGAAGGTATACCTTTAACCGATGATATTTTTCTACAGGATTCCCTTAACGATTTCATATCAGACGGGAAGAAGACCTGGAGGCTCGTTAGGAACCGAATCGCTGAAATTTTTGACACAAAGAACGAAAAACTAAAGAATAACCAGGACCACCGTAATATTGTCCTTTTCACTCTTGACGAGATTGAAATGCAACTTCCTGTACAGGTGGGTGATTATACAGATTTTTATTCCAGTAAGGAGCACGCAACCAATGTAGGGACCATGTTCAGGGATCCTGAAAATGCCTTGCTCCCAAACTGGTTACACATTCCCGTAGGTTATCACGGGAGGAGCTCTTCAATCATTCCAAGCGGGATCCCGGTACACCGCCCACAAGGTCAAACCCTCCCGGCAGGAGCAAAAGAGCCGGTTTTTGGACCTTCTAAACTCGTGGATTTTGAACTTGAAATGGCTTTTATCACAACAGATGCCAATCCTCTGGGGGAACCTATTCCTATTGATGAGGCAGAGGAATATATCTTTGGACTTGTCCTTTTTAATGACTGGAGCGCCCGGGATATTCAAAAATGGGAATATGTTCCATTAGGCCCATTCCTGGCGAAGAATTTCGCGTCATCTGTCTCTCCCTGGATCGTGACTCTGGATGCATTGGAACCTTTCAGGACTGAAAGTCCTAAACCTGAAAAAGAATTGTTGCCATACCTGCAATTCTCTGGCAAAAAAAGCTTTGACATAAAACTGGAAGTTTCCCTAAAACCTGAAAATGGAGAAGAAACTACTGTCACAAGATCAAACTTTAAATATATGTACTGGAATATGAGTCAGCAACTGGCTCACCATACCATTAATGGCTGCCCTGTAAATTCAGGTGATATGATGGGATCGGGAACAATTTCAGGACCCACCCCAGATTCTTACGGCTCTATGCTGGAATTATCCTGGAGAGGAGAAAAACCCGTAAAATTGAAGGATGGTAGTGAACGCAAATTTATTGAAGATAATGATACCGTTATTATGCGGGGCTATTGCGAAAGCCAGGACAGGAGAATTGGATTTGGGGAGGTAAGCACAAAATTATTACCTGTATTCCAGCCAAAGAAAAATAACTCGAGATAAATTTTTAATAGTATTTATTTCAAAAAAGCCATCCTTTCGGGTGGCTTTTTTCATTGGTATATAATAGAGTGTTACTAGTCTACTCTCCTGTCTTTGGAAGCATTTTCTTTATCGATTGTTTGTTGCCTTTCAGAAGCTTTGTCTCCCACTCTGCCACGGTTGTTATCCCCTCCCTGCAGGTCATTATGGGTCTCTTCATCTACCTGTTCATCTTTGGCTCTCGTATTCTGGTTCTCGATATTTTCAGATTCGGTATTTTCACTATAACTCCTGGGACTTGCCTGTTGTCTTCTTTGAACCTGGTCCCAATTTCTGTTTCGCTCTCGCTTCTCTTTATTTTTTACATTGGTTGATTCCTCCCTGTTCATTTTCATATCATCCAGGTTCTTATCCCTGTTGCGATCTCTTTGCTCCTTGTTTTCCATATCAATAAATTATTTGTTGTTGCTTTAAAATTTAAGAATAGCAGGTTTCTATTTCCCTTGATTTTCCCAATCTTTTCTATCCCGGTCTGTTACTTTCTTATCAACTGCACCCTGTTTACCACCTTGTTGACCCCTTTCCTGTTTAGAGCCCAAATTTCCATCCTTTGAAGAAGATTTTTTTTGTTTATCCTCTTTTTCCGTACTTCCTCTTTCCTGTTGTTTTTTCTGATCTTTCTGTGGATTTCTTTGATCTGTTTCAGGAATTTTATCTTTTTTATTTTCCATAATGAGCTATTTTATTTTCCATAATGAGCTATTTTTAAATCCCAAACAGTTTTCAATTTAGTTAACCGAAAAAATTTTAATCCCCTGGTTTGCAAACTTTAACACGCATCTCTAAAAGGAATACTAATAAGAGCTTTTTGCCGTAGCAAATTCAAGGGGCTAATGGGTATGAGGAAAAGTTCACCATTATCACTTTCAATATTATACACGATCAATCTACTCCTCCTAAAATTAAAGCCTTCCTGTCTTGGGATTTTTTCTGGCGAATGATACCTGGTCCTGCAGGAATAAATAAAAAAAGCCACCGTTGCTGTCAACGATGGCCTTTAAAAATATAAAAGAATGGGTTACCTTCTTTCATCATTCATTTCATCTTCATCTTCCAGTCTTCCCTGCCTGCGCCCACTGCTTTGTGGTCCTGTTTGGCCTTCCTGTCTTTGTTGATGTTCCTGTCCTCCAGCCTGCTGCTTTCTCTTTCTTTCCTCTTCCCCGGGTTCATTTCCCTGTTGATGTCTTGCATCACCTTGGGATTGATCCTGATTCCTACCCTGGGCCTGCTGTTGATTTCTTTGCTGGTCCTGGTTCCTTTGATCCTGATTTCTCTGGTTTTGATCGCGGTCGCGATTTCCCTGATTTTCCATAAAAATTATATTTAAAAAGGTTAATAAATCCTTTTCAATATACTACCATCATTTTTTTGTAATAATCTGATTAGCATACTTTAACAACAAAATATAAAAATATATTAAGTTAATCCTGCTGCAGTTATTAAGCTACAAATTGCGACAAACTAGCTGCTCCTACCTCGCTGTGGGAAGCGTCATATACCACCTTCCCTTCCTTAATAATAATAAGCTGCGGACTTTCGTGTGGTACATTAAATTTTGCGGCGATCCTATTTGAAACAGACCTGTAATTTAAAAGGTCCAGGAAGTAAAGTTTTATTTTACCTTCCTCAATATTATATTCCTGCTCAAATTGTCTTAACACCATCCTGCTTATCCCACAACTGGTGGAATGTTTGAGAATAGCCACTGGGGTTTCATTAGAAAGCTCGGCAATTTCATCCAGCGTTTCTTCATCTGTCAACTGCGTCCAGGGAACCTTTTTTATTTCATCCTTCGCAATATCTCTTTCACTTTTAAACATTTTATCAAAAAATCCCATAGTTCTATTTTTATAATAATGATAAAAATAAAGGATATCCAATAAAATTTTCCATACCAAATTATTAAATTTTACAATCTGAAGGTGAGACGTGAATTGAAAATGTGGTAAATTTAAGGGTGATCTACTTCTATACCGTCAAAATGTCTGTTAAAAGCATAGATTAATCGGTCATTTTGTCCTGTACCCCCTGCTGGTATATGAATTGTTATCTTCCTTAAAAATTAAATGACCTATGAACTTTAACAACTTTACTATAAAATCACAGGAAGCCATCCAGCAAGCCCAGCAGCTTGCACAGGAATTAGGCCACCAGCAAATAGAGAATGAACATATTTTCAAAGCCATTACAATGGTAGACGAAAATGTTACACCGTTCATTCTTAAGAAACTTAATATCAATGTCAATCTTTTCAACCAGATTCTGGACAATACACTTCAAAGTTTTCCTAAGGTTAGTGGTGGGGATATTATGCTCTCACGTGAGGGATCAAAGACTGTAAATGAGGCAGGGAGCGTTGCCAAGAAGATGAACGATGAATATGTCTCTGTAGAACACCTTATCCTGGCAATTTTCAAATCCTCCAGTAAGGTGGCCCAGATCCTGAAAGACCAGGGGGCTACTGAAAAAAGCTTAAAAGCGGCCATTGAGGAATTAAGAAAAGGAGACCGGGTAACCTCGCAAAGTGCAGAGGAAACATATAATTCCCTGAACAAATACGCCAAGAACCTCAACCAAATGGCAGAGGAAGGGAAACTCGATCCTGTAATTGGGAGGGATGAGGAAATACGACGGGTATTACAAATACTTTCCAGAAGGACAAAAAATAACCCTATGCTTGTAGGAGAACCCGGAGTGGGTAAAACTGCAATTGCTGAAGGCCTTGCCCACAGGATCATAGCAGGCGACATACCCGAGAATCTAAAAGACAAGCAAATATACTCCCTGGATATGGGTGCATTAATTGCAGGTGCCAAATATAAAGGTGAGTTTGAGGAGAGGCTGAAAGCTGTCGTTAAGGAGGTAACCTCCAGCGAGGGGAATATTGTCCTTTTTATTGATGAGATCCATACCCTGGTTGGTGCCGGTGGTGGACAGGGGGCTATGGATGCCGCAAACATCCTGAAACCTGCTTTGGCAAGAGGAGAATTGCGTGCAATTGGAGCCACTACCCTGGATGAATATCAAAAATACTTTGAAAAGGACAAAGCCCTGGAGCGTAGGTTCCAAAAGGTAGTAGTAGATGAACCAGATACAGAAAGTGCTATTTCCATTTTAAGGGGTATAAAAGAAAAATATGAGACCCATCATAAGGTACGTATTAAGGATGAGGCGATCATCGCTGCTGTGGAGCTTTCCCAAAGATATATCACGAACAGGTTTCTTCCAGATAAAGCCATTGACCTTATGGACGAGTCGGCCTCCAAGCTGCGAATGGAAATAAATTCCAAACCAGAAGAGCTGGATGTGCTGGACAGGAAGATCACCCAGCTGGAGATCGAGATAGAGGCCATCAAAAGGGAAAATGATGAGAATAAGCTGAAAATGCTTCGGGCAGACCTGGCAAATCTTAAAGAAGAGCGCAATGAACTTAACGCCCGCTGGAAAAATGAGAAGGAAGTTGTCGATAATATACAGACGGCAAAATCTGATATCGAGCAATTCAAACTGGAAGCTGAAAGAGCTGAACGGGAAGGAGATTATGGTAAGGTTGCTGAAATTCGCTACGGAAAGATCAAGGAAAGCCAGGAGCGCCTTGAAAAGTTACAGAAGGAACTGGATGAGAACCAGGACAGCCATACTCTCATTAAGGAAGAAGTAACCTATGAAGATATAGCCGAAGTTGTTGCAAAATGGACCGGGGTACCGGTGACAAAAATGCTGCAAAGCGAAAGAGAGAAGTTACTACGCCTTGAAGATGAACTACATAAGCGGGTCGTGGGACAGGAAGAAGCTATACAGGCTGTAAGTGACGCCGTAAGAAGAAGCAGGGCCGGCCTACAGGACCAGAAAAGACCTATAGGAACTTTCCTCTTCCTGGGAACTACAGGGGTAGGTAAAACAGAGCTGGCCAAGGCTTTGGCAGAATATCTTTTTGACGATGAAGCTGCAATGACCAGAATAGATATGAGTGAATACCAGGAAAGACATGCTGTGAGCAGGCTGGTTGGTGCGCCTCCGGGATATGTTGGATATGATGAAGGGGGGCAGTTGACAGAGGCTGTGCGAAGAAAACCTTATTCAGTTGTACTGCTGGATGAGATTGAGAAAGCTCAACCCGATACTTTCAATATCCTGCTGCAAGTTCTTGATGAGGGCCGACTTACCGATAATAAAGGCAGACTTGCAGATTTTAAGAACACAATTATTATAATGACCTCAAACATGGGATCGCACATCATCCAGGAAAAATTTGAGGCTGTAAAAGATATTGATACAGCCATGGAAAGTGCCAAGAATGAAGTTTTAGGCCTGCTTAAACAAAGTGTGCGCCCAGAGTTCATAAACAGGATAGACGATATTGTGATGTTCACGCCATTGTCCAAAAACGATATTCGTAAAATTGTGGACCTGCAGCTAAGGAATGTGAAGCAAATGCTATCAAAGCAGGGAATTGTTCTTGATGCTACAGAGGAGGCTATCAAATTCCTCGCTGCCCGTGGCTTTGATCCTCAATTTGGTGCAAGGCCGGTAAAACGGGTTGTGCAACGGGAAGTTCTCAATAAGCTATCCAAGGAAATACTTTCTGGCAAGGTGACAACAGATAGCATTATACTGCTGGATGAATTTGATGACAACCTGGTGTTCAGGAACCAGGAAACTGTTGATGTGGAATAAATGAACTTTTTTTAAAAACAAAAGAGGCTGCCTTTTTGGGACAGCCTCTTTTTTATTCCTTATCGAGATTAAAGTCTATCAATCTCTCTTTTTAGATCTTCCTTGGATTTTCCAGTTTTCTCCTGCAGTCTACCTAACATTTCGTCAAATTTACCTTCAGAGTACGTGGTATCATCATCGGTAACATTCGCATAGTTTTGCTTGAATTTACCTTTAACCTGTTTCCATTTTCCTTCTAATTGATCATCATTCATAACTATTGGTTTTTAGTAATTAATAATAATTAAAGATACTATTTGAGCATCTGCGTTTGTCTCAAGAATTTCACATATTTGTCTTAACGATTTGTTATTTTTGCAACCCCCCGGGATGCCGGCCTTCTAAATGATTAACTTCTAAGGATTTTTAATGAAAAATTACCTCTTTACTCTTTTCCTGCTTCTGGTTCTCACCTCTTGCGGAACAAGTAAACAGTTGAACACCAACAACCTGGAATTGACATTTCTAAATGATTATATTATTCCTGAAGATCTTGAAGTTGGCGGTACAATAGTAGGTGGCCTTTCCGGGATCGATTTTCACCAGGGAGATTATTACCTGGTTTGTGACCACCCCGGAAATCCTCGTTTTTACCGGGTTAAAATCCCAGTAAATCATTCTGGAATAGATACTGTTTTGTTTACAGAAGTAATTGAACTTCAGAAGGACCACGAATTCTTCAGCAACAACACCCTGGACCTGGAAGCAATAAGGTATGACAAAAACAGGAACGAAATTGTGCTAACCAGTGAAGGCTCCATTTTAAAAGGGCACGACCCGGCAATTTTTCATGTATCTCCTACAGGAGAGTTCATAAGAAAATACAACCTCCCAGAATATTTCCTTGCTTCAGGAGAACAAAAACCCAGAAATAACGGAGTATTTGAAGGCCTTACAGCAAGTGGAAGAGGTGGTTACTGGGCGGGGATGGAACTTCCGCTGGTAAAAGACGGTTCAAAGCCAAAACTGTTCCCTACCAAAAGCCCTGTAAGGATCACACATTTCAATGAAGCGGGCGAAGCTACCAGGCAATTTGTAATGCAGTTGGAGGGAATAACAAAGATCCCCTGGTTATATTTTGCAGTGAACGGTCTAACCGAACTTATTGAATATGCTCCCAATAGATTCCTGGTATTGGAAAGGGCCTTTTCTGCAGGACATGGAAGCCAGGGCAATACGGTAAGGATCTTTGATGTGGATGCCAGGCAGGCATCAAATACTCTTGAGATCTTAAACCTTCGAAAACAAGAATACACCGCAGCCAAAAAAACCCTTATCTTCGATTTTAAATCGGTACGAAAAGAACTTAAGGAAAATATAATTGATAATATTGAAGGGATGACCTTTGGCCCCATTCTTCCTAATGGGAACAGGACCCTTTTATTGATAAGTGATAACAATTTCAATTCCCTGGGGCGACAGATCAATCAGCTCATTCTTATGGAACTGAATATAAAAAATTAAATCTATGCGAAAATATCTTTTACTTTTTTTACCATTTATCATAGCTTGTAATTCAGGATCAAATAAGGATAAGCAAGTAATGGAGCAGGCAGATGACCTTGGATTAACCACCTATTATTTTATAAGGCATGCAGAAAAAGATACCAGCGATCCAGATAACCGGGATCCTGAACTTGCAGAAGAAGGCGTGGTAAGGGCTAAAAAATGGGCAGAGGTATTCAAAGAAGTCGATTTCGACCTGATATATTCCTCAAATTATAAACGTACCAGGGCAACCGCAGAGGCGGTAGCCGGTTCACAGCAAAAGGAAGTGACCATTTATGACGCCTCAAAATTAAATGACGAGGATTTTCAAAAAAACACTCCCGGTAAAACCGTTCTGGTAGTAGGGCACAGCAACACAAATCCAAAATTTGTGAACTATCTCCTCGAAGAAGAAAAATATAAGGATATTGAGGATACAGAAAGCGGCAGCCTTTTTATAGTTACGGTTGCACCAAATGGCCGGAAGACCTCGCAGGTACTTTATATTAATTGATCTTACTTTGAGGGTTGCATACTGTATACTGTAATTTGAAGGTTGTATATTGTATACGGTAAATTGTTTATAGGAAATACCCCATAAAAATAAATAAGGGAAACTTCAAATTTAGAAAATGTAGGCTAATCAAAACCTGCTAAAAAAGACATTATACACTATACTTTATACACTATACAACAAAAAAACATGACCTTCGAAGACTTACCTTTATCCACAGCAATACAACAGGGAATAGCCGAACTTGGACACCACACTCCTACTCCTGTTCAGGAAAAAGTGATCCCCGAGGTGCTCAGGAGGAATGATGTCCTGGCATCGGCACAGACGGGGACGGGAAAAACAGGTGCGTTTGCGATCCCTTTACTGCAGTTGCTGTACAAGCAGGTCTCTAAAGACCCTAAAGTAAAACATCCGTTAATCCTTATACTTAGTCCTACCCGGGAACTTGCTGTCCAGATAGAAGAAAATATTCGCAGCTATGCGAAGTTTACAGATATTAAAAGCGGGGTAGTTTTTGGTGGTGCTTCCATGCAGCCGCAAATAAATCTACTAAAAGATGGTGTTCATATCCTTGTGGCAACCCCGGGACGGCTTTTGGACCTTAGGAAACAGGGGTATGTAGACCTGGAAAAAATCGAGATCCTGGTGTTGGATGAGGCCGATCTTATGCTGGATATGGGCTTTATTGATGAAGTACAAAAGATCATACGACTCTCCCCAAACATTGAGCAGCGCCTTATGTTCTCTGCCACCATCCCGCCAAAAGTACAGGACCTTGCAAAGAACCTGCTGCAGGAGCCGGAGCGAATTGAAGTTGACGTGAATTCCTCTGCTGCCACGGAAGTAGACCAAAAGTTATACCTGGTACCAAAGCCTGACAAAACCGAACTTCTCCTGTTTGTAATGCGGAATGTGGTGAAGGAAAGCTCTGTTTTGATCTTTAGAAGGACAAAATTCGGGGTTGAAAAAGCCTTCGACTCCCTCTCTAAAAACGGATTTAAAGCAGAGGCCCTACACGGGGATAAAAGTCAGAGTGATCGAACCACTGCACTAAACAAATTTAAAAACAAAGAGGTAAACATCCTGGTGGCTACAGATGTGGCTGCAAGAGGCCTTGATATCGATCTCCTGGACTTTGTTCTCAACTTTGATATTCCCAACCTTCCCGAAGTTTACGTGCACAGGATAGGCCGTACAGGGCGGGCGGGAAATGTAGGAGCTTCCATTTCATTTTGCAGTGCAGATGAAAGGGATTACATAAAAAACATAGAAAAACTCATTGGATCAAAGATCCCTGTGGAAGAGAACAACCCCTATCCTCAGGATAAAGACGCCAAACCACCTGTACATAAAAAACAAGGTAGCAAGCATAAAAAAGGAAGAAAAGGGAGTGGATCGAAGTCAAATAAGAAGAGGTGGTATTGAAAGGAGACCGCTGGCGCTGCTAGATATTAGATATTAGACCGCTTCGCTTTTAGACTTGTTATTAGTTGTAAGTTGGCAAAAGTTGTAGGTTGTAGGTTGTAGGTTGCACGTTGTAGGTTGTAGGTTGTAGGTTGTAGGTTGTAGGTTAAAAAGTGAAAAGAGGAGAGTGGAGAGTAGAAAGTCCGGACATGGAAAAATAATTTTTTGATTTTCTTTTTAATAAATACTCATTTCCAGATTAACTCCGTGAAACTCCTTTTCAACTCCTGCGACTCTGTGCTTAAGCTTGAATTAATCTCGAGGAAATGAAAATTTTTTCTACATAATACTAAATAAAAAGGTCCAGACTCTAGTCTCTAGCCTCCAGAATCTTTTAACAAAAATCTCAATACTCACTACTCATATCTCAATACTCATCACAAAAAAGCCCCGGGAAATCCGGGGCTCTCTTTATTAGCTGCAAATTCCTTAGCGTACCAGCTTCTTATATTTGATTCGCTTTGGCATAAGGTCGCCGCCAAGGCGCTTCTTCTTGTTTTCTTCATATTCAGAAAAACTTCCTTCGAAGAAATAAACCTGTGAGTTTCCTTCAAATGCGAGGATGTGGGTACAAACCCTGTCCATAAACCACCTGTCGTGAGAAATAACCACCGCACAGCCTGCAAAGTTCTCCAAACCTTCTTCAAGGGCACGCAGCGTATTCACGTCCAGGTCGTTGGAAGGCTCATCGAGTAACAACACGTTTCCTTCTTCCTTTAGCGTGATGGCTAGGTGAAGCCTGTTTCTTTCTCCACCCGATAATGCTGAAACCTTTTTATTTTGTTCACTGCCGCCAAAATTGAATCGGCTAAGGTATGCCCGGGAGTTCACCTGTCTTCCTCCCATCATTACAAGCTCCTGCCCGTCACAGAAGTTCTCCCAAATTGTCCTGTTGGGATCTATATTTGAATGTGACTGATCTACATAGGCGATCTTCACCGTGTCCCCAACTTCAAAACTTCCTTTATCTGGTTCTATCTCTCCCATGATCATTTTAAAGATCGTGGTCTTACCCGCACCATTGGGTCCAATAATCCCCACAATCCCGGCCTGCGGGAGGGTGAAGTTCAAATCTTCATACAATAGTTTATCATCAAATGCCTTGCTTACTCCTTTGGCCTCAATTACGTTTGTACCAAGCCTTGGCCCGTTAGGGATATAGATCTCCAGCTTCTCATCCATTTGCTTTTGATCCTGGCTCATCAACTTATCATAGTTGTTCAAACGGGCTTTCTGCTTGGTTTGACGACCCTTTGGAGACATACGTGCCCATTCCAGCTCCCTTTCCAGGGTCTTTTGTCGTTTGCTCGCCTGCTTTTGTTCCTGTGCAAGTCGCTTTGATTTTTGGTCCAGCCAGGAAGAATAGTTTCCTTTCCATGGAATACCCTCTCCCCTGTCCAGTTCCAGGATCCAGCCTGCAACATTGTCAAGGAAATAGCGGTCGTGAGTAACCGCGATAACAGTTCCTTTATATTCAGCTAAATGATGTTCCAGCCAGTGAACACTCTCTGCATCCAGGTGGTTGGTAGGTTCATCCAGTAAAAGTATATCGGGTTCCTGTAGGAGAAGTCGGCATAAAGCCACCCTTCTTCTTTCCCCACCGGAAAGCACACCTATCTTTTTATCGGGTTCCGGAGTCCTAAGGGCATCCATCGCTATTTCAAGCTTAGTGTCGAGTTCCCAGGCATTGCTGGCATCGATCTTATCCTGAAGTTCAGCCTGCTTGTCCATTAACTTCTGCATCTTATCTGCATCCTCATAGACTTCAGGAAGGCCAAACATATCGTTTATCTTGTTGTACTCATCAAGTATGGCAACAGTCTCTGCTGCCCCCTCTTTCACAACTTCCAGAACCGTCTTCTCATCATCCAGCTTTGGTTCCTGCTCCAGGTAACCAACGGTATATCCCGGAGAGAATACCACGTCTCCCTGGAAATTTTTCTCTTCGCCTGCAATAATGCGCAAGAGAGTGGATTTACCTGAACCGTTAAGCCCCAAAATCCCGATCTTTGCGCCGTAAAAGAAGCTTAGATAAATATTCTTAATAACCGGAGTATTAGCACCCGGATAGGTTTTAGTGACCCCACTCATGGAAAAGATCACTTTCTTATCATCTGCCATTTCTGTAACTTTTTTAAAATTAAAAGGTTGGAGGTTTCCCTGCAACCAATATCCTGTTCAACAAATATCTTAAATTTAGCGCATCCTGCGCTGCTTCGATCAAATTATTTATATAGTCCCAATTCCCTTAATAGGATCATTAATTGCCCGATGTGGTAAGCATTATGTTCTATTACGAGCATAATCTCTCTCAAAAGGTTATGCTCTGTATCATTCCCAACAGGTTGCAAAAGTTCACTGCTTTCAAGATGGAAAATGAGCTCTTTCCGGGTTTGAAAAAAAGCCTCCTGCAGCTCCTTCCACTCTGCCTGAGTATCTGGCTTTGAAACGGGAGGCCAATAATCTTCTGGCCATTTGGGAGCTGCATAATCTTCAGCTTTACAATACTCCAGGATATCCTTTTGCGCATACCAAATATGATAAAACAATTCATAGAAGGAATAAGGCAAATTCCCTGGTCGTTCCCCAACCCTCTCATACGTTATGTACTTCAGCATTTCCTGAACAGGCATAAATGCCTCCCCTCCTTCCAGGTGTTTTATGAGCCGGGCCTTTATTTGCTGCTCTGCTGTCACGACTATACCCTGCCTTTTAAGGCATTAAACGCCCACGACATTACGAAGAAACCAATGCCTACAGTAGAGAATCCAATAGCATAATCTATATATTTCAATACCCCCAGAAGGATGAGAGCAATACCTATAAGCATCGTACAAAAGGATGCCCAGGCAAAAATGCTGTTTTTATTCATTCCCATACAATTGTTCTTTTAGGCAAAGGCATTGTACATTGCGATATATTTTCTTTCATTTTAAGCTTGAAAGTAGCCGCTGCAATACCTTGCGCAATTCTTCTTAACAAAGATCGCACATTTTAATGATTTTATAGCAAGTGCAAATACTCCTGTTTTTGTATTTTAGCCAAGATACAAAATGCCCGGAAGAATTAATTTTATTTTACGGGCTCGAAATTTATTTATTACAGGAGACTATTAACAAATTTGAAATATGGATATCAACTTCAATAAAAATGAAGATCATAACAAACTTTTACTTGTAACCCTCAAAGAAAAATTGGCTAAGATAAAACTTGGAGGAGGAGAAAAACGAATAGAGAAACATCACTCCAAAGGGAAAATGACCGCCCGGGAGCGTATCGATTATTTACTGGATGATCCTAAAAATGCCCTGGAAATTGGGGCTTTTGCAGGAGAAGGAATGTATGAGGAACATGGTGGCTGCCCCAGTGGCGGGGTGGTCGTGAAAATAGGCCATGTGAAAGGAAAACAATGCATAGTCGTTGCCAATGATGCCACTGTAAAGGCAGGAGCCTGGTTTCCCATTACCGCTAAAAAGAACTTAAGGGCACAGGAGATCTCAATTGAGAACCGTCTTCCTATTATTTATCTTGTAGACAGTGCGGGGGTTTATCTCCCAATGCAGGACGAGATCTTCCCCGATAAAGAACACTTTGGAAGGATCTTTCGCAATAACGCGATAATGAGCAGTATGGGTATCACACAGATATCGGCCGTGATGGGCAGCTGTGTTGCCGGGGGCGCCTATCTTCCTATAATGAGCGATGAAGCCTTAATAGTGGAAAAGACCGGAAGTATCTTCCTCGCAGGAAGTTATCTGGTAAAGGCAGCCATTGGAGAATCTATCGATAATGAAACCCTGGGCGGGGCGACTACCCATTCTGAAATTAGCGGAGTGACAGATTACAAGGCAAAGGATGACAAGGATGCTCTGGATACCATTAAGAATATCATGGATAAGATAGGGGATTTTGATAAGGCAGGTTATAACCGAAAGGATCCTGTTAAACCGAAAGAAGATCCCAAGGAGCTTTATGGTGTGCTTCCAAAAAAACGATCGGACCAATATGACATGCGAGAGATCATTAAACGGCTAGTAGACGGATCGGATTTTGAGGAGTACAAGGAAGGATATGGGCAAACAATTATTACCGGCTACGCCCGTATAGATGGATGGGCAGTTGGAATTGTTGCCAACCAGCGAAAGATCGTGAAAACCAAAAAAGGTGAGATGCAGTTTGGCGGGGTGATCTACTCAGACTCGGCCGATAAAGCCACCAGGTTCATCGCCAATTGCAACCAGAAAAAAATTCCGTTGGTGTTCCTTCAGGATGTTACCGGCTTTATGGTTGGGAGCAAAAGTGAACACGGCGGAATTATCAAGGATGGCGCAAAGATGGTAAGTGCAGTGAGCAACTCGGTAGTGCCAAAATTTACTATAATCATAGGAAATTCTTATGGCGCAGGGAACTATGCTATGTGTGGAAAAGCTTACGATCCAAGATTGATTGCAGCCTGGCCAAGTGCTGAACTTGCAGTGATGGGAGGAACCCAGGCAGCCAAAGTCCTTGCCCAGATAGAAACAGCCTCTATGGCGAAAAAAGGCGAAAAAGTAGATGCTGAAAAGGAGAAAGAAGTCTTTGAGAAGATCAAATCAAGGTACGATGCACAAACTTCCCCCTATTATGCCGCTGCCAGATTATGGACAGATGCTATTATAGATCCACTGGACACCCGCAAATGGATATCCCACGGGATCGAGGCAGCCAATCACTCCCCTATAACCAAAGATTTTAACCTGGGGGTAATCCAAACTTAAGTCATTTGAAAAAGTTAATTGTCGTACTATTCTTCCTCTCCTTCCCGGCACTCTATGCCCAGGAAAAGTCTGAGAATATTGAATCCACTTATATTTCCCTGGAAGCTTATAGAAATATGGGCAGGGAACTAATTAAAGAAGATTACCAGAATCTCAAGATCATACATAGGGATACTATGGTCCAGGTGCCGGCAGATTTTATACTCCCCGACACTCCCAATAGCAGACGACTTTTCTATGAGTTCAGGGATCTTCATTTTTTGGAGAAATATAAGGACGTCGTTTATTGGAAGGAAGGCCTTACCCTGAAATTGTGGGAAGATGAGATTAAGATGTTTCTTGCCCCCTCTATTCCTAAAAAACATCAGGAGGCCTTA
Source organism: Antarcticibacterium flavum (assembly GCF_006159205.1). Classification (NCBI taxonomy): domain Bacteria; kingdom Pseudomonadati; phylum Bacteroidota; class Flavobacteriia; order Flavobacteriales; family Flavobacteriaceae; genus Antarcticibacterium; species Antarcticibacterium flavum. The sequence continues at coordinate 3,733,136 of NZ_CP040812.1, read as the reverse complement.
TTAGATTTTGCTGAAGGCCTTTCAGCAGCAATAGACTCATTGAAGATTACGGAAGTTAAAACTATAGATGAAGCAAATTTTTTCCTCTATTATATCAATTCTAAGGACACAATACATTTTGAACCTAAATTGAAAGGAAAAAAATCCTCTTACTATGTATATTGGAATGAGAAACAAAAACTCGACAAAGGTTTTGTTCAAGTGGACTCAGATCTTATTCCAAAACCAATTTATCAACTGGCAAATTTAAAATATCAGTTCTTTAGATCTTTAGGAATGTTTGGCAGCTCTTCACTTTTTGATTGTAAAAGTTACTTTTCCAATTGTAGTGATATAAGAAGCCTTAGTTCAGATGACATAGAGATCTTAAAATATCACTACTCATACAATAAAGCCAATGGTGTAAATAAAGAGGGTTTTGAAAAATTCCATTCAGAAATGCAGGATATCCATAAAAAAGATTCCTCCCCAAAGATTTATATAAACTCTTCCCCTTTATGAAAAGATTGATCCTACTTATTATTCCTTTTCTTGCCTTGCCAAATTTTGCACAGGTATTAAGCCAGGAAGGAAGAATATATACTGAAGCCGACACTCTACGAGGATCCTTACGAGCTGAAAGGGCTTATGATGTCCTGAAGTATCATCTAAAGGTAAGGGTGGAGCCTGAGGAACGTTACATCTCCGGTTCCAATACCATAACATTCGAAGCCGGGAAACAGTTGCCGGTAATGCAGATAGATCTTTTTGAAAACATGAAGATCGATTCCATTATTCACCGTAACGAGAAATTGGACTACAACAGGAAATTCAATGCTGTTTTTGTTGACCTGAAACAGCCGGTACAAAAGGGAGAAAGGGATTCTATCCTCGTATTTTATTCCGGAAATCCATTGGTGGCGAAAAACGCACCCTGGGATGGGGGTTTTGTGTTTGAAAAGGATAATAATGGGGACCATTGGATAGCCGTTGCAGTGCAGGGTACAGGAGCCAGTTTATGGTATCCCAATAAAGACCATCAAAGCGATGAGCCACAGGAAGTCCTTACAGAAGTGGAAGTGCCTACAGGTTTGATGAATGTTTCCAATGGCCGGCTGGTTTCACAAAAAGAGCTCGAAGATGGTTACACCCGCTGGAGCTGGAAAGTCATTAATCCTATCAACAATTATAACATTGTCCTGAATATTGGCAATTATGTCCATTTCTCTGATACTTTGAAGAAAGATAATTACCGGAACCTCGACCTGGATTACTACGTCCTGCCTTACAACCTTGAAAAGGCGAAGAAACAATTTGAGGAAGTGAAGCCAATGATGGATTGTTTCTACGAAAAATTTGGGGAATATCCCTTTGTCGAGGATGGTTTCACTCTTGTAGAAACCCCTTACCTGGGCATGGAACACCAGAG